>CAZWAX010000315.1:0-7192 GCA_964631985.1 uncultured Polyangiaceae bacterium | reverse complement strand
TCGGCATCCGGGTAGAGTCGGCGCTGGAAGTGGGCGACGTGATCGCGGTCGCGGAGACGCCGATCCTCGCCAAGGTGCTCGCGCACGGGGCGAGGCGCCGGCAGGCGCTCGCCCATCTCCCCGCGGCGCTCGCCGAGCTCGTGATCGACGGGGTCCCGACCAACGTCGCGTTGTATCAGCGCGTGCTCGCCGACCCCGACTTCGTCCGTGGCGCGGTCCCCACCACGTGGCTCGACACGCCATGACCACGGCGCGGACGAAGACGGCCGCCTGGGGCGCTGCGTTCGCGTGTCTCGTGGTGGGCGCCGCCGGGGCATGCGGTCGGAGCGAGCCGGCGCGTCTCGAGGTGCGCGTGCTTTCCAGCACGGACGCCGGCGGCGCGGCACGGTTCCAACTGAAGAACGTCGGGGGCGCGGCGCTCGAGCTCGACGACGTCGTTCCCGCGTGCGGGTGTGCTCCCGCGTCGCGCCTGCCAAAGACGCTCGTCCCCGGTGCCGCGACCGCGCTCGACGTGCAGTGCCGGGCCGGGCGTCTTCCCGGCGGGCCCGTCCGCGAGCTGCGGCTCCGCTCGAGCGACCCGAGCAATCCCGAGACGCCGCTCCGCGTGACGCTCGCGGGCTCGGGCGCCGGGTCCGACCCCGCGGCGGTCTATCTCGGCTATGTCGCGGTCGGCGCGTCGGTGACGCGCGACGTGGTCTTGCCGGGCGCCGTCGGCGCCGTTCGGCCGCCGGCCCACCCGGAGCTCGCCGTCGAGACGATGCCGCAACGCGCGGACGGTGCGCACGGGATCCGGGTGCGGTTCACGCCGCGCGCCGCCGGAGTGGTGCGCGCCACGATCGACCTCGGGCCGGGCGCCGGCCCGTTGCCCGTCACGGCGGTCGCGTACGACGGCGTCGTGGCCTTCCCGCCGGAGGTGCGCGTGCCACGTACGACCGGCGCACCGGGTCTCCCGAGTATCATGCTCATCGCGCGTGACGGCGCGCCGCTCGCCATCGGCGACGTCGACTATCCCGACGGGATCAGCGGCGAGCTGCGCACGATCGTGCCGGGCAAGCAGTTTCGCCTGCTGCTCCGCGGCCGCGTCCCGCCCGGCGCGCCCGACGCGGCGATCCGGGTGCGTCGTGACCCCGCGAGCGAGCCGCTCGTCGTCATTCCCGTCGTGGACGGCCTTCGGCCGCGCACGTGACGGCCATCGGCATCCGCGTGCCGCCGGCGGGCGTGTTCGACGTCGTCGGGGTCGGGGTGAACGCGGTCGACCATCTCTGCACGGTCGACCCGTTTCCCACCTTCGACACGAAGCAGACCCTCGCCGCCTATGAGTGTCAGCCCGGCGGGCAGGTCGCGACGGCGCTGGTCGCGCTGCAACGCTGGGGACACCGCACCTGCTACGTGGGCACGTTCGGCGACGGTGCGCTCGGCGAGATGTCGCGACGCTCGCTTGCCGACGAGGGCATCGACGTGACGCGTGCGCCGGTGCGACGGGACGTCGCCAACCAGTGCGCGGTGATCCTCGTCGACCGCGAGTCGGGCGAGCGTACCATCCTCATGCATCGGCCGGCCGCCCTCACCCTCCGGGCCGACGAGGTCGATCCCGATCTCGTCTGCGGCGCGCGCGTGCTGCACGTCGACGGCTACGACGCCGACGCCGCTCATGCCGCGGCGGCGGCGGCGCGAGCCGCCGGCATCCCGGTCGTCGTCGACGTCGACACCGGCGTCGAACGCGTGGAGCGTCTGCTCGCGATCACCGACGCCGTGATCCTGTCGCGTGAGTTCGCCATGGCGCTCACCGGTGCCGTCGACGCCGAGGCGGCCCTCGCGGCGCTGGCCGTCCGTACTGGCGCACCGCTCGTCGCGGTGACCCTCGGCGCCGACGGCGTGATCGCGCGCACCGCGGCCGGCGCGACCCACGCGCGGGGATTCGCGGTCCACCCCGTCGACACCACCGGCGCCGGCGACGTCTTCCGGGCCGGGTTCATTCACGGGCTCCTGCACGGGTGGCCGCTCGAGCGCACGCTCGGGTTCGCCAATGCCAGTGCGGCCCTGAAATGCACGGCGCGCGGTGGGCGCCCCGGCATTCCGACGATCGCGGCGGTAGAGACGCTCATGGCAGCGCAAGGAGAGATGCGATGAAGAGCTTCGCGGATCAGGTCGCCATCGTCACCGGCGGCGCGTCGGGCATCGGCCGTTCGATCGCGACCGCGCTCACGCGCGCGGGCGCCAAGGTCGTGATCGCCGACCTCGATGCAGCCCTCGCCGAGACCGTCGCCGCCGAGCTCGGCCCGAAGGCGCGCGCCGAGGCCCTCAACGTCACGGACTCGGTGGCGGTCCAGCGCGTGGTCGAGGGCACGGTCGCCCGCGAAGGCCGCCTCGACCTCATCTTCAACAATGCGGGGATCGCGGTCTTCGCGGACGCCCGCGACACCTCGCTCGCCGACTGGAACCGCCAGATCGACGTGAACCTGCGCGGCGTGGTCCATGGCGTGGTTGCGGCCTACCCGATCATGCTCCGCCAGGGGCACGGCCACATCGTCAACACGGCGTCCGCCGCCGGGCTCATCCCGTCGCCCGCGACGATCGCCTACGCGGCAACCAAACACGCGGTCGTCGGGCTCTCGCTCACGCTCCGAGCCGAGGCCCGGTCACACGGCGTCCGGGTGAGCGTGGTCTGCCCGGGCCTCATCCAGACGCCAATCGTGCAGGCGGCGAAGATCGTCGGCCCGACGCGCGAGCGCGTGCTCGCCGACTCGCGGCTCCGGCTCTATTCGTCCGATCGCCTGGCAGGCGCGGTGCTGCGCGGCGTCGCCCGCAATCGCGCCGTCATCCCGTTCACGCCCGAGGTGCGGCTCATGTGGGCGTTGCACCGCGTGAGCCCGCGGATCTCGCTCGCGATCATGGGCCGGATCTACAAGACCAGCCCCTTCTATCGGGCGCGCGCCGACTGAGAGCTAGCGAAACGCGGGAAGCACGCGCTCCGCGAAGAGGCGCGCGGGCTCGCGCACGTCGCGGCCGAAGAGCTCGATCACGAACATGGTGCAGCCGAGCGCGCGATGGGCCTCGATCTTCTCGATGCATTGCTCGGCCGTGCCGGCGATGCTGAGCGGTCCGCCAGCGCCCATGTGGCCGCCGTAGATTGCCGCGGCCTTCTCGTTCTTGGCGCGCGCGTCCGCCTCGTCTTCGCCGATCACCACGAGGCACTGCTGCGAGATGCGGATCTCCGCCGGATCGCGGCCGACCGCGGCGCAGTGCTCGTGGAGCTTCGCGATCTTGGATCCCAGCGCCTGCTGGTTCACGGCGAGGTTGTTCCAGATGTCGGCGTGCCGGGCCGCGAGCCGCAGCAGGACCTTTTCGCCGCCGCCGCCGATCAGGATCGGCGGCCGGCGCACCGGCTTCGGCTCGCAGTAGGTGGCGTTCAGCGTGTAGTGCTTGCCGGTGAAGCTCGGTTGTGACTCGGTCCACAGCAGCTTCAGGATGGTCGCGGTCTCGTCGAGCTGCTCCAGGCGGTCGCGGAGCGTGGGAAACGGCATCCCGTAGCCTTCGAACTCGGACTGGAACCACCCCGAGCCGAGCCCGACGATCACGCGGCCGTTGCTGACCACGTCGAGGGTCGCCGCCATCTTCGCCAGCAGCGCCGGGTTGCGGAACCCGACCGGCGTCACCAGGGTGCCGAGCTCGACCTTCTCGGTCAGCGCGCCGACCGCGGTGAGCGCGGTCCAGGCCTCGAGGATCGGGAGGTGCGGCATCGGCACGCCGTAGAGGTGGTCGTTGAACCACACCGAGTGGAAGCCCAGGCGGTCGAGCTCCTGGGCGGTCGCGCGCGTGTCGCTCCACGGCCGCTTGATCTGCGGCAAAGTCACTCCGAAGTGCATGTCGGCCATGGCTCAGGTCTCCTCCGCGCGCGGGCGTAGCACGACGACCCACGGCTCGCGAACGGATCTCTACCCGATCAGAACCAGCTACGCGGCAATGGAAGGCTCTCGCGGAGGCGCATGTAGAGGCGGAGCGCCACGTTGATCATGCGGGTGTTGTCGAAGCCGCGAACGCGGACGGGCTCGAAGCTGATGAGGCTGAGGCCGGTCTTGTGGTTCTCCTCGGCGGTCATCTTCTCGTACTCGCGCCCGCCGACGCGCCCGAAGTAGTGCATGGCGAGCCAGCTGTTGATCCCACCCTCCACGGCTACGTCCCCGACGGTCACGTCGCCGTCGACGATCACGGCGCGGTAGGGCGGCATCTCGTCCTGGATGGTGAGGCAGGCGCGCTTGGCGCGTGCCAGCGCCTTGGCTTTCGGCGACGTCTTCGCCGTGACGATGAAGAATCGACCGTCGCGGTACTGGTACCAGATCGGTGCCTGGGCCGGTGTCCCGTCGCGCTTCACGTAGGAGAGGATCCCGATCCGGGGCGCGGCGACGAAGCGCTCGAGCGCGGCCGGCTCGAACGGCGGCTGCGGACCCATGGCTTGGAACGGCAACTCGGTGAGCTTCACGCGTCTCCTCCTGTGAGCGGTGCGACCATGCGCATCTCCATCGGGACGCCGTGCTGCCGGCACGGCTCGGGGGCGATCGTCTCCGCCATCGTGACGAGGCCGTGCGCCCGATAGAAGGCGACGGCCGGATTGTCGGAGAGCACGTCGAGATGGAGGTCGCGGCAACCGAGCCGGCGGCCACGGTCCATCGCGTTCCTCAAGAGCCGCGCGCCGACGCCCGTGCCGCGCATCGCCGGCACGACCGCCAGCGCCAGCACGTAGTAGGCGTGGGGCGGCACGAACGGGTTCAGGTAGCTCGCCTGGTCGGCGCGAGCGAAGACCTCGCCGAGCTCGCTGCCGTCGAGCGTGCCGGCCGCCACCAGCGCCGCCGCGACGCCCCCGAGCTTGGCGCGCGTCTGGTAGTTGCGGGTGCCGTCGAAGCCGATCTCGACCCCGACGACGGTGCCGTCGGTGAGGGCGACGGTGGCCTCGGTGTGGCCGAAGTAGGTATCCGGCGTCTCCCACGAGCCCGCGATGAAGCGGTCGAAGCGGGCGCGGACGCCGAAGATGTAGTCGTACGAGACCGGACCGGTCGACCACACCAGCTCGGCGATGCGAGCGCCGTGGGTGGGTGTGCCCGGGACGAGGGTGACGTCGAGGTCGGTCGCCATGGCGGAGCGAAATAGGTCTTTGACCAAATCAAGTCAATGACCTAATTTATGGTCCGTGCCTTCCGCCCGCAAAGGGGATCTCCGTCGCGCCGAGATCCTCGGCGCCGCCCGCCGCCTCTTGGTCGACGACGGCTACGACCGCTTCGTGCTGCGCGAGATCGCGGCCCGCGTCGGCGTGACGCTGGGAAATCTCCAGTACTACTTCGCTACCCGCGACGATCTCCTCGATGCGGTCGTGCGTGCCGAGTTCGCGCGCAACCAGGCCGACGTCGCGGCGATCACGACCCGCACGGGCACGCCCGAGGTCCGCCTCGCCGCCATCACCCGCCACCTGATCGACGTGTGGGCGCGCGAGGGCGGACGCATCTACGTCGTGATGTCGCTCCTGGCGCTTCATCACCCCAGGTTCCGGACACTGCACCACGAGATCTACGGCGCATTCTACGAAAGCCTCGTGCCGGTGCTGCGCGAGCTCCGCCCGCGCGCGTGGCGCGCCGAGCTCCTCGACACGGCCCGCCTGGTGACGACGCTGATCGACGGCGCCCTCGTCCAGGTGCCGGGCCGCACCTTCGTCGCCGACGCGGTCGCAGCCGTCGTGCGGCTGGCGCGGAAATAATCAGGTACCTCCCCCGGCTCGCTGCCACTCGGCGGGCCACTCCGCGCGCGGGGTCGTCGGCGGGCAATCCTCCGCGCCTCGCGGCATCGCACGCGAGCCGACCCACGGAACCGGCCGCCAACCGTCGGTTGCACCCGCACACCCGCCCATCGACAATCGCCGCATGACGCTGCCCGTCGCACCCCCGGTCGCCCCCATGCTCGCCAAGCTCGCCAGCGAGATTCCCGCCGGCGACGGGTGGCTCTACGAGCCGAAGTGGGACGGCTTTCGCGCCCTGGTGTTTCGCGACGGCGACGATCTCTTCATCCAGAGCCGCGAGCTGAAACCGCTCGATCGCTACTTCCCCGAGCTCGCGACACCGCTTCGCGCCGCGCTGCCCGCGCAGGCGGTCGTCGACGGCGAGATCGTCATCGCCGGGCCGGACGGTCTCGACTTCGAGGCCCTGTTGCAGCGGATCCACCCGGCGGCGTCGCGGGTGGCGCGGCTCGCGAGCGAGCTGCCGGCGTCGTTCGTCGCCTGGGATCTGCTTGCCGAGGGCACGGAGGACCTGCGCGGGACGCCGCTCCGGGAGCGCCGGCAACGGCTCGAGCGCGTCTTTCGCGTCGGGCCCGCGATGCATCTCACGCCCGCGACCACCGACCGCGCCACTGCCGCCGACTGGTTCGAGCGCTTCGAAGGCGCCGGGCTCGACGGCGTCGTCGCGAAGCGGCTCGACGGTGTCTACCAACCGGGCCAGCGCGCGATGGTGAAGATCAAGCACCAGCGCACCGCCGATTGCGTGGTTGCCGGCTTCCGTTGGCACAAGGACGGACCCGGCGAGCTCGTCGGCTCGCTGCTGCTGGGGCTCTACGACGCGGACGACGTGCTGCACCACGTCGGCATCGCGGCGAGCTTCACGCGGGTGCGGCGCGCCGAGCTGGCGCACGAGCTCGCGCCGCTGCGCGAGGACGCGCTCACCGACCATCCCTGGCACGCCTGGCGGGAGGACGAGGCGGCCGGACCGCGCAAGCCCGGCGCCACGAGCCGCTGGAACCGCGGCAAGGACCTGTCGTGGGAACCGCTCCGTCCCGAGCGGGTCTGCGAGGTCGCCTACGACCATCTCCAGGGCACGCGCTTCCGCCACGCCACCCACTTCCTGCGCTGGCGACCCGACAGATCACCGAGCGCATGTCGCTACGATCAGTTGGAAGAGCGCCCCGCCTACGAGCTCGCGGCGATCTTCACGGCGCCCGCCGCGGATCGAAGTCCGGATCCGGCGGCTCCGCGGCCGGCCGCTCGGCGACGGGGACGGCGCGAAGGTTGACGCGGATGCGCGTCCAGGTGCTCGACCGGCCGCGCATGGTGTCGACGTGGACGTCCGACGGCGCGAGACGGGCCGCCACGTCGGGATGCCGGAGCTTCCAGCGCTCGAGACCGGCGAGCGCGTCGTCGCGGCGGGCGGCGCGG
>CAZWAX010000314.1:0-7247 GCA_964631985.1 uncultured Polyangiaceae bacterium | reverse complement strand
TGCCGGCGACGGCCGTCGGCCGTCCGGTCCCCGGCTACGAGGTCGCGATCCTCGCCGACGACGAGGTCGGTGTCCGCGGCCCCGGTCTTTTCGACGCCTACTACACGCCGTGGACCCCGCGCGCCGCGACGCTCGCGGACGGCTGGTTCCCCACCGGCGACGTCGGCCGCCTCGATGCAACCGGTGCCCTCACCCTCCTCGGCCGCCGGAAGTCGACCATCGTCGTCGCCGGTCTCAAGTTCTTCCCGGAGGAGGTCGAGGCGGTGCTCGCCGACTTCCCCGCGATCGCCGAGTCGCGCGTGTTTGCGTGCTCGCATCCACACCTCGGCGAGCTGCCGCACGCCGAGATCGTGCTCCGCGCCGGCGCGGCGCTCGATCGCGAGGCGCTCATGCGCCACTGCGCCGAGCGCCTCTCGCCCTACAAGGTCCCGGTCGAGCTCACGCCGGTGACGGCGATCGCCAAGACGGCGGGCGGAAAGATCCTGCGGCGCTGATCGGGCGCGGCCCGCGAGCCGTCGGAGCCACACGCGGGTGCTTCGGAATGAGACAGCCCGCGCGATTGACGGCGTGGTGCAGACTCATTATCGCACTCGTCGGTTACAACGCCTGATCCGGCTTCTCACCGCAGGGACGTCTCGTGCTCTGATGGTCGCGCCGCTGACTGCAATCGCTGCTACCGCGCTCAGATCTCGCGCTCGCGAGGCCGGGCGCACCGCGGCGGAACGGACCTGATCGATGGGCAACGCCTGCGTGCGAAGCTTCGTTGCCGTGCTCGGCGTGCTCGCGGCGACCTGGGTGGTGGGCGAGGCGGCGCTCCGGGTGACGGTGCGGCGCGACGCCGACGGTCAGGAGTGGTTGCACAACCTCCGACTCCGCCCGTATCAGCTGCCGCTCCGCGCGATCGACGAGCGGCTCGAGCATCTCGAGCGCGGGACGTGCTTCCTCCGCTACGATCCCGTGCTCGGCTGGGCGCCGGGTCCGGGCGCGCGAAGCCGGGACGGTCTGCAACGCGTCGACGGCGGCGGCATCCGAACCGACGGCGAAACCGACCGCGTGCCTCGTCCCGGCGTGCTGCGGGTCGCGATCTTCGGCGACTCCTTCACGTTCGGCGACGAGGTGCGGCAGGACGAGACCTGGGGCGCCGCGCTCGAACGCGGGCTCGGCGCGCGCGGCATCGACGCCGAGGTGCTGAACTTCGGCGTCAACGCGTACGGCATCGACCAGGCCTACCTCCGCTGGCAGCACGTCGGCCGGCACTATCGTCCGCACGTCGTCGTGCTGGGCTTCCAACCCGAGGACGTGCTGCGCAACCTGAACGTCTTTCGTCCCCTCTACTTCATGGACAGCGAGGTGCCGCTCTCGAAGCCGCGCTTCGTCGTCCGCGACGGCGCGCTCACGCTGGTGAACCAGCCGACCATCCCGCCCACACGCATGCGCGCGGCGCTGGCCGCGATCCGGGCCGAGCCGCTCGTCCCGTACGAGCGCTTCTTCGCGCCGCACGCGTCGCCGTGGTGGATGCGAGACCGCGTCGCGGCGACGCTCGCCACACTGGTCGCCGACGTCCGGGCGAAACCGTTTCACCTCGACGAGGAGGCCCGCGAGCTCGCCAACCGCATCGTCGACGCGTTCGCCGACGACGTGCACGCCGCGGGCGCCGCGTTCCTGATCGTCCACCTCCCCCGCCGGGCCGATCTCACCACCCTCCGCGACGGTCGCGCCCTCTGGTACGACGCGCTGCTGCGCGACCTCGATGCACGGCACGTGATCGTGCGACCGGAGGGCGAGATGCCGGCCGAGGACGCGGCGCTGTTCGCGCCCCACGGGCACTACCTGCCGTTCACGAACGCGCTCGTCGGGGCGTCGCTGGTCGACGTCACGCGCCGGGCCGGCGCGCCGCGGACGGTCAGCGCGTCGCGTCCCGCGTCGCGCTGATGAAGCGAATCGGCATGCCGTGCTCGTCGGCGACGAGCGCAAAGCCGTGGGCGGCGAGCCAGCTCGCGACGTCCCGGCGGTGCCACCCGTGCACGAACGGCTCGTGGACCCACTTGGCCAGGAGAGAGAAATAGAGCCCACGCCGGCCGCTGCGCTTCACCCAGGCGCGCCAATCCCGAATGTCGAACTGCACGGGTGACGGTTCGGCGATCACGAGGCGCCCGCCGGGCGCGAGGATACGGCGGATCTCGTCGAGGGCCGCGTCGGCGACGCGCGGCGGCAGCTCGTGGAAGAGGAAGCACGCACCCACGCCCTCGAAGCGCGCGCTCGGGAAGTCGGTGCGCTCGACGAGACCCTGGACGAAACGCACCGCCGGATGGCGCGGCGCCGCGATCTGCAGGAGATAGGGGGACGGATCGAGGCCCCAGACGTCGGGAATGCCGGCCGCGTGCATCGCCCCCGCGAGCGAGCCGATGCCGCACCCCACGTCGAGCGCCGCGCGACAGCCGGCGAGCTCCGCGGCGAGACGGTTCCGCGCCTGCACCGCGCGTCCCAGCATGACGCGGTCGAACCAGCGCCCGTAGGCGTCGGCGTGGCGCTTCGAGTACACGCCGTTCGGGAGGTGGTGGAACTCCTGGCGCAGATACGCCGGCAGGCGGTCGGCGCCGGGTAGGTCGGGCGGGATCTCGACCTTGCGGCGGCGGCGGACCCACCCGCGCACGTAGGCGAGGACATGCGCCGGGCGCCGGAAGTCCAGCTGGTCGACCCACGCATCGGGAAGCGTGACGCTTCCCCAATCGACGGCGATCGGGTCGCCCACGACGTCCTCGGCGAGGCGCGCCCCATTCCGATCGACTCGCATGCGCCGGAGCGTATCTACGAACGCGCCCCCGGGGCTGTCAATCGCGATCGATGCTAGGTTCTCGCGCCATGACGGCGAATCGAACCCGGCGATGGCGATGGCTCCGCCGTCTGGCCGTGCTCATGCTCGTCGTCATGCTGGCACGCATGCTCTTCGACGTGGCGACGCGCATCGATCCCCCGCCGCTCCCGCCCCCGGCCGCGAGCCCGGTCACCTACTTGGGTGAAACCGCGCGCGTCGGCGACGCCTATCTCGCCCGGCGCGGCAGGCTCTGGGTCATGCAGATCACCGGCGATCCGGTCGCGCTCGGGTACCAGCACGCGCGCCTCGCGAGCCCTCTCATGGCAGTCGGCGACGGCCGCATGCTCGAGCTCTTCGCGACGATCGTGCCCTCGCGCACGCTGCGTTCGGTGGTGAGCGCGATCGTGCGCGCCCGCCATCGCCACCTCGATCGCGCCTTCCCGGCCGACCGGCGCGCCGAGATCTACGGCCAGAGCGTCGGCTACGCCGACCCCTACGCCTCCGTGTACCCGACCTATCAGCGGCTCGTGTATCTCCACTCGCTCTACGACATCGCGCTCGCCTTCGAGCACTCGCCGCTCCTGGCATGCACCGCGTTCGTCGCCGCCGGCCCCGCGACCACGAGCGGCCACACGATCGTCGGCCGCAACTTCGACTTCGACGTCGACCCCTGGTTCGACGCCGACAAGATCGTCGCGATCGTCGCGCCCGCGGGCAAGATCCCGTTCGTGTCGGTCGCGTGGCCCGGGATGACCGGGGTCGTGACCGGAATGAACGCCGAGGGCATCTGGGTGAACGTGAACGGCGGCCGCGCCGGCGAGCTCGACAGCGCCGGCGTGCCGGTCGTGTTCACGACCCGCAGCGTGCTCGAGGGCGCGCGCTCGCTCGACGAGGCGATCGCGCTCGTCGCACGCGACGCGCCGATGGCGTCGCACATCCTACTGCTCGCCGACGGGAAGACCGGCGAGTCGGCCGTCGTCGAGCGGGCGCCGGGCCGGGCGCTCGGGATCGTGCGCGACGCGACGACGACCATCCTTTCCAACCACTATCGGACGCCGGCGCTCGCCGCCGATCCGAAGAACGCGCGCATCCGCGAGCTCACGACGACGATCGCGCGCGAGGCCCGCATGACCGAGCTCGTCGGGCGCGCGCGTGGTCGCATCGACGCGCGCGCCGCGGCCGGCATCCTGCGCGACCGTGCCGGCACCGGCGATGCGCCGCTCCCGCTCGGCAACCGGAACGCCCTCGACGCCGTCGTGACGACGCATTCCGTGGTCGCCGATCTCACCGCCCGCGTGCTCTGGGTGTCGGAGGGACCGCACACGTTCGGCCGCTACGTGCGCATTGATCTGGCGGCACGTCTCGCCGACGGCGAAGGCGCGGCCGTCGACGAAGCGCAGGACGACATCGCTGCGGACGTCGCGCTCACCGACGGGACGTGGGCACGCCTCGAGCTCGGAGTGCGCCTGCGCACCGAGGCCCGCGTCGCCACCGATGCCCGGCAGTGGAACGCGGCGATCGACCTCTATCGTCGCGCCACCGAGGTGCGACCCGACGATCATCTCGCCTGGCGCGGCCTCGCCGACGCCGCGGCACAGGGCGGTGACGGTGCAACGGCACGCGCGGCATGGCAACGCGTGCTCGCCCTCGCCCCCGAAGGCCCCGCGGCCGAGCGCGAGGCCCGCGCGCACGCGAAGTCGGATTGACGCCCCCAGGAGCACCCGTTAACACCGTGGCAATGGACGACTTCCACCTCGACGAGGACGCCGTCCGACGGCTGCTCGCACGCGCACGAGAGAGCAGCAGCGATGCGGCACACGCCGTCCTCGCGCGGGCGGAGCGCGGTGAGCGGCTCGACGCCGAGAGCATTGCGACCCTCTGGTACGCGCGCGCGATCGCCACCGACGCGATCGCCGACACCGCGCGCCGCGCGCGCGGTGCGCGCGTGAAGCACCTCGAGACCTTCTCGCCGCTCTACATGACCAACACCTGCGACGCCGCCTGCCGCATGTGCGGCATGCGGCGCGACAACGACGCGCTCGCCCGCGAGACCGCCGACCTCGACACCGTCGAGGCGCAGCTCGACACGCTCCTCGAACGCGGCATGCAGGCCGTGGCGCTCCTCACCGGCGAGTACGGCGTCGAGCGCCGACCCTGGGCGATGCGCTACGTGAACGCGGCTCTTCGCGCCACCGAAGAGCGCGGCTTCAACCACGTCCTGGTGAACGTCGGCTCGATCGACGACGACGAGCTCCCGGTCCTGCTCGACGGCATCAGCCGCCGCGCCGACGGCAAGCTCGCGCCGAAGCTCACGATGTGCACCTTCCAGGAGACGTACGACCGCACGACGTATCGCAAGTTCATGGGCAAGAACCTCGAGAACCCGCGGAGCGACTACGAGCGGCGCCTCACCAACTTCGACCGCGCTCGCCGCGCCGGCTTCCGCGTCGCCAACCCCGGCGTGCTGCTCGGGCTCTGCGCCGATCTCGCCTTCGAAATGCTGGCCGCGACCCTGCACGTCGAGCACCTCCTGAACGCCGGCATGGAAGTCTATCTCTCGACGCCGCGTCTGCGTCGCATCGCGGGCGGCGGCGTGGGTCGCGGCGTGGGCGACGACGACTTCGTGCGGCTGCTCGCCCTCCTGTCGCTCGCCCTGCCCGACGCCAAGCTCGTACTCACGACGCGCGAGCCGCGCGACGTCCAGCAGCGGGTCGCGACGCTGGTGAGCGTCCTCTCCGCAGGCTCGTCGGCGGTGACACCCTACACCGAGGACGGTGCACGGTTTCCGCTCGAGGCGAGCCAGTTCGAGGTGATCGATCAGCGGCCGTTCGAAACGATTCTACGGGAACACCTCGACGCCGGCGTCGCGATCGAAAACTTCCGCGCGGCGCGCTGAAAACCCGATCTGCCGTACGCCCCCGAAGGGGCTTCGTTGCACTCCCGACCCTTCTCTAGGACTGCCGATCTTTCTTGGCGTCCATCAGGGCCTGCATCTTCACGAGGTCGACCGAGATGAAGATGCCGTCGGCTTCGGCGGTCAGCACGTCGCCGGCGTAGAGGCGGCCCTCGGCGAAGATCTTGCGGCCTTCGACGCGCTGGACCGTGGCCTCGAAGCGGAGGTCGGTGTCGAGCGGGGTCGGTCTCCGGTAGCGGATCGTGAGCGTGCCGGTCATGCCGGGCTGGCCCGTGGTGGACTGCACGAACCCCAGCACCTCGTCGAACGCCGCGGCGACGAAGCCGCCGTGCACGTGGCCGGGCGGCCCCTCGTACGCGGCGCCGAAGCGCACGTGGCCGCGGACGGTCGTGCCCTCGACCTGGAGCACGATCGGCGGCGCGAGCGGGTTCGAGAGGCCGATCATCGGGCTGTAGTCGAAGAACGCCGCGACGTCGCCGGCGTTGGCGCTCTCACCGTAGCCGAGCGGCAGGTTCCGCCGCGGGTGGGTGGCGAGACGCTCGGCGTAGCGCTCGAGCCCGTCGGCGGCAGCACGAAGCTCGGGCTCGGGCGCGTCGCTCGTAGTGAGGCGCTCGATCACCTCGCGCATGGCCTTGGCGAGGCGTCGGCGCTCGGCCCAGGCTCCCGTCACCCCCGAACCCGCCGCCATCCAGAACGAGAGCCGTTCGAGCAGATCCGCTCGCGGCATTCCCAATTCGTCAGTCCCTTCGAGCAGCGAATCGCGAAGCGCCCGACGTGCCGATTCGGTGAACTGTTCCGCGACCTTCAGGCCCGGAAACAGTACGCCGAGTCCCCATGCGAGCTCACCCCGCGCGACGAGTTCGCGATCCCGGAGCAGTTCGGGAGCCGGTTCTTCGTCCATCGCATTCGATTCGGTTCGCCCGTCGAGCGAGGCGTCCAGCAGCAATCGCCACAGACGGAATGTTGTTGTGCGCGACAGTTCCCCGTTGGCCCGTCGCAGCAGATCCGCGAGCATGAGCTGCTCGTACGGCATGAGCGACTCGTTCCGGTCGAGGCCGTCGAGCCAGCGAACGAGCGACGGGTCGATCGCATTCTTTGTGACGTTCTCGGGGACGCGCTTCGTCGCGAGCTTCTTCCCCCCCCTTTTTCGAGGGGACTTCTTCGGGGGAGATTGGCTCAGCGCGGCATCGAGCTTCGAGACAATCTCCGCGAGCGCTGCCGAACGGAGCGACTCGTCGAACGCTGGGCGCGACCAGAGGACGCGCTGCGCTGCGGGGGGCGCCGGCTTTTTCGGGTCGAGCTTCTTCGTGGGGAATTGTTTGCGGAGGTGCCGTTCGAGGAGCCGCGCGAACTCGCGGGCATCACCCTTCTTCGCCGCCAGTTTGAGCGGGGCCAATTTCCCGGCCCGCCCCCATTCCAGCGATTTCAGAAATTCTTCGTCCGTCAGAGTCCACGATCCTTCGTGCACGGGGGTCGGCGCAGTGAGAAGCTGGTCCATGGATCTCAATTCATTTCGCG
>CAZWAX010000313.1:0-7250 GCA_964631985.1 uncultured Polyangiaceae bacterium | reverse complement strand
GGGACGTGGCGGGGGGCGGTGGGCCCGACCTTGTCCTCGTAGGCGGGACCGATACCGCGGCCGGTGGTACCGATCTCGCCCTTGCCCCGCAGGCGCTCGCGCGCGAGGTCGATCGCCTTGTGGTACGGCAGGATCAGGTGCGCCTCGTCGCTGATCTTGAGATGCGCGTCGTCGGTGAGATAGCCGCGCGCGCGGAGCGCGGTCAGCTCTTCCACCAGCACGGCCGCGTCGACGACGACGCCGTTCCCGATGACGCAGATCTTGCCGGGATTGAGCACCCCGGACGGGATGAGATGCAGCACCGTCCGCTCGTTGCCGACCACGAGGGTGTGCCCGGCATTGTTGCCGCCCTGGAACCGCACGACGATGTCCGCGTCGTGCGCCAGGATGTCGACGAACTTTCCTTTGCCCTCGTCGCCCCATTGGACGCCGACGACCACCGTGGTGGACATCGCGCGCCTCAGAGCTGGAGCAGCTGCGCCGCGACGATGTCGGGCGAGCGCCGGAGCTCGGCGAGGACCGTCTCGGGCACGGCCTCGTCGACGTGGACGAACGAGATCGCCATGCCACCCGCCTTTTCGCGCCCGAGCTCGAGCCCGGCGATGTTGATGCCGTGCTGGCCGAGCATGGTGCCGACCCGCCCGACCACGCCCGGAACGTCACGGTTGTTGAGCATCAGCACGTACCCCTCCGGCACTGCTTCCATGTAGAAGTCGTCGATGCGCACCAACCGCAGGATGTTGGTGCCGAAGACCGCGCCCTCGACGACTTGCGTGGCCGAGCTGCGGGTCACCCGAACGGTGATCGAGTTGACGAAGTTGGTCGGTTGGCTGGCGCGCGCCTCCTTCACGACGATGCCGCGCTCGCGCGCGAGCGCCGGGGCATTCACGTAGTTGACGTCGTCGATGAAGCGCGACAGCAGGCCGCGCAGTACGGCGATCGTGACCGGTCGGACGTCGAGCTCGGCGACGGTCCCGGCGTACTCGACCGCGATCTCGGTTGGCGGCTCGGTCGAGAGCTGGGCGAGGAAGCTTCCGAGCTTCTCGCCGAGCTGCAGGTGCGGACGGAGCAACTGCAACATTTCGGCACTGACCGACGGCATGTTCACGGCCGCCTGGACCTCGCCCCGCACGAGGAAATTGGTGATCTGCTCGGCGATGGCGATGGCGACGTTGATCTGGGCCTCGCTGGTGGCGGCACCGAGGTGCGGCGTCACGACCACCTGCGGCAGCGCCAGCAGCGGGTGATCTTTCGGCGGCGGCTCTTCCGCGAAGACGTCGAGCGCCGCGCCGGCGACCTTGCCGCTGATGATGGCATCGTGCAGCGCGGCTTCGTCGACGATGCCGCCGCGCGCGCAATTGATGATCCGCACGCCCTTCTTCATCTTGGCGAAGGCGGCGGCGTTGATGAGACCCTTGGTCTCGGGCGTCATCGGGACGTGCACCGAGATGAAGTCGGCGCGCGCGTAGAGGTCGTCGAGCGCCACGAGCTCGACCTTGAGCTTGGCGGCGGCCTCGGCGGTGACGAAGGGATCGTAGCCGATCACCCGCATGCGCAGCCCCTGAGCCCGCTCGGCGACGATCGCGCCGATGTTGCCGAGCCCGACGATGCCGAGCGTCTTGTTGCAGACCTCGGTGCCGGTGAACTTGGTGCGTTCCCACTTGCCGCCGCGCAGCGACGCGTCGGCCTGCGGGATCCAGCGCGCACACGCGAGCATCAACGTGATGGCGTGCTCGGCCGTCGTGACGTTGTTGCCGCCGGGCGTGTTCATGACGACGATGCCGCGCGCGGTCGCGGCGGCGACGTCGATGTTGTCGACGCCGATGCCGGCGCGTCCGATGACGCGCAGCTTGCCGTGGTTCTTCAGCGTGTCGGCGGTGACTTTGCTGCCGCTCCGGATCACGAGCGCGTCGTACTCGCCGATGACGCGCGCGAGCTCGTCCGGCTTCATGCCGGGCTTCAGATCGAGCCGGATGTCGGGATTGGCCGTGAAGACGTCGACGCCCTGCTGATCGAGGGGGTCGGTCGCGAGGACTCGGTAGGTCATGGGAGTCCTCTCCTTCAGGCCGTGGGCACGGCAGGCATGCCGGCCATCAAGATCTTTTGCGCGGCGCCGACGCCCGTGCCGAGCTCGACCGGTTTACCGAAGGCGACGATCCCCATCTCGAGCGCGGCCATCGCCGTGATGATGTCGAAGCTGCCGATGTATCCGAGGTGGGCGACGCGGCAGATCTTGCCCTTCAGCTGGTCCTGCCCACCGGCGAAGGTGATGCCGACCTTGTCGCGGAGGTAACCGACGATCTTTCCGGGCACGCCGTCGGGCAGGAAGATGCCGGTGGTCGCGGGGCTCGGCGCGGTCGGGGCAACGAGCTTCAAGCCCAGCGCCTCGGCGCCGGCGCGCGTCGCGCGCGCCAGCCGATCGTGGCGCGCGTAGACGTTGTCGAGACCCTCGGCGAACATCAGCCGGAGCGCCTCGTGCAAGCCGAAGATCAGCGAGATCGCCGGTGTCCACGCGGTCGTGTGCTTCTGCTGGTTGTCGCGTTCGCGCTTCAGGTCGAAGTAGAACCGCGGCTGCGTCGAGGCGGCGGCGGCCTTCCATGCTTTCTCGGAGAGCGCCACGAACGCGAGCCCGGGAGGCAGCATGAGCGCCTTCTGCGAGCCGGTCAGCAGCACGTCGATGCCGAGCGCGTCCATCGGCAGATCGAGCACGCCGACGGCGGTGATGCCGTCGACGACGAGCAGCGTGTCGGTTTCGCGCGTGATCTTGGCGACCTCGGCGACCGGGTGCAGCACCGTCGTCGAGGTCTCGCTGCCTTGCATGAGGACGAGCTTGGTCTCGGGGTGCGCCTTCAGCGCTTTCGCGACCGCGGCCGGATCGACGGCAGTGCCCCACTCGACCTTGAGCTCGGTCACGGTGAGCCCGTAGCCCGCGGCGATCTTGCCCCAGCGCTCGCCGAACTTGCCGCCGTTCACCACCAGCACGCGGTCGCCGGGCGAGGTCGTGTTGATGACCGCGGCCTCCATCGCGCCCGTCCCCGACGACACCAGCATGATCACGTCCTGCTTCGTCTTGAAGAGCCCCTGCAGCGATTTGGCCGTGTCGGCGAAGAGGGCTTCGAACTGTGGCGTGCGGTGGTGGAAGATCGGCTGCGCCATCGCCAGCAGCACGGACTCGGGAACGGGGGTCGGACCGGGGGCGAGCAGATATTTCTTGATCATCGTTGTCCCTACCTGTCTCTCGGGGGTCAGCAGTCGCAAAAAAGCCTGGACCCCTTCTAGTCAGAGGCCCAGGCGTTCGGCTCCTGAAGGTCGCACTTCCTCGTGGTGCTCCACGTCAACGCCAGTCGTGCGATACCAAAACAGTCGTATGAAGGCGGCGGAGCGTAACCAAGCACCCCTGGAGTGTCAAGGTGACGAGCGACCGCGTACGCGTCGGGCGGCCGGTACTGGTGCCGATCGCGCACTCGTCGTAAATAGCGCCGGGACGGAACTCCGACGCTCGCCGGTGCTGCCGGCGCGGCGCCGCGGGAACGAGCGAGGCGGCGCGCAACGTCGGGCCGCCCGCTGTCGAAGGAGCGGCTGCATGCGAACGTGTCGACGAATCGGGATCGCCGTGGTGGCGGGTCTCATGGCGTGCTCCGGTCAAGCGGCAGCGGACGACGCGCCGGCCACTGCGCCGCCCACCGCCGTCAGCGCGCCCGCAGGGCGAGCCGTCGTCGACACCGAAACCTCGGCGCGTCGCGAAGCCGAGTTCGAGGAAACGCCGCATCTTCCCCAGGTGTTCGCCGATCAGTGGGTCTATCGTGCACCGGAGATCACCACCCCGGACGCTGGCGGCGACGACGGCGCGACGGCCCGTCTCACGGTCGCGGAAGCCGTGCACCAGGCGCTCCTCCACAACCCGGGGGTGGCGGCGCAACGCTTGACGCCGCTCCGCCAGCGCCAGGACATCCGCTCGGCCGAGGCCATCTTCGACCCGATCCTCACCGGGGAGGTCAACAAGGACCGGCGGAAGGCACCGAACTCCTCGGCGCTCTCCGGCGTGCGCGTCAACACCTCGGAGAACTTCAACGCCAACATGGGCTTCTTGAAGACGCTGCGGACGGGCGGCGACTTTGCGATCGACTTCACCAACAACCGCTTCGTGTCGAACGCGCGCTTTCAGGGGCTGATCCCGCAATACGAGCCCGAGCTGGTATTCTCGCTGAACCAGCCCTTGCTGCGGAACTTCGGTCTCAACTTCGCCTACCTCCTGGTCGACGTGACGAAGCTGCAATCGGAGGCGGCGGCGTGGACCTATCGCGCCCAGCTCTCCGATTTCGTGAAGCGCGTCATCGCGGCCTATTGGGTCGTCGTGTTCACCAAGCAGAACCTGGTCGTGCAGCAGGAGGCGCTCGCGCTCGCGCAGCAGACGCTGCGAGAGAACAACGAGCGCGTTCGGGTCGGGCTGCTCGCACCGGTGGCGGTGAAGGAAGCCGAAAGCCAGGCCGCGGCGCGCGAGCAACAAGTGATCGTCGCGAACAATCAGCTCGACAACGCGCTGCGCTTGCTCCGGCAGATCGTGTACCTGCAGGAGGGCGATTCCTTCATCCCGCGGCCGATCGAGCCGATCGAGCAGCCGCGGACGACCCCCGTCACGGTCGACGCCAACGCCGCGCTGAATCTGGCGCTCGAGCAACGTCCCGAGGTGCACGCCCAGACGCTCGACCTCAAGAGCAAGCAAGTGACGGCGCGCGTACGCGAGAACCAGCTCCTGCCGCGCGTCGACTTCGTCGGCAACTTCGGCCTGAACGGCCTCTCGGGTGACGCCGTCACGGTCGTCGACCCGAGCACAGGCCAGCAGGTGCAGACGCCGTTCGACGGACCGTACTGGGAAGCCCTCGACCGCCTCACCAGCAAGAAGTTCTACTCGTACCTGGCCGGAGTCGAGGTCGAGATTCCGATCGGCAACGCCGCGGCCAAGAGCGAGTATGCCAAAGCCAAGATCGACGTCTCGCAATCCGAGCTGATGCGCCGCCAGCTGTTTTCCGACATCAGCCTCGAGGTGTCGACGGCGGTGAACGACGTCGTCGCGAACATCAAGCGCATTCAGTCGTCGCGCGTCGCCCGCGAGCTCGCCGAAGAGAACCTCCGCAACCAGCAGAAGCGGCTCGAGGTCGGGATCGCCACCACCAAGGACGTGCTCGACTTTCAGGACGACTTGACCCAGGCACGCGGCATCGAGCTCCAGGCGGCGACCGACTACAACATCTCGCTCGCCGAGCTCGCCCGGGCGCAGGGAACGCTGCTCGACGAGTACTCGGTCGTCATCGAGATCCCGGGCGAGCGGTTCACACCGTGGTGGGCTCGATTCTGACGCGCTCCCGTGCGCCAATGCTCGGCTGAGCCCATTCCCCCCGTCCGGCTGCGAATAGAGTAGACAGCCTCCCGGGGTTTCTCTTAGAAGACTCCCATCCGCTGACTCCCCAGGAGACGAATGCCATGGCTTCATCCCCCTTCACGCTCGTGAGGCCGTTCCTCATCGGGCTCTGCCTCCTCTGGACCACGGCCGCCGGAGCCGTCGAGCCGCCCCGCATCATCGACAGCTACGTCCTGTTCGCCTACGACGAGATGATCCTCAAAGGGGCGACGGGATCGTCGCCGCGCGGTCACATCCGCGGCGGCGACATCGGGGTCAACTACCCGACCGCCAATCCCAACGCGTTCGCGCTCTCGTTCGCGACCTTCGGTCGCGTGATCATGGACCCCGGCTCCCAGGCGGTCGCCGACAGCGTGCGCGCGACGAGCGCGGAGGGCATCTTCTTCGACCTGTTCGCGAATCGCGTGAACGCGAGCTTCGCCCCTACCATTCTCGGCACCGGGCCGACCCCGTACACGCCACCGATCATCGACGCGGCGAACCTGCCGGTCTTTCCCTTCATCCCCGGACGTGCGCTCACCGACAACGCGGCGGACGTCACGGTCGGGGGGACTGGCGCCCCGAGCCCGTTCACGTTCACCCCCGGCGCGTACCGGGACGTGCGCTTCAACAACGATGCGGTGGTCAGCTTCGGCGACGGCACCTTCGATCTCCGGAGCCTCGAGATCGGACGCAACGTCACGATCAAGGTCACCGACCAGACGATTCTGCAGATCGACGGCGGCATCTCGATCAACGACGGGCTCAAGTTCGGTCTGGGGACGCACTCGGGCGCCCAGATCTTCCTCGGGGCCTTCGGCTTCAACCCGACCGCCAACCCCGTCACCAACTTCGCGCACAACGCCGAGATCCACGTGCAGTTCTTCTCGCCCACGGGCTGGCTGGACATGGGCGGCCGAAATCAACTGTTCGGCCGCTACATCGCCCAGCGCATCACGGGTGACCCCAACAACAACGTGACCCTCGAGTTCCCGCCGCTGCAGCCTCCGGGGGGCAGCGCGGTCGATCCCTTCCAGTGCTACGAGATCCACCGCCCCGTACTCGATCGCACCGTGACCCTCGACGACACGCTCGGCGAAAGCACGGTGATCGTCGAACGGGCGAAGCGCATCTGCGCGCCGGCGGACGTGAACGGCGGCGATCCGACCGCTCCGACGCACCCGGGCCATCTCACGTACTACACGATCCAGCAGATCAGCCCGTTCACCAGCGTCAAGAACGTGGACGTGACCAACCCCTTCGGCACGGTCACCGTGAACCTGTCGCGTCCGGATCGCCTCCTGGTCCCGACGTCCAAAAGCACAACGAGCCCGCCCGATCCTTTGGCGACGCCGATCAATCACTTCAAGTGCTATCGGGTGACGGGGGCACAGGCCCGGGTCGCGAACCTGACGATCACCGATCAGTTCGGTACGATCGACATCGACTTGAAGCGGCCGCTCCACCTCTGTCTGGCCGCCGACAAGAATGACGAAGGGATTCCGAATCCCGGCGCGGCGATGCTCTGCTACCAAGTACGAGGCATCCCCCCGAGCACGGCTCCGGCGCTCGTCTACACCAACAACCAGTTCGGTCCCGACCAGTACCCCTTTTTCGGGCCGCGCGACCTTTGCGTCGCATCGACCGTCGTTCTGCCCTGACGGTCGCGTCCGCCTGACGACGCCCGCGCGTGCCGTGTCCGGCACGCGCGGGCGTTTTCATCTCGGCGCGCGCCGCGCCACCACGACCTGCACCCGCTCGCCCGCAACGAGCCGCAGGCACTCCACGCGGAGCCCGGCGGCTTGCACGGCGCGCGCGGTCGGATGTGCGAGCCGGCGCCAGCGCGCGACGG
>CAZWAX010000312.1:0-7257 GCA_964631985.1 uncultured Polyangiaceae bacterium | reverse complement strand
GTCCGCGTCGCCGTTACACTGCGCGCGGCCGCCGAGCGGGAACGGCGGGCCGTGGTGGCGGCCGGCCTGGTCATCGAACACGCCGACGGCGCGACCATCGTCGGCTGGATCGCCGTCGGCCAACTCGTCGCGCTCGCCGAGGTCGATGGGGTCGAGAAGGTCGAGGGGGCGACGTTCACGGCCCCGAGTCGATGATCAGGCGAATCTTCGCCGCCTCGAAAAATATGTCGTCGAAGCCAAACTCATCGGTCGTAAACGACGTCTCGACGGTGAGAACGTTCGTCCCGCCCGGGACGAGGAATGCGGGATCGAAGGGAATGACCTGATGGTAGAACTGATTCGTCTCTTCGATGATGGGCGCGCCGGTGGCATCTGTGCC
This sequence comes from uncultured Polyangiaceae bacterium, assembly GCA_964631985.1. Lineage (GTDB taxonomy): Bacteria > Desulfobacterota > Binatia > UTPRO1 > UTPRO1 > UTPRO1. Next base: position 6,878 of record CAZWAX010000312.1, on the reverse strand, counting down.
CGGGATCGGGAACGTCTGCCCGTTGACCCCGATGGTGGACGGGTAGTCGGCATCGTAGTTGCGAATGTCCCAGATGATCTCGGCGGCGATGATGTTCTCACCGGCAAGGACTTCCACCTGGAACGGGAACGACACCAGCTGCGGGTCCGGATCGTCGGCGAGCGTGAAGGCATCGGCGATCTCGATGATCGTACCGAGAATGGACAGTGGGCGGGTTTGGAAACCGCCCACGCTTCCATTCAGCGTGCTGCCGATGCGCAGCTCACGGCCAAGCACTTCCGATGGGTCCCCGGCGGTCAGCTGAAGCTCGACCGACGTGGTGGGGCTCGCGAGTCGGAGCTCGGCGAAACCATCGACGACGGTGCCCTCTTCCGAGAACGTCACTAGCAACGAGTCCACGGCGCGCGCGAGCTGCACCACGAAGGTCGCGATCTGTCCGGCGCGCACGATCGGGGGACCCGTGATCGATACGACATCCGACAACCCATCCGGCGCCGGCGGCGCCCCGATCCGCAGATCGGCGGGAACACCCGCGGCTTGGATCGTCTTGACGATCTTACCGAATCGCGTACCGCACGAGACCTCGCTGGGGAGGCAGGCCGCGATGCGCAACGTGGCGACGCCGTCGCTCACCGACACAGTGCCACTTCCATCGATGTCACAGAGACTTCCGGAGCACGGGCTGGTCAATCCGGCCGCCGCACGCAGCACGTTGACTCCGTCGCTCACACTGACGCCAGCGACCCCGTCGACGTCGCCACAGATCTGCGCCTGCGCTCCGGATGCGTTCACGAGAACGACGAGCATGGCGATGAACCGGCCGGGGGCATTCCTCATCGCGCGTCTGCTAGTGCATTCCGCAACCAGACCGCAAGATCTCGACACCGGCATCCGACTATGGAACTCACGCCGCATGCCCACCGTCTTCCAACACCCCCGCGACCTCGCCCCCGCCGTCGGCACGCATCTCGGCTACAGCGACTGGCTCGAGATCACGCAGGACCGCGTGAACCGCTTCGCCGACGCGACCGGCGACCACCAATGGATCCACGTCGATCCCGAGCGCGCCAAGAGCGGCCCCTTCGGCGGCACCATCGCGCACGGCTACCTCACGATGTCGCTCATGAACCTGTTCTTGCCGCAGATCATGGAGGTGCGCGGCATCTCCATGGGCGTGAACTACGGCGCCGACAAGCTGCGATTTCCGGCGCCGGTGAAAGTCGGCGCGCGCGTCCGCGGCGGCGGCGAGCTCCTGAAGGTCGAGGAGGTGAAGGGCGGCGCGGTGCAGGCGACCGTGCGGGTGACGGTCGAGATCGAGGGCGGCGAGCGGCCGGGATGCGTGGTCGAAACGATCAGCCGCTACGTGCCGGCGAAGTAGCGACCCCCCGGTCGCGGCTATGGCCGCTCACGCCAGCGCACCGTGAAGCGCGCGGGACCCGGGAACTCGTCGATCTGGACGCTCTCCTGGTTGGGAAAACGCGCGACGACCGCACGAACGAATTCCGGGTCGTAGGTCTTGGAGAATTCGGCCTGCCAGTGGATGACGACCACCGCCACGGCGCGCTCCTCGAGGAGCGCGAGCAGCCGGGCGCGGCGTGCCGGCGGGTCGGCGTAGTCGGCGTCGAAGAAATCATAGAACGTCCGGGTGGGATTGCGACGCTCGGCCAGGAAATACACTTGCGGGCAGTCGGGCGTCGCATAGATGAAGTCGCCGTCGCCGGAATGCGCCTGGATGGCGGCGACGAGACGGCGGTAGAGATCCGCCTCGGGCGCGGAGACGCGAAGCCCGCCGCGGTCTCCCGCCAGCGGCGTGCGCTGCGCCAGCGCCGTGTAGCGTCCGCCGAGGTCGCGGACGAATCCACGGTTCATCCACAGGACCGCGAAGACGAGCGCGACCACCAGCAGCCCGACGTGGGCCCGGGCGGGCGCCGCCGGTGTCGCCGCGACCACGTAGGTCAGTGCCAGGATGATGAGCGGCGCCGCGTAGCAGAAGTAGATTCCAAACGCGTAGGGGTACTGCACCAGGTTCACGAGCGCGGCGCTCGCGACGACGACGAAAAGTCCGAGCCGCCGTTCGACACTCTGACGCTCCGAGCGCGCCGACGCGGCCAGGAGCGCGACGGCGGCGAGCGTCCCGACGACGAGCGCCGAGCGCGCCGCGTACCACATGGCCATGTACACGCGCGTCTCGAAGCCCCAACCGGCGACGAGGACCATGAGCATCACCACCAGCGCCGCGAGGATCGCGCCGGTCCGCTGCCCGAACGGACGCGCGGACAGCGGGACGAAGAGCAGCACCGCCAGCGGAACGCCCGCGACGAGGGTCCAGAGCGGCGGAAGGGAGAAGACGGCGAACTCGAACCGTTGCTGCGGCAGCACGAAGACGCCGTGGAGGAGCACGGCGAGGTCGCCGGTCAGGACATACGGCAGCGCGAAGAGGACGCACGGCACCGCGACGCCCGCCAGGAACGGCACCGTCGTGCGGACGAGCTCGCGGAGGCGTGTGGCGAGGCCCGGCCCGCCCGCCCGGAGCTCGTTCCACGCGAGGAGACCGGCGAGCGCGGCCGGCGCGGCGACGAACTGCACGACCGCCATGAGCCCACCCGCGAGCGAGATCAGCGTCGAGGTGACCGCGACGAACGCGATCACGGCCGGCACGGTGAGCACCGCGAGCGCGCCCGGTCGCGGGCGCGGGTCGTCGGTGGCGCGGGCCGGGTGCAAGAGCTGCTCGCGATAGAGCAGATAGAGCAAGCCGGCGCCGACGAAGTAGAGGCCGATCGTCTTGACGATGATCGCGCCACCGCCGCACATGCCCGCGACGACGAGCCAGCGGCGTCGGTCGGTGGCGACGTGCCGGAGGAGCGCCGCCGTCCCGAAGGTGGCGAAGAAGAGGTTGTACCAGGAGGGCAGCCCGGCGAAGTAATTCGGAACGCTCCAGCCGACGCAGGCGAGCGTCACGAGCCCCGCGACCGGCGGCGGTGTGACCCGAGCCGCGATCCAATACACGACCGGGACGAAGGCGCCGCAGAAGAGCAGGAGCACCACGCGCATCGAGTGGAGCTCCACCCCGAGGACGCGGAACGCCGCCGCGTGAAGAAGCGCGAGGCCCCCGGTGTAGGTGTCGTCGTAGTCCCGATGCGGCAGCTCGCCGGCGAGAACGCGCTCGGCGGCCTGGCCGAGCAGCCCCTCGTCGTGCGGAATCCAGCCGCGGTCGGCGCGCTCGCCGAGGTAGAGGAGGGACAAGATCCATACGACCAGGAAGACCGCCGCATGTCCGGCCACACCGCCCCGGAGGCCGCCCCCGGTCGGCGCGCCGTCGGTCGGCGCACCCACCCCCGTCGTCAACCGCTCCCCCACCACCATCAAGTCCTACCGGCATCGACGAGCGACCGGCAAGTAGTCGAATGAGGCTCCCGGACTAGTTGACGTTCGAGGTCTTGAACTTGCAGTCGGTGTAGACGTTGGTCGTGCCGGGACCGGCGGCGTCGTTCAGGTCCAGAGCGCCGCTCCCCGAGGCTTTGGCCTTCACGAAGACGTTGCTCTGGCCTTGCACGCGGAAGCCGTCGCTGCCGGCTTTCGCCGACGACGTGCCCTCGAAGCGATTGCGGTTGGCACCGGCCCGGATCGCGATACCGACGTCCACCGCGGCACTCACCTTGCCTCCGAGAAAAGCGTTGTCGCTCCCCGCGACGTCGATCCCGGTCGCGAGCGGCTCCTTCACGGTGTTCTTCTCGAACGTATCCACGCTACCCGCGGCGACGATCGCCGCGATCGCCGGGCGGACGATCGTGTTCTTGCGATAGAACGATCCGCCTCTCCCGTTCGGGGCTTCGATGCTCGCCGTGGCGAGATCGGTGAGCTTGTTCTTCTCGACGAGGTTGTTGGTGCCGCCGAGGGCGATGCCCCCGCCACTCGCGAAGATCCTGTTCGAGGCCACGAGCGAATCGCTGGCGCTGCCGAGCACGGCCAGGCCCCCGAGACCAGTCATGACGTTCTTCTCGACGGCCGCCCCGCTCCCGAGCACGAAGGCGACGCCGTTGCCAAGGCCGTCGGCGAGCGTGCTCTTCCGGACGGTCATGCCGGCGGTCAGGAGGGCGCGTACGGCCTGCGTCGCCGCGCCGCGGATCGTCACGCCGTCGAGCGTGACGTCGCTGGCACCTTCGATCTCGACCCCGGTCTCCAGCACCGAGAGCTGCGGATCGGTCTGGGCGTCGCGGATCGTCGACTTGGTGACGAGGACGCGTTCGGCGGCGGCCTTCACGACGACGCCGCGCTTGGCGCCGACGATGGTGACGTTCTTGAGCGTGATGCCGGCGCCGTCCTTGATCGTGATGCCAGCGTCGCAGCCCGTCGCATCGAGCACCGCCCCCTTCTTGAAGACGATGGTGAGCAGCACGAGGCCGGTCACGGTCGGACACTCGTGGTACGTGCCGGCCTCGACGATCACCTTCGACGCCGAAAACGCGTTGGCGAGGCCCGCCGTGAGCGTAAGGAAGAAACCCGGGCCGACCCGGGTGACGGGGGACCCGGCCCGAGCCGGAACGGCGGGCAAAACCAGCGCGCACGCGACGAGCGCCGAGAGTGCACGGAACGGCAGACGGGGCATCGGGAACTCCTTGGTGGCGACCCGCCGCCGGTCCGCGAGCGGGTCAGCCCGGGAAGGGCTGGAATTCGAGCGAGACGCCGAACACCTCGCTCAGCAGCAGGTACAGCGCGAGCAGCGCCGTGAAGAGCGCCGCGAACGCGCCGATCGCGATGCCGGAGAGGAAGATCAACGAGATCAGCGAGCCGGCGACCACGAGGGGCAGCAGGAGGGGGGATTGGTTGAAGGGCGCGACCGGCTCGAGGAGCGGCATCAGGCCGCGTTCGCTGGTCTCCTGACGGATGCTGTCCAACAGCTGGCGGGCTTGGTCGTAGATGTACTCGAGCATGGGTCGTGACTAGCACATCCCGTCGGCGTGCGACCAGCCGTCGGACGCCGTTGGTTGCGCCGGGGACGCGCCGCCGGCATCGGAAGGCGCGTGCGACTTCACCCGCGAGCCCGCCTCGGACTGGCCTCCCTCGCCTTCGTGAGCCTGGGCCTGCCCGACGGTCTGCTCGGGGTCGCCTGGCCGTCATCCTCACCGGCGCTGCCGCCGGTCCGATCTTCCCCTCCCTCATCGCCACCACGCCCGCGCCACGGCCTCGACGCGATCACCCTCGCGCTTCCCGTGCTGGCGTGCGGCATCGTCGTGCCGTTCGCACTCATGCAGCGCGCGCCGGCTTCACACTGACCAGCTCACAGCGCGCTTTCGCCGCGCTCTCCGGTGCGAATGCGAATGGCTTCGTCGGCGGGCAGGATGAAGATCTTGCCGTCGCCGATGCGCCCGGTCTTGGCCGTGGTCATGATCGCCTCGGCGACGGCAGCCGCCTGGGCGTCCGCGACGAGAACCTCGATCTTGATCTTGGGCAAGAAGTCGACGACGTACTCCGCGCCGCGATAGAGCTCGGTGTGCCCCTTCTGGCGGCCGAACCCCTTCACCTCCGACACGGTCATGCCTTGGACGTTCAACTTGGCGAGGGCTTCCTTCACCTCGTCGAGCTTGAACGGTTTGATGATGGCCTCGATTTTTTTCATGCCGTCTCCTCCGGGCGCCGAACCATGGGCGATCGTGATGGGTAGCGACAGCAAGTCGAATGCCACGGCCAACCGTCGCCCGAACAAGGATATTCACGGCTCCTGAGCGAGAACGCTGCTCAACTCACGGGCATCTGACCGCGAATCGAGCAGGTGCGGGCGCGTTGAGCGCCGGCTTGGGGCGCCGGTTCCGCGGGGGTGGCGGGTCGTCTCTCCGCGCCCGGTCGGCGGTGACGGTCTTGATGTCGTCCTAGTCTCGAACAGCGCGAGGCGACGGCGCTTCCACCAGGTGACGAAGGTGAGCGCGCTGTCACGATCGCGCTCGAAAGGCGAGTCTTAGCGGCCGGACCCGGGAGCGCCAAGTCGCAGCGCAAACTTCTCCGGTACCCTCTACTCGGTCCGGAGCGGCGCGCCCACCGCGCCCGCGACGGCTCCGCGACTATCTACTCGGAGCGATCGGGCCCACGCTCCTAGGCTGCGTTCATGGGCTTCCGGTAGGTGTACGCACGGTCCATTGCCGCCGCGACCGGGCCGACCCATTCGGACGGAGCCGTTCACCGGCGCGGCCATCGATTCGCGTCGAATCGCCGCGCCGGGCGGCCGAGGTGCCGTGCCGGTCAAAAGACCCGCGGGACCGGCGGGAGCAGGTATCCCGTGCCGAACGTCCCGAGCGACTGCACGAAAAAGACCAACCGCGATTCGCCGATGGGGGTGTCCGAGCTGCTGAACAACAGGCCGCCCGCGGCTCCGTTTGCAGCCTCACCGACGAGCGAGATCAGATCGAACTCGGTCACGCCGCTGACGGTCACGGTCGTGAAGATCGGTGGCCCACCGTCATGACCCGCCCCGTCGATCTCCCATGTCGTCGAGCCCGGTGTCACGAACGCACCCTTGGTTGCGGCATTCTTCAAGCTCACGAAGATGACCTGGTTGCCGTGCGCCGACACGGGTGCCAGGGTCCGCGGGTCGTAGTACGCCGCGAGGGTCAGCCGCGGCGGTTGAAACGACTGATAGGCGACGGTGTTGCCGTCGACGACAATCCCCACCGGCACCGTGGAGCCGTCGAACTCGAAGCGTGCGGAACGTGCCGGAGCCGGCGAGCCCCATGCCGACCCCGTCGCGAGGTTTGCCACCGTGAAGTTTCCCGAGAGCGAAGGTACGTTTATGGGCTCGCTGGCATCATTGACGACGCTCGCCACGGCGATTCCCTGTTGGGCGGCGAGTCCGAGGGTCGCTTTCAGCGCTCCGACGTCGATCACGC
>CAZWAX010000311.1:0-7281 GCA_964631985.1 uncultured Polyangiaceae bacterium | reverse complement strand
CGACGCCGGCGTCCGTGCTTCGAGAAATTCGGTCTTCTTCAACGGGCTGCTAGGGCCGCTCTCGACCCATGACAAAGGACCCGCCACGACGACAGGGCGCCACTTCCGACCGGACCCATACCCGGGTCGCTTCGCTGTGCGTGATCACCGTGGCCACACGACTATGATCGAGCGATCGGTGATCACGATCGCGGGAATCCGAACGGTGCCCTGGTGAGTTCCTTCGATGTCGAGACAGCAGCGCAACGTCCCGCGACGTTGCGCCCTCACCAACTGCCGGCCACACTCGCCGCGGTGCAAATAGCGGAGGACAAAGCCGCCTCGGACGTTACGATCGGCGTGCGAAAGTCCACCGGCTATCTCCCGGAGCTCGAGTCCCTCCGCGGTATTGCCTGCACGCTCGTCGCTCTCTACCACCTGGACGCGTACGTCTGCGACACCGAGGGCAAGGCCGGGCTCATCGCATCTCCGTTGTCCGCCTTCATTCTCGCCGGTCATGCCGGCGTCAACATGTTCTTCGTCCTCAGCGCCTTCCTACTCTCGATCCCCTTCTTGAACGAGGCTGCGGGTGGAAAGCGGGTGATGCGGCGCAGCTACTACACGCGCCGTGCGCTCCGCATCCTCCCGCTCTACTACGTGGCCGTGATCGGGGGCACGATCCTGTCGGCCGAGAGCCCGGGCGATCTGCTCGTCGGGGTTCCGCACCTGTTCTTCCTGAATGCAACGACGGCCTTCTATACTTCCGGGTTGATGCCGTACCGGGGGGTGTGGTGGACCCTCGGCACCGAGATGCAGTTTTACGTGCTGCTGCCGTTATTGCCCATGTTTCTGCACACGCGCCGCGGTCGCTGGCTAGGCGCAGGCGTGTTGACCGGATACGCGCTGGCGTACCTGGGTTACCTCTACGGTGTCATCCGGATGAAAACGATTCTCGGGGAGATCCTGCTCGGGTTGTCTCTGTTCGGTCACGCACCGTTGTTTCTGATCGGTATCGCCGCGGCATGGGTATATCTGCGCTACGGGGACCGCATCCATCACTGGATGGTGCGCTCAGCGGTGTTGCGCAACGGCGGTGCCGATCTCACGCTGTTCTTGACGATCGTGGTCCTCGGCTATGTGCTCCGCTGGGCGGCTTTTCGGGGATTCTGGGGAGTGGAAGGCGGAGCCCCCGCGCACGCGTGGCACCTGGTCGATGGCGGCCTCTGGGCGGTGATTATCCTTCTAACGTTGCTCGCGCCTCTCCGAATGAAGGGACTGCTTTCAAACCGCGTCACGCTCCGTCTTGGGGTGCTGTCGTACTCGATCTACCTATGGCACTACCCGATCTTCAAGTTCGGAATCGACGCGTTCCGCCGCATCCATTCGCCCGAGGGGCCCGGTTGGGATCCCGCCACGCTGGGCGCCGCGGCTGCGCTATGCGGATTGTGCGTGATCGTCTCCACGCTGACCTACCGCTTTATCGAACGACCCTTCCTCGCCATCAAGCAGCGGATCCAGTGACAGACGCAAACCGGTTGGTCGGTCGGAGACAGATCTTGCCACTCCATCAAAGCACGGCCCGGATCGGGATGCGCGACGCCTTGATCGCGACTGCCCTTTTCGCGGTGGCGTTCGGCGTCTTCGCGATCACCTCCACACGCTTTCTCGAGCTGAGAGACGAAGGCCACATCCTGGAGTTGAGTCGCGGCCTGGTCAACGGCCAGATCCCGCATCGCGACAACAGCGACGTCTACGGCCCGGGCCTGTATGCAGTCACGGCGGCAGCTCTCTTCGTCGGCGACAACAGGATCATGGCCGTGCGATACGTGTTGGCCGCGGTACGGGCCGGCACAGTGGTCGCCGCCTTCCTGCTGGCGCGCACCATCCTTCCTCTTCCATTCGCGGTGACCGCAGCGTTCCTGTCTCTGATCTACTGCGGAAGGATCAGCTGGAACCTAAACGTGCCGTACGGCAACGTGTACTCGATTCCGATCTGCATGGTCTCGTGCCTCGCGCTGCTGGAGGCGTTGCGGCGCGACAGTCGCAGGGGCTATTTCGTGGCCGGGCTCGTGGCCGGTTTCGCGATCCTCTTCAAGCAGACCCTCGGGATCATGAACCTTTACGTGCTGGCGCTGGCGATCTGGGCCGCGGCAGCCTTGAGGGACACGCGCCGTGACGTTTCCCGCACGGCACTGGGGCTGGCGACGATCGGAGTGGCTGGGCTCGCGGCGGGCGTCAGCGTGCTTCCGTTCCTGCAGTACCTCAACTGGCAGGACTACGTAATCCATTTCGCGCCGATGCACGCCTTGCTCGCAGTGGTCGCGCTTGGCGCGCTGCGCCGCGGTGAGGCCCCGGACTTGACCCGTCTGGTCGTCCGCGTCGGCCTGCCCTTCGGCGCGGGGCTGCTCGTCTTCCCCACCCTCGTCGTAGGCATGTACGCGTACTGGGGAGCCCTCGGCAAACTTCTGTACGACATGTTCGTCTTGCCGACCTGGTACCAAAACTACTACTCGGCAGTCACGCCCCCGCCGCGCGCGTTGTCGTACACCGTGCTGGCCGTGGGAGCGGCATGCACCGCAGGGATGCTGGTCGCGGGACGCCGTCATCTTGCAGCTGCAGTTGCCGGCGGCGTTGCCGGGGTTGCGCTGCTCGCGGCCTGGTTGAAACTGGGGTCCGCCGGCTTCGCTACGTGGAGCCCGGCCTTCTGGGCCGGCGCGCTCGACACCTTCGGCGGCATACAGCTATTCGTTCTCAGCTTGGCGGCCGTGGTGCGTGCCGCACCCGAAATCCTGCGACGGTCCAACGATGATGAAGCACGAAACACGACCGCACTACTGGTAGTGACGATCCTCTTCGTGCAGAGCTTCGCGTTCATGATCTTCCCGTCGGCCAGCTACAACGTGTTCCTCGTCCAGGGGGCGATCACGCCGCTGCTCGGATACGCGCTGTGGAACTGGCACCGTGCAGCGCTTGGCCCAACGCTCTCCCAGCCCCGACGTATGGTGGGCTTCGCCCTGGTTCTCGTCGTGCCGGCCTGGATGACAGGAACGGTGCTAACAACGACGGCGTCGGCGTTGTCCGGCAGCACGAATCGCATTCCTGTCCAACTCCATGTGGCCGAAGGGATCGCGCTTGAACCCGACCTGCATCGAGCCTTACACATCAGCGAGTTCGAGCAGCTGGTCGACTATCTTCAGCGAAGCACGACGCGGGAAACTCGACTGCTGCCGATGACCAACGAGGCAATGATTTTGTTCGCGAGCCAACGCTCGCACGTGCTTCCTGACTACCAGTTCCTTCTCTTCCTCACGGGTTGGGGACTGATGCGCGGCGCGCAGGCGGCGCCGGAAGGCACCGTGTCGATCGTCGACCAGCTCGACGGCGAACGCGGTGCAATGCTCGTGATCGATCGCGCCGACGCGTCTTCGGCAAACGTGCGTCGCCACTTCCCGGAGCTCGCCGAATACATCGACACGCACTTCGAGCTCCAGCAGACCATCGGCGGCTACCGTGTGCTGAAGCGCAAGCCCCTAGCGTCGGGCGCAACGGTCAGTGGTAGCCCATCCACGCTCGTGTCATCCGCACTTTCATGACGCTACGTATCGTGGAGTGGCTGTTGATGTCGGGCGCCAGCCTCCTCGGCATGTGGACGGCGTCACGCTGGAGCATCGAGCGACGCCTCGACCGTCTGCTTGCCCTGCTGGTGCCGATGGCCGCCGGGGCGCTCCTGATTCACCTTCTGAAACGGCTCGCGAACGGCCCCAACGTGGAGATGAACGCCAGCCGCGTCGCCAACGCGATTGCGCTGATGAAGGGCTACAACATCATGCCGGGCGTGAACGACGGCCCCCTTCTCGATTTCATGTACGGCCCGATGTTCGTGGTGGCCTACACTCCCGCTGCGCTCGCCACTTCACCGAGCGGAGCAATCTGGATCGGCATTCTGCTGAGCTTCCTGTTCATACTCGCGCCCTTCGTCTACCTGGCGTTCACGAGCTCCGAGCAGCGGTCGCACCTGATCGCAGCAGTGGCCGTGGTGTGCTTCGGGCTTTTCTGTACCTTCGACCGGGCCCTGAGCTGGGTGACCTGGTACATCATGGCGGATGGTCCCGCGCTGGCCTTCGCGGGCTTCGCCTGTGCCCTCGTGCTGCGCCGACGCACCAATCTCACTACCCCGCAGATGGTTGTGGCTGCTCTGTTCGCCGTTCTTGCGGTCTGGTCGAAGCAGACCGGCGCGCCCATCGTCGTGGCGCTGCCGCTGTACGTCTGGCTGCTGAACGACTGGCGTACCGCGTTACGCTTTACGGTCGTCATCGGGGCCACGGGGATCGCCGTGTCGCTCTTGTTCGTGCTGTGGTTCGGCTTCGACGGCATCTGGTTCAACATGTTCCAGGTTCCAGGTGGCCATCCGTGGAAAGGCAGCCTAAGCGGCGAGAGCCGCCTGACCGACCTCCAGCGTTCGCTCACCCGCCTCATGGGGACGGCCAGTGTGGCGGGTGCCCTGGTATTGGCGGTCGGAGTGGCGAACTGGCGGAGACGTTCGTCCTTTCGCGAATGGCTCCGTTCGCAGCCCTGGACCTGCCTCGCGTGGGTGGCCCTCTTCATGGTTCCGACCGGCGCGATGGCCGGCGCCAAGATCGGCGGCGAACAGAACGTGTATGCGTTCTGCACCTACTTCTTGACCGGCGCTGCCGTGCTGGGTGTGGCCCAGACTACGGCCTCGATCCAACCGCGGGTTCGCGACGCAGCGAAACTCACGCTCGCGCTGATCATGAGCCTCGCGGTCGTAGTCGAGCTGGGCAGCACCGACCGGTACGTCGCGCTGCGCACCGCCGTGGACCAGCTTCGTGACTGGCGAAGTAATCCCCAGGAACAAGGCTACGCCTTCGCGCGCGCACATCCCGACGAAGTTCACTTCATCGGTAACCCCCTCATCGGCCTCTACTCCGACGGCAAGCTCTACAGCGACATGTTCGGTCGATATGACCGCGAACTGGCAGGCTTCCCGCCCGATCCCGCGCTGATGCACGCATACAGCCCATCACGGCTCCGCTACGTGGTCGTCCGTCGCGACTTCCCGTGGTTCACGCATCCGGCGCGCTTCCCGGAGTACAAGGACTTCACAAAAGCGGTGCCCGAAGCCAACTTGACGTACCACCTCGTGTGGGAACGACCCGGAACCCCTTCGATGGGCGATCGCACAAAGGGCGAGCACCGATGATCGCGGAGCATTGGGGGCTTGGGATCGGGACCGATTGCGCGCGGGACGTGACCGACACGCGTAATTGACCCTCGCGACCGACTTCACGATTCTTGAACGTTGCGCTGGGCTAGCCTGCCTCGTTGGTAGTGTCTCAGCGCAAACTGAGACGCTACCGCCTCGTTGCCCGAGGCCCGTTGCGAGACCCCGGGCTTCCTGCCAACTCTCCCGTGTGCACGAACGGCTCGGATGGCGTGCCCTGGCGCTGTGGGCTCTCGCCTTCTGCATGCATCGCATCACGGTCTTGTGGTGGGGCTTCAACGGCCTCTTCTACTGGGAAGAGGCTTATCGGCTGCTCATCGGCGAGGCGCTCTGGCACCGTTGGCCGTGGCCGCTACTCGATCTGCAGGCCGATCCTTATGCCGGCGGCAGCCTAGTGATTTCGGTGCTGGCAGCTCCCTTCGTTGCTCTCATGGGACCGAGCCTAGCCTGGCTGAAGCTCATTGCGCTGGCGTGGAGCACCGTCGGGTTGGTCACGTGGACGCTGCTGCTCGATCGCTGGTGGGGACGCCGAGCAGCCCACATCTTCGCGTTCCTCTTCGTCTTCGCGCCGCCACTCTTCGTCACCTACAACCTGATCGCGATGGGGTCGCACGCCGAGGTAGTCACCCTCGCCGGTGTCCAACTGCTGCTCGCTTATCGCTGGCTGTATGGCACGCGGCGCTCGACGGGCGCGCTCGTCGCCTGGGCCGCCGTCGCGGGGTTCGGGACGTGGTTCACCTACGTCAGCTTCCTGCCGTTCCTCGTATGTGTCGGCGTCGGTGTGGTCGGCGGCGCGTTGCCACTGCGCCGCTGGCCCGCGCTTGCCGGCGGCTTCCTGGTGGGATTCGCCCCTTGGGTATTCACCAACCTCGTATCAGGCGGTCGCGGGCTCGACGTGGTGGTGCGAACATTCCACGCTGGCGGGCACTCGTGCTCCACGGCCCTGGAGAGCCTGCGCTACCTCGTGCTTACCGGCATCCCGCTCGGCCTGCGATTCCCGGAAATCCCCGCGTCGGTGACCGGCGGTGCGCCACGGCGCCTGTTCCTGGCCCATGTGTATTTCGCACTCTACGTCGCGAGTTGGGGGGCGGTCTTCTGGGCGTGCCTCATGAGTGCCTGGCGGCGTACGGGGAGTCTGGTCATGCGCCTGCGGACCTGCGTCCGGTCGTGTCCGGAGCTACCGCTGCTCGCGTTGTTTCCGACGTTCGTCTTGATCCTCGCCGTCAGCGATCAGGTGTTTCTCGAGCACGAGTTGGTGCCATTTCTGTCCTTCCGACTGCTAGTGCCGTTTCTGCCTCCCGTGATGGCCGTCCTGGCGATCGCGACGGCACGGCTCCCGACGCGGCTGCGGTGGGCGATGCTACCGTTGCTCGGGTTGATCGGCATGATGGGTACGACGCGCATGCTCGGTGCGGGGGCCGCCGAACGCCCCCGGTTCACTGCGCAGGCGCGGGCACTTGGAGCGCAGGCCCTCGGGCATTTGCTCTACTACAAGCACGAAGCCGACATGCCGCTGCTCGCCGAACGCATCGGAGTCATACCCGCAGATCTCCAAGCGTCGGCGTGGGAAGGCTTTGGTTTCAGCCTTGCCTACCACTATCCCGAGCATCAGCCGATCGAGGGATTCGTGCGAACCGTCGCCGCGGTGCCGCGACGGTTTCGGGCCGCTGTCGAGCGCGGCGTCCGAGCGGCGCTCGGTCCCGGCATGGAGCAGGTCAAACCGCGTCCCCCATCGCCGCGTACCGACGCCTTGCTCGCAGCCCTCGCTTCGCATGATCCGCCGAAACCGGATCAGTGAGGTCTGAGGTTGCCTCGGTTTCGAAGACACCCCGAGTCGCACGACAGTGCGATAGGAGCGTGTCATGGGAATGAAGAAGCGGAAGCGACGAAGTTTTGGGCAGAGTTCAACTCAGCACGGTGAGCGGCTAGCTCGACGGATCCAGCTCCAGCTCCACGGCATGGTCGCTGCGCTTCGCCAAAGGGCAGGAGCAGTTCGCGCGACGAGCCGCTAGGGAACCTCTGCACAGGTCCCGATGCAGAGTCGATTGAGCATCCGGATC
>CAZWAX010000310.1:0-7298 GCA_964631985.1 uncultured Polyangiaceae bacterium | reverse complement strand
CAGGTGCGCTACCAGGCTGCGCCACGCCCCGTCTAGAACTCGCACATCCCGCGCCGTCTCGCATTGATCTTTCTGTGGGAAGGCCGGGAGTACCATCGCGATCCCGGCCTTTCAAGCGCGCGTCCGCGCGCCGAGAACCCCGTGGAGCGCGTCGAGCGCGCGCCGGCGATGGCTGAACGCGTTCTTCGCCTCGGCCGGCAGCTCGGCGAAGGTGTGCCCGCTCGCCGGATCGACGAAGACGGGGTCGTAGCCGAAACCGCCCGTGCCGCGTGGCTCTCGGGCGATCCGTCCTGCGCACCGGCCCTCGGCTTCGACCACCTTGCCATCGGGCCAGGCGAGCGCGAGCGCGCAACGAAACGCGGCGCCGCGCGCGTCGTCGGGGACGTCGCGAAGCTCGTGGAGCAGCAGCGCGGTGTTCTCGGCGTCGGTCGCGTGCTCGCCGGCATAGCGGGCCGAGCGGACGCCGGGTCGGCCACCGAGCGCGTCGACCTCGAGCCCGGAATCGTCACCGAGCACGGGCAGGCGACATCGTCCGGCGAGGTCCCGTGCCTTGAGGCGGGCGTTGGCGGCGAAGGTGTCTCCGTCCTCGACGACGTGCCAGCCGGGCGCCACGTCGTCGATGCCGACGACCGTGACGCCCCAGGCGGCGAGGATCGCGGCGATCTCGCGGAGCTTCCCGCGGTTGGTCGTCGCGAACACGAGCCGCGGCGGCCAGCCCCGCGCCTCAGGCACCCATCGTCTCGGCGAGCACTTTCTTCTGCAGCGTCACCAACGTCCCGATGCCCTCGGTGGCGAGCGCCGTCATCGCCTCGAGCTGCGTCGCCGTGAACGGCTTACCCTCGGCCGTGCCCTGGACCTCGATGAACTTGCCCTTCCCCGTCATGACGATGTTCATGTCGACCTCGGCCTTGCTGTCTTCCTCGTACGCGAGATCGAGACAGAGCTTCTTGTCGACCAGACCGACGCTGATCGCCGCGACGTGGTCGAGCAGCGGCGAGGCCGTAAGGACGCCGCTTGCCTGCAGCTTCCGGATGGCGAGCGCGAGCGCGATGTACGCTCCCGTGATCGACGCGGTCCGCGTGCCGCCGTCGGCTTCGATGACGTCGCAGTCGATCCAGATGGTGCGCTCACCGAGCGCCGCCATGTCGGTCACGGCGCGGAGGCTGCGACCGATCAGCCGTTGGATCTCCTGGGTGCGGCCGCCGATCTTGCCGCGCGCCGCCTCGCGGTCGGAGCGCGTATGGGTCGAGCGCGGCAACATGCCGTACTCGGCGGTGACCCACCCGCGTCCGGTGTTGCGTAGAAACGGCGGAACGCCCTCCTGCACCGACGCCGCGCAGAGCACGCGGGTCGCGCCGAACGCGATCAGCGCCGAGCCCTCCGCGTGTCGCAGGTAGTTCGGCGTGATCTCCACCGGCCGGAGCTCGCGCGCCCGTCGTCCATCGGGCCTCGAGCCCTTCCCTTTCGCAGCCACCGTCATGCAACCTCCTCCCGTTCGCCGTGCGAGCCCTCGTTGCGAGTGGCGGCTTGCGGCGTGGGGCGCTCAATCATCGCACTCACGCACTGATGTCAACTTGCCGACACCACACGGACGGTCGATCACGCATCACGCAGGCGCGATGACATGCGAACGCAGCCATCGACGCGTCTTTCATAGCTGTCTTCCTAAAGATTCTGTCTTGTTCACCCGACACACCACTGTTACGTTTTTCACGCACGCCACAAATTTCTCAGACTCATCGGAGAACGAGCGCGTATGGATCAATTCCCGTTCCTGATCGGACAGCATCCACTGATACAGAAGATCCACGCCCTCATCAGAAAAGTGACGGCGACCGATGCGACGGTCCTCGTCATGGGGGAGAGTGGAACCGGCAAGGAGCTCGTGGCCCGCGCCACGCATCAGCTGTCGCCGCGCGCCGACAAGCCGTTCATTCCGGTGAACTGCGGCGCCATTCCGGCGGAGCTGCTCGAGTCGGAGATTTTCGGTCACGAGCGCGGCGCGTTCACGGGCGCCATCGGTGCGCGCGCCGGCATGTTCCAGCTCGCCAACGGCGGCACGATCTTCCTCGACGAGGTCGGCGAAATGAGCCCGCGCTTGCAGGTCAAGCTGCTGCGCGTGCTCCAGGACCGCGAGGTCCGCCCGGTCGGTGCCGACCGTACGCTCAAGGTCGACGTCCGCGTGCTCGCCGCCACCAACAAGGATCTCCAGCAAGAGGTCGACCGCGGCACGTTTCGCGAGGACCTCTTCTACCGCCTGCAGGTGATTCCGATCGTGATGCCGCCGCTGCGCGAGCGCCGCTCGGACATCCCGCTGCTGATCGCCCACTTTCTCGAGAAGCACAATCGCAAGCGGCCCGACCACCCGGCGCAGATCACCGACGACAGCATGGTGCATCTCTGGGAGTACGATTGGCCGGGCAACGTCCGCGAGCTCGAGAATCTCGTCGAGCGCATGGTGATCCTCTCCGAGGACGGCTGGATCCGCGTCGAGAATCTGCCGACCAACATCCGGTCGTTCATCTCGGAGAAGCGCATTCCGAAGCCGTCGCTGTCGGAGAATGGGCTGGATCTCAACAGCGCGGTCGAGGAGTTCGAGAATCGCTTGATCGAGGAGGCCCTCCGCCGCACCAAGGGCAACAAACAGGCGGCGGCACGACTGCTGGGGCTCAAGCGGACGACGTTGGTGGCGAAGCTCCGACGCCGGAAGCCGGGCGCGCCGTATCAGGCCGGCGCACAGCAGAGCTATCTACTGTAGGGGAGAGCGGAGATGGAAGCGAAGCATGAGGGGAACGTGCTGGTGGTGGACGACGACCGGAACGCGGTCGACATCCTCAATCGCCTGCTGACGAAGGAAGGCTTCGTGGTGCACTGCGCCCACGGTGGCCGCGAAGCGCTAGCGGTCGTAGCGGCCCACCCGGTCGATGTGATCCTGCTGGACGTCATGATGCCGGACATGGACGGGTTCCAAGTGTGCGAGGCGCTCCGCCAGGACGAACGCACCCGGGGCATTCCGGTCATCCTCCTCACCGCCAAGGACGACATGGAGACGCGCGTCGTCGGCATGCGTCTCGGGGTCAGCGAGTTCCTGACCAAGCCCATCAACAAGACCGAGCTGTTCGCGCGCTTGCGAGCTCAGGTGCATCAACGCACCATCGAGCACCGCATCGCGCACATGCTGAGCTCCTGAAACGACGACGCGCCGCGGGGTGGGATTCCCGCGGCGCGCCATTGTCACGTCGGAGCGCATCGCGCGCTCCGGATTGCGGCAGGCCGCCGCTTCAGTGCATCGCGCCGCCGTCCGGCTTCTTTTCGGCGACCGGCTTCTCGCTGTTGGCCGGCTGGCCTTCCTTGGGAGCCGCCTCGGCCGCCGCCTTGCACTTCTCCACGTCGGCCGGCGAGATCATCATCGTGTCGGCGATGTCCTGGACGGAACGGCCCATCTTCACCGACTTCATCACGATGCCGCAGTTGACGTCGCTCGCGAAAGTCGACGTCTGACCCGCCAAGAGCAGGACGCCTGCCCCGACGATGCTCAGCAACGCTGTGCGCATGCTCGAACCTCCTTGCGAATTGACGGTGCCCGATTGCACCGTGTGTGGGGACAACAAGGTGCCTGAACGGTCGCCCCGCGCCCGAGTCGCGGTGACGGCGTGCGCGCGGATTACACTACGCTGCCGATTCGTACACAAGGGTTCCGGCGGCCGCCAAGAGCTCACGCATCGCCGTCGTGGTGGGGGCGTGCGCGAGCGCCGCCCGCAGCTCGGCGCCGCCGCGCAGATGCTTCACCATCCGACAGGCGAGCCCGCGTGAGCGACCAAGCGCCGCCCCCGGGGGCAGCTCTTCTTCCAGTCGCGCGATCAGCTCGTCGACTGCCTGAAAGCGTTCGGCGGGCGTGGGCGCGGGAATCGATTGCCCGCGCTGGAGCGCCTCGATCTCGCGAAAAATCCACGGGTGCGCCAACGTGGCGCGGCCGACCATGATGCCGTCGACGCCGCTTTCGGCGAGACGTGCGAGCCCGCCCGCGGCGGTCGTGATGTCGCCGCTGCCGATCACGGGGACACGCACGGCCTGTTTCACGCGCGCGACGAGCTCCCAGTCCGGCTCCCCCGCATAGAGCTGTGCCCGGGTCCGACCGTGGACGGCGATGGCCTGGACGCCCTCGCCTTCCGCCATGCGCGCCACCTCCACGGCGTTCCGCGACGCGTCGTCCCAGCCCGCGCGCAGCTTCACCGTGAACGGAACGGTGAGCACGCGCCGCAACGCCTGCAAGATCTCCTGCAGCACCGTGGGACGGTGCATCAGCTCCGCACCGCCGCCGCGCTTGGTCACCTTCGGCGCGGGACATCCGCAGTTGACGTCGACGACGTCGGCGCCGAGATCCTGGACCATGCGTGCCGACTCCGCCATGCGTGCCGGGTCGGCGCCGAAGAGCTGGATCGAGATCGGGTGCTCGAGGGCCCGGAACCGCAACATGGTCTGGGTACGCTGGTTCTGCCGGGTGAGCGCCTCGATGCTGATGAGCTCGGTCACCACGAGGCCGACGGCGCCGGGGTTCCGCTCTTTCACGAGCGAGCGATACACGGAGTCGGTGATGCCCGACATCGGGGCAAGCACGAGGTTCGGCGTGACGGTGACCGGACCGATGTTGAACTGACGCGGCGCCGTCACTTTCGAATCTCGCGCGCCTTCGGCGACGACACCAGCTCGGGCCAGCGATCGTTCCAGGGGCGCACCTGCTCGTAGGCGTACGCCGCTTGCAGCACGAGGTCGTCGCGGAAGCGCGGCGCGACGATCTGTAGTCCCGCAGGCAGGCCGGCGTCGGTGAACCCCGCCCGGACGCTCGCAGCCGGATGGCCCGAGAAGTTGAACGGGTACGTGAACGCGACGGCCCCGAGCGCCGACGTGATCGGCGTGCCGTCGATCGCGTCCGGAAACGGGCCGGCGGCGGCGAACGCCTCCGTCGGCAACGTCGGCGTGAGCAGCAGTGCGTAGCGCGAAAAAACTTCGGCGATGCGCGCCTGCAACGCCGCGCGCTTCCGCTGCGCCTTGCCGATGAACTCGGGCGTGATCGTCTTTCCCTGCTGCAAGCCCTCGTAGAACGCCCGGCCCCAGAGCTCGCGATGGGGTTCGACGCGATCGGCGAGCAGTGCGTAGTTCTCCGCCGCCGAGACCAGCGCCCACTCGACGCCGAGCTCGGGGAAGACGTCGTCGATCGTCTCGACCTCGTGCCCGAGCGTCCGGAAGACGTCGATCGCCGCCTCGACCTCGCGCCACACGTCGTGCTGCACGCGCGCGTAGCCGAGCCCGGGACTGACGGCGATCCGGAGCTTGGGCGGCAACGCCTCGAGCGTCTCGACGTACGAGCAACCCGGAGGCGGCAGCGTCTCGGGATCGGACGGATCGGGCCCCGCGACGACGTCGAGAAAGAGCGCGGCGTCGCGCACGGTGCGCGTCAGCGGTCCGTAGCAGACCGTGTCGATCCACGAGAGCATCGGTCGCTCGGCGATCAGCGGTCCGACCGGCACGCGTCCGAAGGTCGGCTTCATGCCGAAGGCGCCGACATAGCACGCGGGGATGCGAATCGAGCCGCCACCGTCGGACGCCGTCACGAGCGGTACCATGCCGGACGCCAGCGCCGCCGACGAGCCGCCGCTCGAGCCGCCCGGCGTGCGCTCGAGGTTCCACGGATTGCGCGTGACGCCAAACAGGCGATTCTTGGTGAGCCCGGTGTAGCCGAACTCCGGCGTGTTGGTCTTGCCGAGGATGATGGCGCCCGCCGCCTTCAGACGCGTCACCTGGACCGAGTCGTTCGCCGGCCGATAGTCCTTGAACGGGACCGACCCGTACGTCGTCGGGAGGCCCGCCACGTCCTCGAGGTCCTTCACGCCGACGGGCAGTCCTGCAAGAGGCCCCAGGCGTTTTCCGGCGACGATCGCTCGCTGCAACGCGGCAGCCTCCTCCAGTGCCTCCTCGCGGCGCAAGGCCACGAACGCGTTTAGCGTGGGATTCAATGCATCGATGCGATCCAGGCACGCCTGCACGAGTGCCGTCGGCGAAAGCTCACCGTTGCGGACGTCTTCCGCCAGCTGCCACGCGGGCCTGAATGCGAGGTCATTCATGTGCGAAAAAGCTTGCCCGACGAGGCGAGAGGTGTAGATACAGATCGCATGGATGGCCTCTTCGTCGCGCTTGGAATCGCTGGCGGCGCACTGATCGTCGCCGTCGCGTATTTCATCATCAAGTAACGGGCGCTACTCGGACCGCTCCGCCACCGGTACGTAGTCGCGCTCTTCCGGCCCGAGATAGATCTGCCGTGGCCGTGCGATCTTCTGATCGTCGTCCTGCAACATCTCGATCCACTGCGCCAGCCATCCCGACGTCCGCGGAATCGCGAACAGCACGGGAAACATGTCCATCGGAAATCCCATCGCCTGGTAGATGATGCCCGAGTAGAAGTCGACGTTCGGGTAGAGCTTCTTGGAGATGAAGTAGTCGTCGGCGAGCGCGATGCGCTCGAGCTCCTGGGCGATCGCGAGCAGCGGATTCGGTCCGGTGACCTCGAAGACTTCGTTGGCGACCTCGCGAACGATCTTCGCGCGCGGATCGTAGTTCTTGTAGATGCGGTGCCCGAAGCCCATGAGGCGGATCTCGCCCGTCTTCACGCGCTTGATGTACTCCGGCACTTTGTCCTTCGACCCGATCTCCATGAGCATGCGGATGACCGCTTCGTTGGCGCCGCCGTGCAGCGGCCCGTAGAGCGCCGCGGTGGCGGCGGCGATCGCCGAATAGGGATCGACCTGCGAGCTGCCCACACCGCGCATCGCGCTCGTCGAGCAGTTCTGCTCGTGATCGGCGTGCAGGATGAACAATACGTCGATCGCACGCTCGAGCGCCGGGTTCGGCTTGTATTTCAGCTCGGTCATCTTGAGCAGCATGTTCAAGAAATTGCCGGTGTAGCTGAGGTCGTTGTCGGGATACGCGTACGGCATGCCGATCGAGTGCCGGTAGGCGAACGCGGCGATCGTCGGCATCTTGGCGATCAGCCGGTGCGTCTGGATCCGTCGCGACTCGGGATCGAAGATGCGCTTCGCGTCCGGATAGAACGTGGAGAGCGCACCGACGGTGCCGACGAGAATACCCATCGGGTGGGCGTCGTAGTGGAAGCCGTCGATGAATTTCTTGATGTTCTCGTGGATGATGGTGTGATGACGGATGTTCGAGTCGAAGGCCTGCAGGTGTGACGGTTTCGGAAGCTCGCCCTTCACCAACAGATACGCCGTCCCGAGGTACGTGCC
>CAZWAX010000309.1:0-7334 GCA_964631985.1 uncultured Polyangiaceae bacterium | reverse complement strand
ATCGACGGCGGCGCCGGTGCGCCGGCGTTCGGGCGGGGCTGACTCCCCCAGCGGTTCGGGCTAGAAGCGCGCGATCTCGTTCCCGTAGAGGAGGGTCTGCGCATGATGCTTCGAGCCATAGCCGTCACCGCCGTCGTCGCATTGGGGTTGCTCGCTCCGGTCGGTGCTCGCGCCGCCGACACGTACGAAATCGACGCCGCCCACTCGAGCGTGCAGTTCTCGGTCCGCCACATGATGATCAGCAACGTGCGCGGCGAGTTCACCAAGCTCGCCGGCACGGCGACGGGCGACGTCGCGAACCCGACCGCCGCCGTCGTCGAGGCCACGATCGAGACCGCCTCGATCGAAACCCGGAACGAAAAGCGCGACGAGCACCTGCGAAGCCCCGACTTCCTCGACACCGCCAAGTTCCCGACCCTCACGTTCAAGTCGACCAAGGTCGAGAAGGCCGGCGAGGGCTGGAAGCTCACCGGCGACCTCACCCTGCACGGCGTCACCAAGCCGGTCGTGCTCGACGTGAGCAACGTCACGCCGCCGACCAAAGACCCCTGGGGCAATACCCGGATCGGCGCGTCCGCCGCCACCAAGATCAACCGGCGCGACTACGGGATCGTCTTCAACAAGACGCTCGACGGCGGCGGCGTGCTGGTCGGCGACGAGATCGCGATCACGATCGACGTCGAGGTGATGAAGAAGGGCGAAGCGAAGTAGCGGCGGGGGAGCCGCGGCGGGCCGGTGCGGTCCGGCCCGCTCACTCCTCCTGCGGCGGGTATTTTTCAAAGGCGGGAAGCTCGTCGGTGATCTGGTGCCACGGCGCAATCGAGCCCGCGAAGATGTGCGCGCTCGGCCGCGCGCCCGGGTCGTCGTCGAGCGAGCCGATCGCGAGCCAGACCGCGTCCGGGAACGGATCGAAGCGAAACGTCAGGTTCGATCCGCAGACGCTGCAGAACGAGCGCTCGACCGGCGGCGACGAGCGGTAGCGGCGAATCAGGTCGGCGCCGGCCGTGATCGTCAGCTGCGCGTCGGCGAGCCGGCCGAAGGTGGAAAACGCCGCCCCGTGCGCCTTCCGGCAGCGCGAGCAATGACAGTGGTGGATCTCCTCCAGCTCGCCGGCGACCTCGTAGTGCACGGCTCCACAGAGACAGCTGCCTCGCAGCATGCAGTGACTCCTCCTCGGGCCGGAGAGTTCGCGGGGCGCCGTCCATAGTCAAGGTCGGGCCGCGGCTCGGTCGTGGGTCAGTTCGTGCTGTGGGCAGATGGGCGCGGACGCCGCAGCAGAACAGACCATCACCGCGCGCGCGGCGAACTCGTCCGCGGCGACTCTAGCGCCGCGTGATCGCCCGCACTCGTTTGCCGTCGTTGCGCATCAGGTCGTCCTCCCCGAACGTCGCCTCCCAGCAGTTGCCGTTGCTCGCCTGCACCTGCACGAGCGGTGTGCCGCCGAGCGGGAGCGCGGGCAGCGGCAAGTTCGGTCCTCGGCCTTTGACGATGATGCGCGACTTGCCCTCGGGGCCGGGGGTGAGCTCGATGCGTGTGAGGCCCGCGTTGGTGGCGGTCGGGTCGCGGTAGACGAAGCCGCCCTTCGCCGTCGGCTGCCAGCACGGCTCGACGCCGCAGAGCGATCCGGCAGGAGCGCAGGCGGCGAAGGCGAGCGCCGCGCCCGATGCGGCCGGTGTGTAGACGCAGACGCCGACGTCGGTGTCGAGGTCGGGTCGGCCGAAGTCGCTCGTCGCGGTCGCCTCGCCGCCGAGCCAGCGCCACGCGAGCTCGTCGTCGCCGCGCGGGTGATCCTTCAGCAGCAGGATCGATTGGTGATCGGGGGCGAGCGCGCGGCAGCCGCTCGCGGGCTCATCACTGCAGGCTGGCAGGATCGGGCGCGGCGCGGCGCTCAGATGGATCGGCAGCGCGAGCGCGGCGGGTCCGGGAAGCCCCATCGTGACGTTGACCGCTGCGCTCCGCGTCGGCGGGAGGCAGAAGGTGGAGACCATGGTCGCCTCGGGCACGCCGCAGGTGCCGCTGCGCTCGATGATGGACCCGAAGCACGGACGCGGCTGGTCGACGCAGCTGCCGGCACCCGGGAACACGTCCTCGCAGTCCTCGGTCCCCGTGCCCGAGCGGCAGTGGCGGAACGATTGTCCGTCGCAGACGCCGTCGATGGGCCCGGCCTCGCAGACGCCGGAGGCCGGGCACACGCCGTCGAGACAGGGGTGCGGCGCCCGCTGCCCGGGACAGTGACAGCTGCCCGCGGGATGGCCCGCGTCGACGCAGGTCTCGCTCGCCGTGAGCGTGCTCGTCGCGGTGGTCAGCGGATCGAGGTCGACGTCGAGCTCGCCCACGCTGGACCCGGTGGGGAGACAATCGAGCGACGTATGGCCGAAGTCCGGACCGGCGGCATCGAAGCTCGCAACCGTGCCACCGACGTCGCACGCCGCTCCCGGCGTGGTGCCGCCGCTGCACGTGCCGCCCTTGATCCCGTCGTTCGGGGCGGGATCGCCGACGCATGGTGGGCAGGGACTCCCGAGGTCGCCGACCAGAAAGACGCGCGAGAGCAGCGGCAGATGGAGTGCCGCGCAGCCGATCCCGCAGTCGAAGTAGCCGCTCGGGGGCTCGCGAAAGCTCGAGAGGACGCAGACGGCGACGCCTGCCGCCGAGAGCGGGAGCGGCGGTCCGACCGGGGTCGACGTGAGCGCGTCGGCGGGGCAGAGCTCCGGCGCTGGTCCGCAGCCGACCGGCAGCGTCAGCTCGGCTCCCGCCGGCAGCGGGCTCGCATGATAGAGCCCCGTCCACCCCGGATCGAGGACGCCGCCCGCCCGGCTCGTCACACGCACCTGCCCGGTGCTGCAGATGGGCGGCCCCTCGAGCCCGACGGTCACCAGCAGCTCCGCGGGATCGCCGGGCGCGCCGCCCTCGACGACCTCGACGATCGTGATGCCGAGGTCGGCGGCCGCAAGCGACTCCCCGGGAGCCTCCTCGAAGAGGCAGGTGATGTCGATCGGGAAGCTGAGCGCGAAGGCGCTCGCCTCGATCAACGCCATCGTGCCGTCGTCGCGATCGTTGGCGATGAAGAAGCCGCCACCGTTCGTGCTGCAGGCGACGCCGTCGGCGCTGCCGACGAACCCGCCTTTGGCGAGGGGATACGACACCTCGAGGTGAAATCCTTCGAACGCGACGGCGGTCTCGAGGTGGAAGCGGACGGGGCGCGAGGTCGACCCGATGCCGCGCGGCGCCCCGCGGGTGGACGACCGAGCCGCGAGACCCGCGGCGCGGCGCAGGGTCCGTCGGGCGTCGGCGTCGTCGCCGGCGCGCAGGGCCGCGACCCCATCGACGACGGAGACGGCGCCGTCGCCGGACAGGTCGCGAGGGGCTGCGGTGGCGATCATGGGGGAGGCCAGAACCAGGGCGAGTGCGGATACGAGCGGGGTTGGGGTTCGCATGGGCGGACGCTCCTCGCCTTCGCCTGCCCGGTCAATAGTATTGACGGCACGGATCACGAAAAAAACCGCCGCGCTTCGAGACGTGATGGCGGGACTTCGGTGGACATGGGATCCAACTTGACACTCGGAGGGCGCATCGGTACCCGCATGACCCTGGGCTCTGATCGGACGAGCCCGCGCCCGTCAGGCAGTCCCACCGTCAGGAGGAGATCCCCATGTCAGCCCCCATCCGTCGCTTTGCCTTTGCCGCGAGCGCGCTCGCCGTCGCCCTGGCGATGCTGCCGGCCGCCGCGCAGGCGGCCACATTGACCGTCGCCGGGACCAACCCGCCGATCAACGGCACGGGCGCCGCGACCACGACCATTGCGGTCACCTTCGATCGCGCGGTCGGGCTCGGGCAGTTCAATGCCTCGCGCTTCCGCGTCTTCGGGCGCGGTACCGGCACCAAGTCGGGCACGTTCCAGCTCTCGCCCGACAACCTGACGGTCACCTTCACGCCGAGTACGCCGTTCTCGGCGGGCGAGATCGTGATGGTGAATCTCAAGAACGATCTGGTCGCGACCGACACGTCGCCGATCCGCACCGCCGGCTACGCGTTCCAGTTCACGGCGGAGGCGCAAGCGGGTTCGATGGACTTCGCATTCCTGAACACGATGTCGAACCGGACCGGCGGGCCGGGCGGACCGCAGACCCGGATCTACGGCGCGCAAGCGACCGACCTGAACCACGACGGCTACCTCGACCTCGCAACCGTCAACGAGGTGAGTGCCGACGTCCGCGTCGCGCTCAGCACCGCCGACGGCACCGGCTCGTTCGGTGCGTTCCTCACGCCGAAGACGGTCGGCCTCGAGTCGAGCCCGAACGAGCAGGCCGACTTCGACAACGACGGCGACACCGACGGCTGCTTCTCGGCGGCGTCGGACGAGGAGGTGTGGGTCCTCAAGGGCAACGGCGACGGAACCTACGGGTCGTCCCAAACCATCGACCTCGGTCCCCAATTTCCCGGGGATCCGAACAAATTTCCGCACGGCATCGCGGTGATCGACGTCGACGGCGACGCCGATTGGGACATCGTCGACGCGCGCGTCGACGCCGGCGACCTGGCGCTCATGCTGAATGACGGCAACGGCAACTTCGGCGCCCCCACGTTCTTCGACGGCGGCGTCGGTGGCGAATACGGCCTGCAGACCGCCGACATGAACAACGACGGCATCATGGACCTGGTGGTGGCGGGCCGAAACGACGAGACGATCCGCTCGCTGCTCGGGAACGGCAACGGCACGTTCACCGGCGGCGCCGTCCAGGATGCCGGCGGCAATCCGTGGGTGGTGGCCGTCGGCGATCTCGACGGTGACGGCGACCTCGACGCCACGACGGCCAACTCGTTCGACGCCAACGGCGCCGTGCTCTTCAACGACGGCACCGGCAACTTCTCGGCGCCGGTCGTCTACGGCTCCGACGGGCATACGCCGTCGACCGACCTCGGCGATCTCGACGGCGACGGCGACCTGGATTGGATCCTTTCCGTGTTCGGGCCGCCGAGCAAATGGATCATGTTCGAAAACGACGGCAGCGGAAGCTTCACCGAGGTGGAGGAGTTCACCGCGCCCGCCAATCCCTCGTGTGCCGTCATGCTCGACTTCGACAACGACGGCGACATCGACCTGGCACTCACCGACGAGATCGCCGACGTCGTCGTCCTGCACGAGAACGTCGGCGTCGGCGGTCCCGCCCCGACCCCAGCGTGCGCCCCGACGCCCGAGCCGTGCCGCACGCCGACGCTCAGCGGCAAGGCGCAGCTCCAACTCCAGGACCGCATGCCCGACGACAAGGATCGCCTGAGCTGGAAGTGGAGCGCCGGCGCCGCGACCAGCAAGTCGGAGTACGGCGACCCGCTCACGACCGACGGCTACGACCTCTGCATCTACGACGACGGGGCGCTGGTCGCGAGCCAGACGGCGCCGGCGGGCGGCCTCTGCTCGAACAAGGCGTGCTGGGTCAGCAAGACGAAGAGCTTCGACTACAAGGACAAGCAGTTCACGCCGTCGGGCCTCGAGAAGATGAGCCTGAAGGAAGGCGTGGCCGGGAAGGCGCAGATCCAAGTGAAGGGGCGGGGCGACAACCTCGGCCTGCCGGCGCTCGGTCCGCTCACCGGACCCATCGACGTGCAGCTCCGTCGTCGCGACGGCGGCATCTGCTTCGGGTCGACGTTCAGCACGCCGTTCACCAAGGACGATGGGGTGACGCTCAAGGACAAAGCCGACTGACTTCGGTCGTAGGCCGGCGCCGGGCACGAGGCGGGCGGCTGCCCACGGACTTCGTCCGGATGGGCAGCCCCCCGCCTCCTGCCCGCGCCCCCCGCGTCGAAGGTTTGGTCTTGCGCCACGGCTCTGGCTTGCGCACACGCGTGAGCTCGGCTGCATTCGCCTAGCAGCGGGGCGCTGGGGATGGGGGCGTTGGGCTGCCCATCCGGACGAAGTCCGTGGGCAGCCCGGCGCCCTCATCCCCCGCGGTCGCTAGCTTCCGAACGGCAACGCGGGGAAGGGGCGCCGACTAGCGCCCCCCGCGTCGAAGGTTTGGCCTCGCGCGCCACGGCTGTGGCTGACGCGTGCGGTCAGCTCGCCTTCGTTCGCCAACCAGCGGGGCGCGGGGGATGGGGGCGTTGGGCTGCCCATCCGGACGAGAGTCCGTGGGCAGCCCAACGCCCCCATCCCGCGCGCTCGCTAGTTCCCGAACGGCAGCTGAGGAAACGGCCGCAGCTGCTCGAAGCGATGCGCGGCGGCGAGGACGCGCAGGTCGTCGTGGCGGCGGCCGATGATTTGGAGGCCGATGGGGATGCCGTCGACGAGGCCGGCGGGGACCGAGATGGCAGGGTGGCCGCTCAGGTTGAAGACGTAGGTCTGCGCAACGGTGAGCAGCGGGCCCACCGCGCGGCCCGCGATCGTCGTCGGGGGTGGGCCCTCGGCGGCGAAGGCGGGGATCGGCGTCGTCGGCATCAGCAGCAGGTCGGTCTCGTCGAAGACCGCGGCGAGTGCTTGCACGACGACGTCGCGGACGCGCGCCGCGCGCGCCAGGTCGCGCATGCCGAGTCCCTCGGCGATCGAGAACAGGAACTGCAGGAGCGGATTCACCTCGGCGGCGCGCGCCGGCAGGAAGGGCGCGTAGAGCTCGAGGAGGTCCGGGGCCATCAGCACGCGCCACGCTTCCTCGGGATCGGCGAGCGCGACGGCGACGTCGGTCGCGGTGAGGCCTGCGCCGGCGACGAGCGCGTCGGCGGCGGCGCGGACGACGCGTGCGACCTCGGGCTCGCAGGCGCCGAAACCGAGATCGCTCGACCAGGCCGTGCGTGTGCCGCGGAGGTCGGTGCGCGCGAGCGCGTCCTCGAAGGACATACCGGGATGCGGCAGCGAGAGCGGGTCGTGCTCGTCGACGCCGACGACGCAATCGAGGATGCGGGCGGTGTCGGCGACGCTGCGGGTGAGGACGCCGTAGTTCCGGACGTTCGGGAAGCCGACGTAGCTCGGGCCGCGCGGGACGCGGCCGTACGTCCCTTTGAAGCCGACGAGACCGGTGAACGCGGCGGGGATGCGGAGCGAGCCGCCCGAGTCGGAGCCGGTCGCGAAGGGCACGAGGCCGGAGGCGACGGCTGCCGCCGATCCGCCGCTCGAGCCGCCCGGCGTGCGCGTCGGGTCCCAGGGATTGCGGCAGACGCCGTGCAGCAGCGAGGCGGTGAAGGACGCGGCGCCCATCTCGGGCGACGCGGTGAGGCCCACCGGGACGGCGCCGGCTCGGCGGAGACGCGTCACGTGCGTCGACGTGGTGGCGGCGATGACGTCGGCGAAGACGCGCGCGCCGCGCGGGTGCGGCCAGCCGGCGACGTCCTCGAGCTCCTTCACGCCG
>CAZWAX010000308.1:0-7345 GCA_964631985.1 uncultured Polyangiaceae bacterium | reverse complement strand
GGCCGATCGCCTCGACGGCGCGCTCGAAGCGCTCGGGGTCGAGCGTCAGCGTCACCGGGTCGACGTCGACGAAGACCGGCCGCGCCCGCACGTAGAGAATGCAATTCGCCGAGGCGACGAAGCTGAACGGCGTGGTCACGACGACGTCGCCCTCGCCGACGCCGGCCGCGAGCAGGCAGAGATGGAGCGCCGACGTGCCGCTGTTGACGGCGACGCCGTGGCGCGCGCCGACCTTGGCCGCGAGCCGCTCCTCGAACTTGGCGAGACGGGGGCCGAGGGCCAGCGTCTTGCCGTCGAGCACCTCCAGCACCGCCGCCCGCTCCCCCGGCCCGATGTCGGGCTCGCTCATGGATATGGTCATCGTCGTCGTCACGCTCGTCCTCCCCGCTTCGGTGAAATGGTGGTTGCCGCGCTCGGGGCGCGGTGGAATGCATCGAAGTGATGATGGCGTTGTTGCTGGCGGCGGTTCTGTGGCACGCGCCCGCGCCGCTTCGCGTTCCGAACGGCGAGACGCGGACGATCGACGCGCCCTCGGTCAGCGGCCCCGCACGGCTCGTCTTCCGCGTCCGCGCCGACTACTGGCGGCCCGCCGGGTCGAACCCGCTGCTCCGCATCCTCGTGAACGGGCGCGCGGTCGGTCGCATGCGCGACCGGCGGACGGCGCGGCTCGCGGGCGATCCAGAGCGCGCGGACGGTCTGCCGCGCTTCGACTTCGGCCGCTGGCGCGTGCCCCAGGGTCCCGGCGGCGGTGACGAGCTCGCGCTCGACGTGTCCGATCTCGTCGCGCCCGGCGTTCCCGTGCGGGTCGCCTTCGAAGCCGCGCCCGAAGGCACGCTCGGCGCGACGCCGCTGGTCGTCGAGCAGCTGCGGATCGAAGCCGGCGGCGGCGCCGTTGCCACAGCATCGCCGCCCGACTGGCGGACGCCGCGACTCGTGCTCCCCGCGGCGCCGCGCCTCGAGGTCGTGTGGGATCCGAACCGCGTCGTCGTCACGTGGCGGGGCGAGCGGGTCGAGGTCGACACCGTCGTCACCGGCGGGCCGCACGAACGCGAGCGCCACGTCGAGCGCTTCCCCGACCGCATCGAGGTGCGCGACACGATCGTCAACACCAGCGGCGGGCGCGTCGGTTTCCGCGTTCGTCACGCGCTGCCGACCGCGACCATCTGGACGCACCTCGGCGGCCGTCTCGACCCGGACGTGAGCGACGCCTACAGCCCCTGGAACCCGACGATCTTCACGCCCGTCGGTGCTGCCGGCCTCGGGCTCGTCGCCGAGGACGACGTCTTCCGCCAGCAGCTCTTCGTCGACGTCGATCGGGTCGACGGGACGCTCGGCATGCGGACGGATATGCTCTGCCTCGCGCCCGGCGAACGGCAGACCCTGGTCTGGAGCCTCTATCCCGTCCGCACCCCGAGCTACTGGGACTTCATCAATCGCGTGCGCCGCGACTGGCAGGTCGATCGCACCATCCCCGGCTCGTTCATGTGGTTCACGCCCGACGCAATCCTGGCAATGCCGACCGACCGGCTGCGCGCGGCGCTGGCCCGGCAACGAACGGCGATCGCCTCCATGTTCGGCGGCTGGGTCGATCCGCTCCGGAAGGAGCGCCCGCCGCTCATCGGCTTCGGCACCGCCGTGCTGCGCGACGAATTCGCCGACTATCGCCGCCGCCTCGCGCGCGCGGTCCGCCGCCTGAAGGATGCCCGGCCGGGGCTGCAGGTGCTGCTCTACTTCGATCCGCAGCGTGACAGCTCGCCGGGCGCTGAGCGGCGCTTCGCCGACAGCTCGTTGCTCGATCTCGGAGGCGACGCCGAGCGCGTCGACTGGGGCGGGCAGTTCTCTCCCTCGTGGGGCATGGTGCCGACGACCGACAACGGCTTCGGCCGCGCCATGCGCGAGGTCGTGACGGCGATGCGCGAGCTCGGCGCCGACGGTCTCTATTGGGACGAGATGGACGGGGTCGACTATCGCGTCCCCCGCTTCACGACCGGCCGGCCGGATGGCCGGACCTGCGCCCGCGACGATATCTTCGATAGCGTTCCGGTCGGCCTGGTCAATCTCCTCAGTGAGACGGTGAAGCTCGAGTACGCCGGCGCCGGCATGGTGCTCGGCAACGTTCCGCCGACCACGCGTCGCTTCGACGCGCGCGCCGATCTCCGCATGGTCGAGGCCGAGGACGGCGAGCCGTGGGGGCCGATGGCACATCTCACGACCCCGCTCGCCTACGTCGGGAACCGCCGCGACTTCGCGATCGCGCGCGCCAAGATCGACGAGGGCCTGCTCCCCGTCACCGCGCGGCTCGATCTCGAGCACGATCTCACGGCGCGCCTCTTCCCGTTCACCCCCGAGCATCTCCAGCCCGGAACGCTCCGTGGGCGCGAGCGCATCGTCACCACCCAGAGCGGCACCCACGGCTGGCGGGCGTGTCCGGGTGAGGTTGCGACGTTCCGCTACGATGCCGGCGGCCGCGAGCACCGCGCCGACTGGCGGATCAAGCGGAAGCGCGGCGGCGCGTATCTCCGCGTCCGGCTCGCGGACGGCGAGGCCGCGGTAGTCGAGTGTGCGCGGGACGGCCACTAGCGCGCGCCCTCCGTCGAATGACTGCCCATGAACTCGGGCATCGTCGCGTGGCCGCCGGCCGCGATGCCGTCGCGCCGCGCCACCGTCACGAGCGTCCGCCAGAGGATCCAGGCGTCGAGGCGGAGGCTCCACTGGTCGACGTACCAGACGTCGAGCGCGAACTTCTCCTCCCACGAAAGGCCGTTCCGTCCGCTCACCTGGGTGAGGCCGGTCACGCCCGGGGGGACCTCGTGCCGGCGTGCCTGCGCGGCGGTGTAGCGCCCGAGGTACGACGGGAGGAGCGGCCGCGGGCCAACCAGCGACATGTCGCCGCGGAGCACGTTCACGAGCTGCGGCAGCTCGTCGACGCTGGCAGCGCGGAGCCAGCGCCCGAGCGGCGTGAGGCGCGCGGCGTCGTGCGCGAGATCGTTCCGGCCATCGGCCGCTCGCATGGTGCGGAGCTTCAACAGCGTGAACACCCGCCCGTGCAGGCCTGTGCGCGCCTGGCGGAACACGACGGGTCGTCCCATCGTCGCCCACACCGCCGCGGCGGCGAGCGCCAGGAGCGGGCTCGTCGCGATCAGCAGCGCGAGCGCGCCGGCGACGTCGCACAGACGCTTCAGTCGGCGCGTCATCGTCCGTTCCCGAAAGCGCCGGCCGTCGCACGAACGCGCGGCGCCGCTGTCCGCGCCCCCCGGCCGAGCAGCTCGCGATAGAGGCCGAGCACGCGATCGCAGACCTTCCGCTCGTCGAACTCGACGCGCGCCCGGCGCACCGCGACCTCGCTCATGCGCGCGCGCCGGCCCGGATCGTCGAGGAGGGTGTCGACCGCGGCATAGAGCGCGTCGACGTCGCCCGGCGGCACGAGGAGCCCGGTCAGGCCGTGCGCGACGGCCTCGCGACAGCCGCGGATCTGGCTCGACACGACCGGGATCCCCATCGCACCGGCCTCGACGAGCGAGCGCGGAAAGCCTTCGCGATACGTCGGCAGCACTACCAGGTCGGCGGCGGCATAGATCTCGGGCATGTCGTCGCGGTCGGCCAGGATGGTGAGACGGCCGGCGAGCCCGAGCGCTGCCGGATCCATCGCCACCGCGTCGCGCTCGCGGAGCGACGTGCCGACCACCAGGAAGTGCACGTCGCTTCGCTCGGCGACGATCCGGCGCGCCAGCGCGACCAGCTCCGGATAGCCCTTCTCGCGCGTGAAGCGCGCGACCGTGGCGATCACGAACTGGTCTTCCGGTAATCCGAGGCGCCGCCGGAGCGGCTCCTGACCCGCGACGAGCACGCGCGCGGGATCGAAGCGCGCGAGGTCGATGCCCTGGCCGAGATGGCGAATGCGATCGCGCCGACAGAGCCGATGCGCGATCGCCCACTCGACGTCCTCCTTGCTCTGCGACAGCACGGCGGTCGAGAGCATGCAGGTGACGTGGTCGATCGCCGCGAGCGCCAGGCGGCGCGGCAACGGCACGTCGGCGTGGCCGAGGAGGCCGTGGACGGTGTTCACGATCCGCGGCACGCGCGCGATCCGCGCCGCCAGCTGTCCGAGCAGTGCCGTCTTCGGGGTATGCGTGTGCACCAGCGCGAAGCGCTCGCGGCGGAAGAGCCGCACCAGCGCGATCAGCGCCCGCAGATCGTCCTGCGGCCGCAGCATGCGCGTGAGGGGCACCTCGTGGATCGGAAAGCCGTCGCGCGCGAGCTCGTGCAGGTAGTCGCCCGGCCCGGCGACGCAATGGACCTCGAAGCCGGCGTCGCGGGCGGCGTCGAGCTGCGCACGCACGAGCCGCCGGAACGACTCCGGGACGTTCGCGGCGACGGCGATTTTTTTGGCGCTCGCGGTTCCCGCGAGCTTGGTAGGGGTCGCGGTCATGCGGTCCGTCCCACCGTGGCGGTGGCGGTGACGCGGAACCGGCGCGGTGCCTCCGCCGGCCGCGCCGGCCGCCAGAGCGCGATCGCGAAGCAGCCGGCGAGCAGCGCGCAGTCCTGCAGGAACATGTGGACGACTTGTGAGAGGTCGAGCAGGTAGAGGGCAGTGAGCAGCAGCACGGCGAACGGCACGAGGAGGAAGCGCGCGTCGCCCGGTTGCAGCGCTTCGACGTTCCGGCGCACGAGCCCGATCAGCATGCCGAAGAGCGCGTGCACGACCGGCACGCCCGCCCAGCCGAAGTTCAGCAGCGTCTCGCCGGTGAGTCCGAAGACGCGGCTGTTCGGCACCTCGCCGACGCGGGCGCCGATGGTGCCGTCACGGAGCTCGGCGTAAGCCTCCTGCGGGCCGCGCGGCCGCGTCGGCCAGACGAGCCGCGGGATGAAGATGGCGGCGCCGACGTAGGTGGCGCCGAGCTTCGGCCGATACTCCGGATTGGCTTCGTACATGGTCCAGAGCACCTCCATCTGGATGTCGGCGCGCGCGAGATCACCGAGCAGCAGCCAACCGACGTCGCGGCCGGTCTGCTGTTGCGCCGCCGCGAGGCCGCCCGAGCCGGAGAGCGCGGTCGAGAGGCCGTCGCGCCCGGCGCCCTTGTAGAAGGAGTAGACGAAGCAGAAGACCAGCGCGGCCGAGCAGCCGACCATCACCGCGCGCGTCGAGAAGCGCCGCAGCAGGAAGTGGCAGAGCCCGGCCGCGAGAAACATGCCGCCGAGCATGCTGAGACGGCTGCCGTGCAGGCCCGCCCACCCGAGGTGGACGACGGCGAAGGTCGCGAGCAGGACCGGGATCAGCCGTGCGTACCGGTGCTGCCGCGGCCGGCGCGAGAGCACGATCAGCGTGCCGAGCAGCCCGATCAGCGGAAAGGGCCACGCCAGCATGAGCAGCATGCCCATGCCGGAGAACTCCACGCCGCGGACCTCGTAGGCGTCGATCAGGCCCGACGGTCCTCCGAAGTGGCGCAGCAACTGCACCTGCGCCGCCAGCGCGACCGTCGCCCCGAGCGCCAGCGCGAACGCGAGCCGCTGCGGCCGCACGCGCACGAGGGGACGGAGCGGCCGCGTGATCGCGATGGTGCGGTGGTAGGCGAGCTCGAGGCCGGCGAGGCCGAGCGCGTTCACGAGCGCGAGCCGGCCGAACCATCCCCAGGCATCGTCGGGGACGCGCAGCATCGGCGTGTACCAATCCCACGCGAGGTGCAGCACCGGCGCGACGAAGGTGTTGTGGAAGACGAACAGGGTCACGATCGCCTTCGGGTCGAAGGCGTCGACCCGGCCGCGGAGCCAGCGCACCAACGTCGGCGCTTCGAGGGCGCCGCAGAGCGCGAGCGGCAGGAGCGCCCAGTGCAGGGTGCCCGTCGCGTACGCCAGGTGCAGGCAGATCGCGCCGACGCCGACCCACGCGATCACCGTGTCGACCGTCAGCAGCGTGCGCGTGCGAGGCCGGCTCACGCGACCCCCTCGGAGGCGGCGCTCTCGCGCCAGGTGAGTGGCCGTGCGGCGGCGCGCCGGTACACGGCCGCGAGACACGCCGTCTGCACGGCGGTCGCCGCGAGCAACGCCCACGCCGCGCCGGTGAGGCCGAAGCGCGGCACCAGCAGCTGGCTCGCCGCCCATGAGACGAGGAGCGTGACGGCCGTCACCGCGAGCTGCTCCGGAAAGCGGCGCGCCGCGGTGATGCAGGTGCAGAGCGCGCTCGTCCCGTAGCCGACCGCCGCCACCACCGCGAGCCAGACGAGCACGTCGCGGTGCGCGGCGTAGTCGGGCGTGTAGAGCGCCGCGAGGAGCGGTCCGCCGATCGTCGCCGCCCCCGCGACCGTGAGCACGCCCATGGCGGCCGCGGCGAGCCAGGTGCGATGGGCGAGGCGGCGATAGGCGGCGCGGTCGCTCGCGAACAACTGCGCGAGCCGCGGGCTCGCGGCGGCCCAGAGCGCCATGACCGCCTGGTTGCCGGCGAGGACCAGGTAGGCGATGCCCGCGAAGTAGCCGAGCGCCGCCGTGCCGGCGTGGCTCTCGATCGCGTAGCGCGGGACGTTCGTCATCAGGCTCTGCAATCCGGCGACGACCCCCATCGGCAGCGCCAGGCAGCCGAGGCGCGCGAGCACGCGCCCGTCGAAGCTCGGACGGACGTCCGTCAGGCGCCGCGCCGCCGGCAGGTCGAAGAGCACGAGCCACGCCCCCCACGACGCGGCGAGCGCGAGCGTCGCGAGCGCCAGGCTGCCGCCGAGCCAGAGCACGAGGGCCATGCTGGCGATGCTCAGCACGCCCTTCCCGAGCATCGAGAGTGCGACCCGCCGGAGATCCTCGTGCTGCTGCAGCAGACCGAAGACCACGTCGCTCACCGCTTCGAAGGCCTTGGCGACCGCGAGCAGCAGGATCAGCGCCAGGGTGGCGCGCGGATAGCCGGCCGCGACCGCGATCGCGAGGATCGCGAGCAGCGCCAGCGCCGTCGTCGCGAGGCGGACCCCAAGGTAAGCGGCGAACGGGTACTCGCGCCGCGCGTCGGTCGCCTGGACCACGCGGAGCTGCAGGCTCGCCGCGATCATCACGGGCGCGGTCACCGCCAGGGCCAGGGCGAACTGGCCGACGCCCTCGGCCGACGAGAGCTTGGCGAGCACCACCAGGATGGCGCACTGGCAGGCGGCGTAGCCGACGTTGCCGACGACGGCCCAGGCGGCGTTGCGGCGCAGCGACGTGGCATGCGACCCGCGCTGCGATTCGTCTACAGACGGAGCCGCCGCGCGCGGGTAGATTTGGACCGGATGCGGGGGCGGGACATCTTCAGGTTGGCGAAGCCGGTGTTGCTCGGTGCCGGCGTGGTGGTGCGGGTGCTGCCGCGCGGGGCCGTGCGCTTCCTTCTCAC
>CAZWAX010000307.1:0-7368 GCA_964631985.1 uncultured Polyangiaceae bacterium | reverse complement strand
ATCGTCCGCGACGGCTCACCGATCCAGGTCAAGATCGAGAACGTGTCGCTCGAGCCCTACGTCGCGGAACGCCTGGCGGAAGCGGAGCAGGACAGCGCGGGGCTGCCCTGCTTACCGACGCCGTGACCGGGTCCGTCTCCCGCGCCGTGCGGCGCCGCCCGCGCGCCGTCAGCGGCGCGATGGCTCACGGAACGAGCGCCGCCGCGCTTGGCTGACACCACGTCGCCGGCTTCACCGCCGTGAGGGCGAGCGTGCCGAAGGCATCGGTCGCCGTGAGGTCGCGGGCGACGGCACGCGGCGCGCCCGCCGCGGTCTTGGCGCGGTAGCACGCGAGCCGCGCGGTCGGATCGGCGAGCGTCCCGCCGTCGAGCCGCGCCGGCAGGCAGAGCGTGCTCGGCTTCTGCACCGTGAGGGCTGCGCCGCCGACCTCGTCGGTTGCCTCGATCGTCCGCGCCGTGAAGCGAGGCGTTCCGGAGACGACCTTGGCCTGATAGCACGCGAACGCATCGCGCTCGGGGGTGACCGGGTTGCCGTCACGCGTCGCCGGGAGACAGAGCTCGACCGGACGGCGGAGCTCCCACTGCCAGTCGCCGAAGGCGTCGGCGAGCTGGACCTGCCGTGGCGCAAACCGCGGCGTGCCGGGCGCGGCCTTGACGGCGTAGCAGTCGAGGTAGGCCCCCGCGTCGACGGTCGTCCCCCCGCCCTGGAACGCAGGATTGCAGGTCGTGGTTGGACGGACCACCGAGACCGGGAGCGTGCCGAACGCGTCGGTGATGGTCGCGGTCCGCCGCTCGAAGCCATCGTCGGCGCGCTTGCTCTTGGCGCACGTTTCCGAGCTCCGCCCCCCGCCGCGGCCGTTGTCGACCAGCACGCGCACGGCCACGGAGCGCGTGACGTGCCCGACCGCGTCGGTCGCGGCGGCGGCAAGCACATGGGCACCGTCGGCGAGCGGGGTCGTCGTCCACGCGAGCTCGTACGGCGACGTCGCGTCGGTGCCCGCGAGCGTGCCGTCGACGAAGAAGGCCACCAGGGCAATGGCCGTGTCGTCGCTCGCGTCGCCCGTCACCACCGTCGTCCCGCTGACCGTCGCCTCGGCCGCCGGGACCACGATCGCAACGGCGGGTGCCGTCACGTCGACGTCGCGCGCCTCGAACGCTCCCAGGTCGGGCGCCGCCCCCGCGAAGCTCCATGCCGGATCCTCGAGCCCGGCGTTGATCCCGGGCACGACGAGCCCCGCATCGCGGAGCCCCGAGGCGGGCACGAGCGTGAACCCGCCGTTCACCGCATCGGTCCAATCGAGGGCCGCCAGGTCGCGGGTCTGGCCGTGCAGCTCCTGGCCCTCCCCGCCCTGCAGCGCGGCGAGGCTGGATCGCAGCACGTCGAACCACTTCACGAACCGTCCCGTCGCGTCGGTCGAGAAGAGGGCATCCCAATCCATGTCGGGAACGGGCCCGCCCACGTGCGACGTGGTCTCGACCACGTAGCGGTCCACCTGCCAGGCGTTGTTCCGGCTCACGTAGCTCGCGAGCCCCGGATTGGTCTGTTGGATGCCGGTGGCGCCACTGCCGCTGCTCACGTCGGCGTCGTATCCGCTCTCGTGGAAGATCCAGGTGCGGCCGTCGCTCTGGGCCCCCAGCTTGTAGAGCGTGCCGCTCTCGACCCAGGTCGGGCCGACGACGCGGTTCCGCAGCACGAAGAACGGGCCGATCCCGGTCGGCGCAAAGGCGATCCCGGTCCGGCCGCGGCGCACGACGTTCGCGAAGACGGCGCAGTTGACGTTGGCGCCTTCCATCTGGATGCCGTCGTCCTGCTGATCGGAGACGACGTTCTCATAGACGTCGGTGTCGCGGTAGAAGCCGCCGACCGGATCGGCCTCGACGTCGGAGCCGACGCCATCCCAGCCGCCGAGGATGGTGTTGCCGCGCACCACGTGCTGGCCACCGCCGGTGCCGCTCGAGGTCTGGTTCTTCACCCATACGCCGTTGCCGCCCCCGTGCTGCGGGCCCGGCAGCACGTCGCGCCGCTTCATGAGGTTGTCCATCACCACGAGCCGTGCCGCGTTGCTCCACGCCGCGACCGCCCCCTCGTGCTGCACGCCCGCGTCGTCGTCGACGTTCCAGTCGGTGATGACGTTGCCGTCGATCCAGTGGTCGGTGGTGTTCCCCTCGATGCGGAGGCACGACCCGAGCGCGCGCCGAATGGTGAGGCCGTCGACGCGGACGTACGAGCCGGCGAGCACGAGGACGCTGTCGTTCGCCCCCGTCCCCTCCACGACGACGGCGCCCGCGAGGCTCGGCCAGCGCGTGACCCGGATCCACTGCGCGGGCGTGCCGCTCGCGGCGAGCGTGACCCGCGCCGCCTGCGGGTAGACGCCCGGCGCGATCCAGATCCGATCGCCGGCTTGCGCCAGCGCGAACGCCGCCGCGAGCGTGCGCTTGGGCGTCGCCGCCGTGAGCCCGTCGCTACCGTCGGTGCCGAGCACGCCGTCCACGTGGAGCGTGCGGAGCGTCGGCTCCGGCGGCGCGAGCGCCCGCGTGGTCGCCGCGCCCAGCACGGCAGACGTGCCCGACACGGCGCCGCCGAAGGTGACGCGCACCTCGTACGCGACCCCCGGGGTCAGCCCGAAGATTTTCGTCCGCGCCTCGTTCCGCGCCCAGTTCGCCGCGCCGCCGGCGTAGACGAGCGTCGGCCGCGTATCGAGCCACACCGGCGGCGCCGGCCGCCACGTCGACTCTCCCGGCCGCCGATATTCGACGACGGCGTCGTTGCCGGCCGCCCCGTCGGCCGTCGCGAACGCCGCCCGCACCCCGATCGTATGGAAATTGGCGTCGAGCCGGAGCGCACCCGGTGTCAACGCCGCGCTCGCCGAGGTCGCCACACCGACAGAGACAGCCGCGATCCACGCTCCGAGGAACGGTCGTATGGCGCACGAGATCAGCAGAGCGCGAAGACGCGAGAAGGAGGACGGCACGGCAGGAACATCTCGCTTATGACCCACCCTCGACGACCCTGGCAACGGCCGTCGCGCGAAACGTCCTGCCTACTTCCCGCCGGTCATCGGCACGAAGCGTACGGGGATGACGCTTCGTACCCGTAGGCCCTCCGCTGTGCGTTCGTGCACCTGCAACTCTTGCTGCGCCGTCCCGACGGGAATCACCAGCCGGCCACCCGGCGCGAGCTGCGCGAGCAGCGCGGGCGGGACTTCCGGCGGGGCCGCCGTCACGACGATGGCCGCGAACGGTGCCGCGTCGGGCCACCCGCGATAGCCGTCGCCCTGCCGCGACCGGATCGTCCCGTATCCCAGCCGGTCGAACGCGACGCGCGCGCTTGCCGCCAGGGATGGGACGATCTCGATGGTGTAGACCTCCGCGCCGAGCGTCGCGAGCACAGCGGCCTGGTAGCCCGACCCGGTGCCCACCTCGAGCACGCGGGCGCCGGGACCGACCGCCGCGAGCTCGGTCATGAGCGCCACGATGTAGGGCTGGCTGATGGTCTGGCCCTCGCCGATCGGCAGCGGGCGATCCTCGTACGCCTCGGCCCGCCACGGCTCGGGCACGAGCTCGTGGCGCGGGACCCGGCGCATGGCCGCGAGCACCGCGGGGTCCCGGACACCGCGGGCCACGATCTGCGTCTCGACCATGCGCGCCCGCTCCGCCTCGCGCGGGGAAGCGGAGAGCGCCGGGGTCGGCGTCGCCACCCGCTCACTGCCAACGCACCCGATCGCGAGCACGGTCGCCGCCATCACGGTCACACGCCACACACGCCCAATCGAACAGGCGCCCCCACGGAGCGCAAGTCCCGCGTTCAGCTGGCGGCCTGGCCCGTCGCGGCGTCGTCTGCGAGCGCGTACTGGAGCTCGTACAGGCGGTGATAGATGCCGCGGGCCGCGATCAGCTCGAGGTGGGTGCCGATCTCGCGGATGACGCCGTGGTGCAGCACGATGATGCGGTCGGAGTGCTCGATCGTGGAAAGACGGTGCGCGATCACCAGCGCGGTGCGATCGCTGAGCAACGTCGTGAGCGCGTCCTGGATCAGCATCTCGGTCTCGGTGTCGACGCTCGAGGTCGCCTCGTCGAGCACCAGGATCGCCGGGTCGTAGGCGAGCGCCCGAGCGAAGGCCAACAGCTGGCGCTGCCCGGTCGAGAGATTCGAGCCGCGCTCGCGGAGCCGCTCGTGCAGCTTGCCCGGCAGCGCCTGGATGA
Organism: uncultured Polyangiaceae bacterium; assembly: GCA_964631985.1. Taxonomy (GTDB): domain Bacteria; phylum Desulfobacterota; class Binatia; order UTPRO1; family UTPRO1; genus UTPRO1. The sequence goes on along the minus strand of CAZWAX010000307.1, from coordinate 3,166 downwards.
ATCCCCACGCGTTCACCCGCCGCGCCACGTCCTCGATCGTCGCGGCCGTGACCACGGGGCGGCCGAGCGAGATGTTGCCGGCGACGTCGCCGCTGAAGAGGAAGACGTCCTGCAAGACGACGCCGATGCGGCGGCGGAGCGCCTGCAGATCCCACGCGCGGACGTCGACCCCGTCGACCCGGATGGCGCCGCGACTCACCTCGTAGAAGCGCGACAGCAGCTTGATGAGGCTCGTCTTGCCCGAGCCGGTGGCGCCGACGATCGCGATCTTCTCGCCGGCGTTCACCGTGAAGCTCACGTGGCGGAGCACGAAGTCCTCGCCCTTGTAGGCGAACCACACGTGATCGAACTCGATCGTGCCGCGCATGCTCTTCGGGGCGTGCCCGTTCGCGGGCGACGCGATGGCCGGGACGGTATCGAGCAGCTGGAACACGCGCTCGGCCGAGGCCATCGCCGACTGCATGACGGCGTACTTGGTGCTGAACTCGCGGATCGGGATGAAGAAGCGCTGGATGTACTCGAGGAACGCGACCAGCGTCCCGAACGCGATCGCGCCGGCGAGGATCTGGCCCGAGGCGTACCACACCATGAGGGCGCCCGAGATGCTGGCGAGGGCCTCCACCATGGAGAAGAGCGCGGCCTCGTAGATGTTCGACCAGTGGTTGGCCTCGCGGTGGTCGTCGTTCAGCGCGTCGAACTCGTCGAAACAGCGGCGCTCGCGGGCGAAGAGCTGGATGATCATCATCCCCGAGAGGGCTTCCTGCAGATACGCGTTCAGCCGGGCGATGCGCTCGCGGATCTCGCGATAGGTGCGGCGCGCCGCCAAGCGGAAGAAGTTGATGCCGAGCACCATGATCGGCATGAGCGCGAGCGACGCCGCCGCGAGCCGGGCGTCGATGCTCACCATGATCGCGATGATGCCGGCCATGGTGAGCACGTCCATGAAGATGGTCATGGCCCCGGCGGCGAACATCTCGTTCAGCACGTCGACGTCGGAGGTGAGGCGCGTCACGAGCCGCCCGATCGGGTTGCGGTCGAAGTAGCTCATCGGCAGGCGCTGTACGTGGGCGAAGACCTGGACGCGAAGATCCGAGAGGCTCCGCTGCGCCACCAGCATCGTCAGGTAGTACTGGGCGTAGAAGAAGACGCACTCGCCAATGATGGCGGCAACGTACATGAGCCCGAGGCGGCCGAGCCCGCTCGCGTCGCCCGCAGTGACGTAGTGGTCGATCGCGAGCTTCAGGAGGTACGGCTGCGTGAGCATGCACGCCGCGTTCAGCGGCAGACACACGACCGAGAGCCAGAAGATCCCGCGATACGGACGGATGAACGACCACAGCCGCCGGATCAGACGGGCGTCGTAGGCCTTGCCGAGCGCTTCCTCCTGATGCGGGTCGAGCGCGTGCTTCAGGCTGTCGTCGCCGGCGGGGCGACGGGGCCGGAGCGGCGTGACCTTCCCCGATTGGCGCGGACGGAGACTCATCATCAGAGCGCTTCCAGCTCTTCGACGAGCCGCTGGCGGCGGAAGAGGTCGGCGTAGAAGCCGTCGCGGGCGAGCAGGCTCTGGTGGTCTCCCACCTCGACGACGCGGCCGGCGTCGAGCACCAGGATCACGTCGGCGTCCATCACGGTGGAGATGCGGTGCGCGATCAGGATGCTGGTGCGCTCGCGCATGACGCCGCGGAGCTCGCGCAGGATGCGGCGCTCGGTCTCGGTGTCGACGCTCGAGAGCGCGTCGTCGAGGATCAGGATCTTCGGGTCGACGAGGAGGGCGCGCGCCAACGTCGTGCGCTGCTTCTGCCCCCCCGAGAGCGTGATGCCGCGCTCGCCGACGATGGTGTCGTAGCCGCGCGGCAACTCCGCGATGTCGTGGTCGAGCGCGGCGATCGCCGCCACCCGCCGGACGGCGGCGTCGTCGGCTTCCGGCGCACCGAACCGGATGTTGTCGCGGATGCTGCGCGAGAAGAGGAACGGGTCCTGGGGCACGTAGCCGATCGCGCTCCGCAGGGTCGCGAGCGACAGGGTACGCACGTCACGGCCGTCGACTTCCACCGCGCCACCCATCGCCTCGAAGAGACGCGGCAGCAGCTGCACCAGGCTCGTCTTGCCGCTCCCGGTGCGACCCACGACCGCGAGCGTCGCACCCGCCGGCAGCGTCAGGTCGACGTCGGACAGCACCGGGCGCCCGTTCGGCTTCCGGTCGTAGGCGAAGTCGACGTGGCGAAACGCCAGCGCGCCCGTGAGCGGCTGCTCGAGCGGTTGCGCGCGCGCATCGTCGATGGCCGGCACGGCCTGGAAGATCAGCTCCAGCCGCTGCAGCGCCGCCCGCCCCCGCTGGACGATCGACAGCATCCAGCCGAGCGCCATCGTCGGCCACGCCAGGATGTGGAGGTAGCCGATGAACGCGACGAGGTCGCCGAGGCTCAAGACCCCGGCGATCACCTGCAGTCCGCCGTACCAGAGCACCACCAGTGTCCCGAGCGTGCTCACCGCCCGCATGACCGGCATGATGATGCCCCGCACCTTGGCGAGCGCCATGTTCTGCGCCGAGAACTCCGCGTTCAGTCGCGCGAAGGCGGCGATCTCGGCCTCTTCCCGGACGTAGGCCTGCACGACGTGGATGCCGGAGAGGTTCTCCTGCACCCGGCTACTCATGGCGGCGAGGCCTTCCTGGGTCTTGAGGGTGCGCTCCATGAGCTGCCGGCTCGTACGCTTCACGATGATGAGCACGAGCGGATACGGCACCAGCGACGCGAGCGTCAGCCGCCAATCGATCGAGATCATGATCGGGACGGCGTAGAGGTAGTAGATCGGCGTGTTGATGAGGTTCAGGAATCCGACGCCGAGCAGCATGCGAACGGCCGTGATGTCGTTCACGAGCCGCGACATCAGGTCGCCGGTCTGCTGGGTCTGGTAGTACGACAGCGGCAACCGCTCGAGATGCGCGAAGAGGTCGTTCCGGAGGTCGTACTCGATGTCGCGGCCGACGTTGAAGATCAGGAAGCGGGAGCACGTACGCACCAGGCTCTGGGTGAGCGCGATCGCGATGATCGTGGCCGCGAACCCGCCAACGGTCGCGGCGGCGCCGCCCGCCGCGATGGTGTCGACGGCACGCTTCAGGAGATACGGCACCGACATCGCGAGGGTGCCGGTGGCGAGCAGGCAC
>CAZWAX010000306.1:0-7371 GCA_964631985.1 uncultured Polyangiaceae bacterium | reverse complement strand
TCGGCGCGTTCGAGCGCCTCCGTCGCATGGTCTGCCGCCGGCTCATGCAGCGCATCCACGACACGTATCGCGTCCCGAACGCGGCCGGCGCGGTGCGGGGGCTGCGCGAGCTCTACGCGCCGGGTGAGCCGCCGACGGGCGCCGGCGATTGCGTCGCTCCGAAGCTCCTGGCCGCCGCCTTCCGACGCGGCCTTCGCCCGCTCGCCATGGCGGAGTTCTGGTGGGGAGCGCCGCCGCCGAGCGGCGGTCGGGTCGCGGGCGCCTTCTACCCGGCCTGTCGCGACAAGTGCGGCCCGCTCCTCCCCTGGATGCTCGAAGGGCTCGACGCGGCGCCGGCGCGGCGCTTCGAGGCGCCGGACCCCGCCGCGTTGGCGTTGCCCGTCGTCTTCGCCGACGACTGGATCGTCGTGGTCGACAAGCCGTGTGGGTTGCTGTCGGTGCCGGCGCGGAGCGGGAGGCCGAACGACTCGGTCGAGGCGCGACTACGCCGGGACCTCGGGGCGGCGTTGCTCGTGCATCGCCTCGATCTCGACACGTCGGGCCTGCTCGTCGTGGCGCGCGACCCGGCCACGTACGCGGCGCTGCAACGCCAGTTCCTCACCCGCACGGTGGAGAAGCGCTACGCGGCGATCGTGGACGGGGAGGTAGACGGTGACGGCGGCATCATCGACATTCCGCTCCGCGTCGACCTGCATGACCGGCCGCGCCAGATCCACGATCCGGTGCATGGCCGGTGCGCCGTCACCGCCTGGCGCTCGCTCGGCGGCGCGGGCCGCGGACGCACCCGGATCGCGTTCTTCCCGCGGAGCGGCCGGACGCACCAACTGCGCGTGCATGCCTCCCATCCGCTCGGCCTCGGCGCGCCGATCGTCGGCGACCGGCTCTACGGCCACCCGGGCGGGCGGCTGCTGCTGCACGCCGAGCGGCTGACGCTCGATCACCCGGCAACCGGAGCCCGCATGACCTTCCGGAGCGCGGTGCCGTTCTGAGCCGTGCTTCGGCGGCTCACAAAGGCCGGCGCGAAGATCGCGACCGCGTCGTCGCCGAACCCCGCCACGTAGACGTGGGCCCCGTCGGGGCTGATCGCGAGCCCATCCGTCGAGGCGAGGCCGTCGACGCCGCTGCCGTCGAGGGCGGCGGCACGGAACGAGAGGACGCCCGTCGCCGGATCGCGCCGGAACGCGGCGAGCGCGGAGTCGACTTCGCCGGCGACGAAGACGCTGCCGCCATTCGGCGCGACGACGACCGCGGCCGCACCACCGAGCCCGTTGATCCCCCCGGTGTCGTCAGCGCGGGCTTGTCCTGCCGCGCCGTTCCGTGCTCTGCGCAAGACCCCATGACCGAGCTCCCCGCCGTCGACCCCATGCCTCCCCACGCGACCGGACCGATTCCATGGCTCGGCGCCGGGCTTGGGTTGCTGCGCGACCCGACGGCGCATCTGACGAAGCTGCGGGCCCGCCTGGGTGACACCTTCGTGCTCGACGGGCTCGGCTACCGGCTCTTCTTCGTGTTCTCGCCGGCGGGCGTCCGCGCCCTCTATGCGGCTCCCGAGGAGCAGGCGAGCTTCGGGCTCGCCACCTTCGAGCTCGTGCTCAAACGAAAGATCCCGTTCGAGCTCGCCGCCGGCCGTCGCAACCTGCCGCACGACCTCTTCAAGAATCCCGACGTCGAGACCTACCTCGGGCACCTCGAGCGCGCGGTCGCGCTGGAGATCGAGGCGCTCGGTACCCAAGGGACGTTCGAGGCGTTCCGCGAGGCCAAGCGGCTCGGGTATCGCCTCGGGCTTGCGTCGTGGGCCGGAGAGGAGGCGGCCTCGCCGCGCTTCCTCCCGGCGCTGATCGACGCCTTCGAGCGGCTCGACGCGTCGGACTCGTTCGTGCGTCCGCTCCGCACGGCCTGGAGCACGGTCACCAAGAAGCGCGGCGAGTGGCAGGCGATGCGCGAGATCGAGGCCGTGATCCACCTCATCCTCGAGGAGCGGCGGGCGAGCGGCCGGCGCCCGGCCGACTACCTCGACCAGATCGAGGCGTCATTCGCGGACCTCGCCGTTCCCGAGCGCGACGTGCAAGTGGCGCGCGATCTGATGATCATCCAGATGGGCGCCCAGTCGAACCTCTTCGCGGCGCTCGCCTGGACCCTCGTGAATCTCCTGCTGCATCCCGACGTGCGCGCGAGCGTGCGCGCCGGGGACGACGCGCTTCTCGAGCGTGCCGCACACGAGTCGATCCGGCTCGCGCAGCGCTCGCTCACGCTCCGCCAGGTGCTGAGCCCGTTCGAGGTCGCGACCGAGACCGGGACCTACACGCTCGCGCCCGGTGTGTTCCTGGCGACGTTGCTCTCGGTGAACAATCCGCACGCGGCGCCCGGTCTCGAGCGCTTCGATCCCGAACACTATGCCGGCCGCCGTCTCGCCGACACAGTCGCGCTGCCGACGCGCGAGCTCGTGAGCACCTTCGGGCACGGCCGGCATGCGTGTCCGGCCCAGCGCTTCTCGATCTCCGCGATCCGGATCGCGATCCGCCGCCTGCTCGACGCCTACGACCTCGAGCCGCGCTTCCGGACGGCGCGGCCCCTCGCGCGCCAGATCGGCGGCGTCGCACGCGCGGCGCGCCCCTGCGTGGTGGCCTATACGGCGCGGCGGCGGGGGTGAACCCCGCCGCCGCGCCGTCGCCGGCTCAGCTCACGGATTGCATTCGCACGGCAGGACGCCGAACTCCGGCACGCGCGTCCGATCCATGCAGTCGACCTTGAACTCGCTCACGCAGTCGACGCATTCGATGAGCGCGGCGAGCGTCGCCACCGGCTGATCGCAGAACGGGCCGCCGCCCGGGATCTTCACCGTCGGACAGACTGGCGGGAAACCGATCGCCGCGGGCGTCAGGTCGTCGGTCCCGCCGCTCCCGGTCACGAGGCTCCCGTCGAGTGCCGTCACGGTATCGTCGCACTGCTGGTCGGCGCCGCCGCACGCCTTGCAGATGGCGGCGATCTTCTTGCCCTCGGCTTTGGCGATGGCGGTAGCGGCCTTCTGCGGTGCGCTGCCGGCCGGCGCGCTGCCGTCGGGGCAGAGCCCGGCGTGCTTGCCGGTCATGCGGGCGTCCCAGCACTTCAGGATGCTCTTCTCCTTGGCGAGGACGAACTTCGCCGCGGCCTTGCCGATCGCCTGCTGGCACTTGTTGAGGGCCGAGCCGGGCGTGCTCGGCAACAAGGTGCCGTAGTAGAGGGCGATTGCCTGATCGACCGCGGCCTCGCCGACGCATCCGATGCAGGCGGCGATGTCGCCGCAATCGCCGAGCGCGGCGCTGCAATCGGGATCGGCGTTGCTCTCGAAGTTCGGGCAAGCCGCCGGCCATCCGAGGCCGGCGGGGGGCTCCTCGTTGGTGAGGTTGCCGCCGCAGATCTTGTCGTCGCCGCCGCACGCCTTGTCGATGCCCGACGCGAGCTTGGTGGCCGCCGTCGCGATCTTGGAAGTCGCGGTCGCGTCGGGGCACGAGCCCGAGCCGGTCTTCACGACCGACTCTTCGCATTTCTGGAGAATTTTGGTCTTGGCGGCGTAGAACTTGGACGCGTTCTTGGCGATGCCGCGTTTGCACTTGAGGGCGCCGCTCGTGACCGGCGTCGCCGTCGGGGCCGGGTCGGGCGGTGGCGTGCAGGTCGCGCGCAGCGTTGCGGTCCCGGTCGGCGTGGCGGTGGGCGAGAGCGTCGGTGTCGCGGTCGCCGTTGCGGTGGGCGTCGCCGTGGGCGTCGGCGTGCGCGTCGCGGTGACGGTGGCCGTTGGGGTGGGCGTCGGCGTGCGCGTCGCGGTGACAGTGACCGTTGGGGTCGGCGTCGGCGTGCGCGTCGCGGTCGGCGTCGTCGTCGACACGGGCGTCGCGGTGGAGCTCGGGGTCGGGTGGATCAGCAGCGCCCAGCCCATGTCGTCGAAGGCGGCTTCGGTCACGAGCTGAAAGTCGGTGCCGGTATCGAAGGGCTCCATCAACTCGTTCGGGGCGAGGGTCGTATCGAAGTGGGAGACGGACGAACCGGGCTCCTGGGTGCCCGGGGCGTACATGTGCACGTGCGTGCCGGTCTTGCCGCTCGCGAGCAAGGCGCTCGCTGCGGCGACGTTGGCCCCCACCCAGTGCAGATTCCCCGTGTTGGTGCTCGCCGCGACGCGCTGGGCATTGCTCATGGCGGGATAGAAGAGCCCGGTGCTGTGGTTTTCGAGGAACGTCATGAAGATGTCGTTGAAGCCCAACAACTTCGCGCCAGACGCCAGGTCGACGAACGTGAGGATGCCGAGACCGTGCGCCAACTCGTGCAGGAGGGTCGGCACGAAATCGATCGTCCCGGCCGGCGCATTGCCATCGAAGCCGTAGTACCAACCGGTGACGCCGGGCAGGCACCCGTTGTCGAGGTCGCTGTTGAAGGTCGCGGAGAGATCCGCGGTGCCCGGGGCCAGATCGGCGCCGTTCAGGCTGTTGGCTTGTGCCTGGGTGTACCACGTGGCCGCGACCGGTGCGCCCACGAAGTCGCGGTGGATGGTGTTGGGGCCTGCGAAGCCCAGGAGGGCTCCGTCCATGTCGCAGGGAGCGAGATCGTCGAACGTTCCTTCCGCCACGATCACGACGCTGCTGCCGAGGACGGCTTCCCAGCGGTTGGCGGCTTCGTTGAAGGCGTTCAGGCGAAGCGCGCCGAGCGTGACTCCCGGATTGCCGCCCTCGGGCGCCCGTACGGTCGGATCGTTGAAGCCTTCGCCGGCGCCGTCGAGATTGGCGACCGTGATCGTCGTCGCGTGCGCGACGCCGGTCACGAGACAGCTCAGGGCGAGCGCGAGGAGCGTGGTTCGCGTCATGACCTACTCCTCGTGGTCCGCGACGCCTGGACGCGCGCAATTCAGCTGCGCCGTGCCGTCGGGTCCGACCGTGGCCGTGGCGGCGCTGCGAAAGCGCCCCTGCAGATCGACCATCATGCCGCTCGGTGCGGGCTGTTGGACCAGCCCTTGATGCGATGTGCTGAACGCGGGGTCGGGGGGCAGGGCGACTGCACGCGACGACGCTGGGATGCGCCGGCCGGTCTGCGGGTCGACCTGTACCCAGTTGCCGGCGCGCGCGCTCGCGGCCGCCGCGTCGTTCCCCTCCGGCGGGTGTCCCGGCTCCGCGAGCACGACGGTTGGTCCGACGAGGCAGATTCCGAGGGCGATCACGACGGAAATGCGGGGCGACGGCATGGCGACTCCTTCGTCTGGTGAGCGGCGGCCCGCGGCACGCGGGCACGGGTCCGACGACGTTCGAACGCGCGATCCTCGTGAATCGACCGTCGGAGCGTCAAGAAGAATCCAATGCTACGCGATGCCGGCGGCGGAATTACTGCGCCACCTCAACGCAGCCCGGACGTTTCTCGGGTCGACTCGTGATCCGGATTGGTGCAGCTCGTGCGTCAGGCCTTGCGGATGCGGCCGACCGCGCGGCGTTTCGCCGCCGTGCTGCGCACGACCTCGGTGCCGACGCCTTCGGTCGTGAAGATCTCGAGCAGGACGGCGTGCTTCACGCGGCCGTCGATGATGTGGGTCTTGGCGACGCCGCCGGTGAGCGCGTCGATGCAGCACTCGACCTTGGGAATCATGCCGGCATTGATGACGCCGTTCGCGATCAGCTGCGTCGCCTCCTCGCTCGCCATGGTCGAGATGAGGTTATCGTCCTTGTCCTTGATGCCGGCGACGTCGGTCAGCAGCATCAGCTTCTCGGCGTGCAACGCTTGCGCGATCTTGCCGGCGACCAGGTCGGCATTGATGTTGTAGGTGGCGCCGTCCATCCCGACGCCGATCGGGGCGATCACGGGAATGAAATCGGCCGCGTCGAGGGTCTCGATTACCCGCGGGTTCACCCCGACGACCTCGCCGACGAGCCCGATGTCTTGGTTCTCGACCAGCATCCTTTTCGCGACCAGGAGCTCGCCGTCCTTCCCCGAGAGCCCGACGGCCCGCCCGCCGTGGCGGTTCATGAGCCCGACGATCTCTTTGTTCGTCGACCCGACCAGCACCATCTCGACCACCCGCATCGTCTGCTCGTCGGTGACCCGCATGCCGCGCACGAACTTGGATTGCACGCCCATGGTCTCGAGCATGCTGTTGATCTGCGGCCCGCCGCCGTGGACGATCACCGGGTTCATCCCGACGTACTTGAGCAGCACGACGTCCTGCGCGAACGACTCCTTGAGCTCGTCGTTCGCCATGGCATGCCCCCCGTACTTGATGACGATGGTCTTGCCGAAGAAGCGGCGGAGGTAGGGCAGGGCCTCGAGGAGGATCTCGGCTTTCTCGATGCGGTCTTTCATGGCGTCGGGTCCTTATCACACGGGTGCGGCTCGGGTCACCGCCGGAATCATATGTCGGACGGAAATACGTCTCCCGCGCGAATCGCGTGGACTCGACGGGCTCTCCGGCGGTAGCGCGGAAGGAGGAGGGAAGGGCCCACGAGAAGGGGGACGATCCGAGCAGTCGGCGCGATCGTACTCGTGGGCCCCGCCGTCCGCGGCGTCGGTCGCGTCAGAGGATGTAGCGCGACAGGTCCTCGTCGCCGAGGATCGCTTCCAGCTTGGCTCGTACGTGCGCCCCGTCGATCGTCACGTCTCGCGCGCCCAGCTCGGGGGCGTCGAACGACAGCTCCTCGAGCAGCTTCTCCAGCACGGTGTGCAGGCGGCGGGCGCCGATGTTCTCGGTGCGCTCGTTCACCGCCGCCGCGATGCGGGCGATCTCGTCGACGGCCTCGTCGTCGAACGCGAGCCGGACGTTCTCGGTCGCCATGAGCGCCACGTACTGCGTGACGAGCGCGTTTCGCGGCTCGGTCAGGATGCGGACGAAGTCGGCGCGCGTCAGGGCCTCGAGCTCGACGCGGATCGGGAAGCGGCCCTGGAACTCCGGGATCAGGTCGGACGGCTTCGCGATGTGGAACGCGCCGGACGCGATGAACAGGATGTGGTCCGTCCGGACCATGCCGTGCTTGGTGTTGACGGTGGAGCCCTCGACGATCGGCAGCAGGTCGCGCTGCACGCCCTGGCGCGAGACGTCGGGACCGTGCATGCCCTCGCGGCCGGCGATCTTGTCGATCTCGTCCAGGAACACGATGCCCGACTGCTCGACCCGCCGGACCGCCTCGCGGGTCACGAACTCCATGTCGACGAGGCGGTTCGCCTCTTCTGCGGTCAGCACCTCGAGCGCTTCGGGCACGGCGAGGCGGGTCTTCTTGGTCTTCTTCGGCAGGATGTTCGAGAAGAGCTCCTTCACGTTGAGCTCCATCTCTTCCAGGCCCTGCGGCGTCAGGATCTCGACCATGGGCGAGGCGCTCTTGGTGACCTCGAGCTCCACCATGCGATCGTCGAGCTTGCCTTCGCGAA
>CAZWAX010000305.1:0-7384 GCA_964631985.1 uncultured Polyangiaceae bacterium | reverse complement strand
AGAGCCCCGCGCACGGACCACCGTCGAGCGCCGCGCCGATGCTCGTCGCCGGATCCACGGCCGACCCGAGCGCCGCCTGGCAGCTCGACGTCGCGGCGGCGAGGCACGTCTCCGGATCCGTGCCGTCGACGTCCGCGCGGAGCGCGCACGCCACGACGGCGCCGCAGCTGTCGGCGGCGGCGAGGCGGCTCGCGAGGGCGGTACCACCGGCGGCCTGAACGGCCGTCTGACACGCGAGCAGCTGGGTGTCGGTCGGACCGCCCCCGCCGTTGCCCCCGCCGTTGCCGCCGTCGTCACCGCCTCCGACTCCACCGCCGCCACACCCCACGAGGAGGGCCGAGAGGATCAGGGTGGCCCAGGTGGCCGTACGTCGTCGCGATCGTGTCGTCATCGTGTTCTCCGGATCGGGGTCGCTCTGCGCCTCAGAGCGGGCCGCAGATGGTGGCGTACGCGCCGTCGAGGCCGACGCTCACGAGCAGGACGCACGCCGCCGCGTACGCCGACCGCAGCGCGGTCTCGGCCGCCTGGGCGTGGACGTCGAGCGTGCACGTCGCGATCGCCGGGATGTCGGCAGCCGCGCTCGAGCACGGCGACCCGAGGTCGGCGGGCGTCACGCCGGCGCAGGCCTTCACGATGTTGGCCCCCGCTTTGGTCCGGCCGGCCGCGACCTTCGAGGTGGCCGTCGCCGGGTCGATCGCCGCAGCGCACTTCGCCCGAACGCTGGCGGCGCCCTTCCCCTTCGCGACCGCGGTCAGCACGCCGTCGAGGCACATGCTGACGTTCTTCTCGATCGTCGCCCGGAACAGCTGGGCTTGCTTGGCGAGCGCCTTCTGGCACTTGAGCGCGGCCTTGCCGAGCAGGGGTGGCTCCGTCGGCGGCGGTGCCGGCGTGGTGATGGTGAGAAACGGCAGCTTCGCCCCCCCGACACCGGCCGGGCCGGCGCCACCGATCCCGAGGTCGTCCAACGAGGTGCCGCTCTGATCGTCGTCTGTGGTGAACACCACGCCGAAGTGCGTGGCGCTGCCGCCAAGCATCGCCTTCACACGGGCGGTGACGTCGACCTCGAACACCTCCGGGCCGGTCGCACCGAGGGTCGCGTCGGTGATGACGCCACGGCCGCTGGTGTCGACGGTCGCGAGCGGCGCGCCCGCGACGTTGCCGAAGTCGGCGAGCGCGATCGTCCCCTCGCCGTCGTACCCGAAGACGATGACGGTGTCCGCGCCGGTGTGGTCGAAGTCGGTGCCGGGACCGAACGTCGAAAGGACGTCGTCGAAATTGAACGTGAGCGTCGCGGTGACGACGTCGGCGGCGGTGAGGCCGGCGAGCGGCGCCAGCGGCAGCTCGGCGATGCCGCGCTCCTCGCTGACCGTGCCCTTGAGCGCCACGGCGAGGGCGTTGCCCGCGAGGTCGGCGGTGCCGTCCTTCGCGTGCATGAGCAGCGGGAAGCCGTCGATCAGGCTGTCGTAGACGGCGCCGTCGCTAGTGCCGTCGATGACGATGGTGTCGGCGTACGCGCTTGGGGCGGTCGCGACGGCGAGCGCCGCGAGCAACGCGGCGAGACGGGGAGCAATCGGAGCAATGCGCATGACGGTTCGATCCTTCCTTCGACGAGACGAGCGGGCGGCGACGGCGGCGCCCAGGGGAGCGCCGCCGTCACGTCCCGGTTACGAGGTTACGGCGCGCAAACGCCCGGGAACGCGGTGTCGAGACCGACGGCTTCGAGCAGCACGCAGCCCTTGGCGTAGCGATCGCGGATCATCGCCTCGACGTCGCCCTGGGTTGCCGCGACGACGCAGGTCGCGGTGGCGGCGATGGTCACCGCCCCTGCGTCGCACGGGCTGTCGACGTCGGCGGGCGTGAGCGTCCCGCACGCCTTCGTGATGCCGGCCGTCGCCTTGCTCTTTGCCTTCGCGAGCGCCGACTTCGGATCGCTCGCGTCGAGGAGCTTGTCGCACGCCGCCGTGGCGTCCACCGCGGCCCCGCCGCCGGCGACGGTCTTCAGGATCGTGTCGAGGCACTTGGCGAACGTCTTCTGCCCGGTCACCGCGAGCCCCGCCGCCGACTTGGCGAGCGCGGCCTGACACTTGAGCTCGTCCGCCGAGTACGCCGGTGGCGCCTCGGGCGTGATCTCGATCGTGAGGTACGGCAGCGCGCCCCCGGCGACGCCCGGAGGTGCGAGCGCGTCCACCGACGTACCCGTCGGCCCGTCTAGCGTGCCGAGCAGGACGCCGTAGTGACTGCTCGCGGCCGTCACGAACGCTTGCACCGACGCCGTGACGTCGAGGTCGAAGGCCAGCGCACCCGAGATCGCGAGCGAGGCGTCGGTCACGGCGCCGGGATTCACGATGCCGAGCGACTGCAGGCCGGCCGGCGAGAAATCCGCAGGCGTGACCGCGCCGTTGCCGGGATAGCTGTAGGCCGCGAACGGGTTCGCCGCCGTGCCGTCGAAGGTGGTGCCCGGTCCGAGCGTGCTCAGGACGTCGTCGACCGTGACGGTGAGCGTGGCGCTGGTGATCTCCGCCGCGGAATAGCCGGCGAGGGCCGCGAGCGGAAACTCCGAGAGCGCCCGCATCTCGACGACACCCGGCTGGTAGACGATTGCCGGGGCGTTGCCACCGAGGTCGCCGACGCCGTCGGGCGGAACCGCCGGACCGCCGGCGAAGAACCAGCCGTCGCCGACGCCGTCGTAGACGGCGCCGGAACCGCCATCGAGCACGATCGTGATGGCGTGGATCGGGGTGGCTCCAAGAACCAGAGAGCCGAGGGTGAAGGCCGTGACGAGACGGCCGAGGGTGGGGCGAAACATGCGCTTCTCCTTTCGTGGCGGGCGGAAGCCGACGCGCGGTCGGCGGGTCCGTGAGCCCGCATGCGGTGTGCGAGGTGCATCGGGCTCGGGGCACGCAGGGACCGCTGGCCACTTGGGAGACGACGCGAGCGCAACGACGCGCTCGTGAAGCTCAGCCGTCCGGCGGGGCCCGTTCGGACGGGCGTCCGACGATCGGTACGAGCATCGTCCGCTTGCAGCGCCGGCAATTGAGCTGCACGCCGTGCGCCGTGACCCGCGCCAGGAGACTGCCGCAGAAGCAGCGGAAGTCCTCGCACGGGGGGCGCTCGGCGTCGGCCGGACGACGGGAAGGTCGGCGCTGGACGATCATCCGTCGACCGATTTGCCGTCGATTTTGAAAATCATTTTCATTTGAGGGGGCCTCTGTTACCGATCGCGGTCGCACCTGTCAAGCGTGATGCGCCGCACTGGCTCACGCCGGACCCGTCACGTACGGTGCGCTGCATGAGCGCGCGCGGCGGGGGCACTGTGCAGACGGAGCGGACGACGACGGCGGAGCTGGCGTTGCCGCGTCGGACGGCGGCGCTACCGCCCGCGCGCCGGAGCTACGTCGGCGTCGTCTCGCTGTGGGTCGCCGTCGCCGGCGCGGTCGGCGCCCGCGTGGCGCTCGCGTACGGCGCCGCGGAGACGCTGCCGTGGTTGCCGATCCTCGCCGCCGGCTTCGAGGCGGCGATGGTCGGCGGCATCGCCGACTGGTTCGCGGTCACCGCCCTCTTCCGCCACCCACTCGGCATTCCGATCCCCCACACCGCGCTCGTCGTGGAGCGTCGCGACAAGCTCGTCGACGGCATCGTCGCAACCGTGCAGGACGAGTGGCTTTCACCCGAGGTGATCGGCGCGAAGCTCGCCGCCTTCGCACCGAGCGCCGTCATCGTCGATTGGCTCCGCGACCCGGAGCACGTCGGCCGGCTCGGCGGACCGCTGCGCGACGTGCTGCGAAGCGCCGCCCGGCTGCTCACCGAACCCGAGGTTGCGGTGTTCGCGGAGCGCACGATCCGGCGCGAGCTCGCCGGCTTGCCGATCGACGCCGCGACCGGCCGCTGGCTCGCCACCGCGGCCGGCAGCGCCAGCGCGCAGGCCGCCTTCACGAGCGTCGCCACCTCGATCGCGAACCTCGCCGACCGCCCCCGCACCGCCGAGGAGCTGCGCTTCTGGCTCGACCGCTCGGCGGCGACGCTGCGCGCCGGCGGGAAACGCCTCGTCCCGCTGTTGTTGCGCCGCCGCCTCGTACAACGGAAGCTCGTCGAGGCGATGTGCAGCTATGCCTCGGCGGAGCTCCGCGCGGCGGCCGCCGAGGGCGACCATCCGCTTCGCCGCACGGTGTTCGACGCGATCGGGGGCTTCGCCGAACGCGTCGCCGCCGGCGATCCCCAGGCGCTCCGGCAGGCCGAGGCGTTTCGCGCGACGCTCCTCGAATCGCTCGCCGCCGGGCCCCTGCTCCGCGACGCGCTCGCCCAGCTGCGCCGGCAGCTCGAGGAGGACCTGGCGGCCGATGCGAGCCCGCTCTCCGCGCTCGTCGATCGCCGTCTCCGGACGACCATCGTCGAGTGGCTCGATCAACCCGAGCATCGCGACCGTTTCGACGAGTGGGTGCGCACCATGAGCCAGGAGCTGCTGCGCCGCCACCACCATCAGATCGGCCGGACGGTGCGCGACTACCTCGACAACCTGAAAGACGCCGAGCTCGTCGAGCGCATCGAGGCCCGCGTCGGCGCCGACTTGCAATACATCCGCCTGAACGGTGCCGTCATCGGCGGCCTGGTCGGCATCGTCCTCGCCATCCTCCACTCGATCTTCGGACCGTGACCCGATCGACGGTCGCGTCTCGGTAAGGATGCACGCGGGGCGCAATCGGTGGCAGCAGGCGCGCGACCGACCGAACCTCCGGCGTATTGGCACACTGAGACACGATCCGATGACCGCTTCACGATGACCGTTTCCGGTTGACCCGCACGAGCCACCTGAGGCACGCTGCGAGCGCTTTTATTCCCCTCACAGTCAGGAGGCTCCCATGCGCCGCCCCCACGCCTGGATCCGTTCCCTCTCCGTCGCAGTTGCCGTGCTCGCCTCTGCTGCGACCCCGAGCGCCGCCCGCGTCATGCTCACGAGCTGTGGCCAGGTCGTCGTCGGGAGCGCCGAGCTCGGCGGCGACCTCGATTGCTCCGGCTACGCCGGTCACGCGGTCGTCCTCGACGGGAGTCTCCGGCTGAACGGCTTCACCCTCACCGGCAACTCGACCGACCCCGCGGGGTACAGCGCCGTCGATTGCACCGCCAAGTGCCGCGTCCGGATCAAAGGCCCGGGCACGATCGTCGGCGGGACGACCGCGGTGAGCGGCACTCAGGTGCGCCTCTCCAAGGAGATCGTGGTGCGCGACGCCGTCGCATGGGGCGTGGTCGGCGCGCAGGTCAAAGCCTCGACCGTCTACGTCCACGACAACGGACTAGGCCTCGCCGTCGGTCCCGACGGCGGTGGCGGCATCTCGGGCGGCAAAATCACCGTCCAGCGCTCGACCGTCGACGACAACGGCAGCTTCGGCGTCAACGCCAGCATCCGCGCACTCCTCAACTTCGCGCACGTGGCAAGCAACGGGCTCGCCGACGTGCGTTCGTACGAGGCGCCGAAGCTCGCGAAGACCACCTGCTTCACGAGCGCCCGCGCGGACGTCTCCGAGGACTGGGACGTCTGCGTCGACGATTGAGGCCGCGACTCGGATCTCCCTCGCTCAGAAGGGATCGCCTAGTCTAGAAGTCCCCCCAGGACGCGATTTCCGAGCGCGTAGCGCGAGGCCGAGCGAAGCGAGCCGGGGAGTGAGGCTCCGTCGGGCTTTGCCCGATGGAGCGAGGGGAGAGATCCCCTCGTGTGAATTAATTCAGCTCGTCGAGCGTCATCGAGAAGCTCGGCGCGAACGTATCGAGGAAGTAGCGGACCTCCGGCTCCGTGAGGGCCCGCACGTCACGCTCGAGGGCCTGCGCCGCCTTTCGGAAGTCGTCGTTCCCGGCCCGGAGCTCCTCGAGACATTTGAGGTAGGCCGTCAGCTTGTCGGCGGCCTTCACGATCGCCCACTCCGCGGCATCGCGCTCCGCGGGAAAGAGCAGCGGCGCGAAGCTCGCCGCCAGTGCGACCGGCAGCATGCTGCGCAGGCGCTCGTTGGCGATGTCCTCGATCACGCGGTGCGCACGCGTGATCTCGGGATTGAAGTGCTTGATGGGCGCGACGACGTCGCCGGTGATGACCTCGGCGGCATCGTGGTAGAGCGCGAGCGTGGCGGCGCGCTCGGGGCGCACGTCGCCCGCGAAGAGCTCGTTCCGGATGACGGCGAGCGCGTGCGCCAGCATCGCCACCTGCAGGCTGTGCTCCTGCAGGTTCTCGACGTGGGTATTGCGCATCAGTCCCCAGCGCTTCACGAAACGCATGCGGGCGAGATAGGCGAAGAAGTAACTCACGCGACGTCCTCCTCGATGCTCCGAGGCTAACCACAGCGGTCCGAGCCGCGCCAGCCGTGTCGGCCAACCGCTGTCCGCCCGCCAGTGCGCCAGCGCGCTCAGCCGTCGCGCCGCGGGTGACTGCGGAAGAATTCCCAGATCCGGTCGGTGGCGTCGCGTGGCCAGGTGTGGGCCTGGGGGCCCAGGCAGACGACGACGTCGGCGGCGCAGTCGCGCGCCACCTCGCATCCGTCGCGGACCTCTTCGGCGCCGCAGCGATTGCTCCGGCGCCACCAGGCGGCCGCGCCGACCGTCAGCCGCGGCGGCACGAGCGGGTCGCCGCGACCATGGAACAAGAGGATCGGGACCGGCCGCGCGGGCCGGCACGCATCGAGCGGCCGCGCCCCCGCGACCGGCGCAACCGCCGCGAAGCGATCGGCGAGGCGGCAGCCGAGCAGGTTCGCGAAGAAGCCCCCGTTCGAGAACCCGGTCGCGAAGACGCGGCGGCGGTCGACGCAGCGTTCGGCCTCGACGGCGTCGAGAAGCGCCGTGACGAACGCGGCGTCGCGGGTGGCATCGGGTGCGATGTCCCACCCGCGACCGACGCGATTCAAGAGCTCGACGTCGTCGCGGCCGTCGGCGTGGACGGCGATCAGCTCGCCGGCGGCGGCACGCGCGACGAAGCCGATCCCGGGGCGGAGGCCGGCGGCCGAGTGCCCGAAACCGTGCAAGGCCAGCACGAGCGGACGCGGCACGTCGCCGGCACCGGCCGGCGCGTCGATCAAGAAACGTCGCACCTCGCCCCCGACCGCGATCTCGCGCGGCGCGCTGACCAGGGCCGGCAGCGCGCCGCTCCGACATCCGGCGCTCGGTGTCGCCGGCACGACGCTTGCGGCCGTGATCGCGCTCGCCGCGCCCGGCGACGCCGGCGCCGACCGCCTCGCCGCCGCGGCGAGCCCGGCGGCCAGCACCATCAGCATCCCGCGGGTCCGGACCGCCCTCGGCATGCCGACTCCACCGGCGCCGCCCCGTGCACGGTCGGGACCCCACAGTCCACCGGCCGTGCCCGGCCCTTCACCTCGGTCGCACCCGACCGGGCGAACCCGAGGCCGCC
>CAZWAX010000304.1:0-7393 GCA_964631985.1 uncultured Polyangiaceae bacterium | reverse complement strand
GCGTGAGCTCGTGCGCAGCCGAATCGCGGTCCGCCATACTCGCAATCTCCACGCGTGGCAAGAAGACGATGCGATGTCGCGCACTCTCACCGTCTCTGAGAAGGAACGCCGGATAAATCGGCGCGCCGGTGCGGAGCGCAATGCGCGCGAGCCCGTCGCTGGTGTTCGCCGGAAGACCGAAGAAATCGACGAAGATGCCGGCCCGGCGCGACTGATTCTGGTCGAGCGGCAACACCACGAGCGCCCGCTCCTTCAGCGCGCGAAGCACCGCGCGCGCCGCTTCCTGCTTGCGAAAGAGCCGGGTGCCACCGCCGCTCCGCATGCGCTCGACGTAATCGTCGACGAGCGGGTTCTTGATCGTCTGGTGCACCAGCGACACGGGATGGCCGAAGAGGCCGTAGGCGTAGGCACACATTTCCCAGTTGCCGAAGTGGCCGGTGAGGATGAGGACGCCTTGCGAGGCGAGGTGCGGCAGGACCTCGTTCGTCCAGATGGGCCCATCGTCCGGCACGACGGTCGCGCGGATGTTCTCGGCCGTGAGCTCCCCGAGGTGCGCGCATTCGGCCACCATGCGACCGAGGTTGCGGTAGCTCGCGCGCAGGATCTCCGCCCGCTCCGCGGCGGATTTCTCCGGGAACGCGATCGCGAGATTCGTGAGACCGATCCGGCGGATGGGACGGGCGAGGCGGATCACGAGCCCGGCAACCGCGACCGAGATGCGCATCGCGACCGCCAGCGGCAACGCGCCCAGCACCCCGGTCACGAGGCGCAGCGCCCCGTACTCGAGCCAATGCCGGAGCCGGCGCCCCCGGCGCCTCGGACGCGTCACGGATCAGGACGCCGCGGCGTCCGCCAGCGAGAACCCGAAGGTCTCGCGCTCTTTCAGCTCGAGGTCGGCGAAGACGCGCCGGTCGACCTCGCGATAGCGTGCGAGCAGCGCGTTGACGCGGGCGTCGCCGTCGGGGCCGGCGAGCTCACGGAGCTTGTGCTCGATCCACGACAGGTGCCACTTCTCGTCCTTCGTGACCTCGTGGAGGACGGTGCGGGTCTCGGGATCGACCTCGGCGGCTGCCGCGTGCGTGAGATAGCGCGTCAGTGCCCGCTCCTCGACGACGATGGTCAGCGCCAGCAGGTGCTCGAGCGTCCGGGGGATGCCGACCTCGTGCCCGATGCGGCGCTGATAGCCGTCGTCGACCTTCTCCGGGACGCCGCCGAGATCGGTGATGCGCTTGGTCCAGAGCCAGGCGTGCCGCACCTCGTCCTCGAGGTGCTTGGTGAGCTTCACCTGCGCGTCGGGATCGTCCATGCGCTGCAGCAGCTTCAGGAGCAGGGTCGCCCCTCGCAGCTCCGCGTCGCGGTAGTAGCTGAAGAGCGTCACCAATCGCGCCGACCCCGGAGACATCGGGCCGCTTATAAGTGACGAGGTCCGGGGAGACAACCGCCGCCCTGCGTCACGCGAATCGCGCCGTTCTGGTGCGAAAATTCTTGCCCGTCGATTCCGTTCCATGTTAATCGCGACCGCGCTTTGCGCCCGTGCGAGCTCGGTCGTGCGGGCGAGGCTCTAGCAGGAGGATCTCGTGCCCACTGGGAAAGTGAAGTGGTTCAACGCGCAGAAGGGTTACGGCTTCATCACTGGCGATGATGGCCAAGATGTCTTCGTGCACTACTCCGCGATCAACGGTTCCGGTTTCAAGTCGCTGCAAGAGGGCGAGAGCGTCTCGTTCGAGGTCGCACAGGGCCCGAAGGGCCTCCAAGCGGCGAACGTCACCAAACCCGGGTGATCCTCACCTAGGTACGTCGCGCGTGACCGCGCGCGCGGCGATCGTCACGGAAACTCGATTGCATTGCGTGCTCGGGCGTTCCAGTGCCCGGAACGCGTCGGGAACGTCCGCCGTGCCGACACGCCTCGCACGCGCCGCACGACATATAAGGAAGCGACACCACCCGCTCCCCGACTTTCCACCCCTCCACGCCCTCCCCCAAGGCCGCGATCTCCCCCGCGAACTCGTGCCGCATGACCCGCAGCAGCACCTCACCCGCATCGGGCGTCGCGTCGGGCACGGATTCGAGCTGCAAGACGCCGGGTTCCTTCACGACGACGGCGCGCCTGGCCGCCTCCTAGTCGGCGCCGCGACGATTGACCATCCGCGTGCGAGCCTTTATGGTCTCGCCCTCGTCACCCGCCGTTCCACCCACCACGCCACCCTAGCTCAGATGGCAGAGCAGCCGATTCGTAATCGGCAGGTCGAGGGTTCGATTCCCTTGGGTGGCTTTGTTCTTGGCTTGAGCGGCGGCATACGAGTAGGTGCTGACCGAGCGGTGGCCTCCTGGTAGGGGTCGACCATGGCCAACGAAAAGTTCCCCGTTCAGACCGAACGAGAAGCAGACGGCCGCTGAATGGCCGAGGTCGTGGCCTTGCCAGAGGTCCTCGCGTACGGTGCCACGCGCGAAGAAGCGCCCGCCGCGTCCTCGCTGCACCGCATCGCATCGCGTACTGGAACGACCAGGGTGATCCGACTTCGTCTTCGCATTCACGATACTGAGGAGATCGGTCCTCGCCTGTTGGCGCGTATCGCCAAGCGAACGGGACACGCTCCCGGCGCGCTGTAGACTCTCGCGGGGCCGGTGGATGATCTGCCGGGCAGTCGACGTCGGCGCGGTCGATACGCGTAGCGGTGAAGCTGCGAATGCTGGTAAGTCGCGGACCGATGCGCCTGATCCTCGCCCTCCTGGTGGTCCTCCTGCCCCTCGCCGCCGCGGCGCAGGAGTGCGGCGATGCGAACGGCAACGGGAGCATCACGGTCACGGATGGCGTGCAGGTGCTTCGTGCCGCCGCAGACCTCGCAAGCGACTGTACCCCGGAGCGCTGCGACGTGAACGCGAACGGGAGCACGACGGTCACCGACGGCGTCGCGGTGCTGCGCGCGGCCGCCGGTCTCTCCGTCGTGCTGCAGTGCCCGGGCGGGCAGCAGATCGAGATGCGCGCGCTCGGCACGAGCAGGCTCTCGCCGGGCATCGCGGGGCCAGTCGTTCAAATCGATGCGCAAGGGGCGTCCTCCGTGACGCTGATGGCGACGACGACGGACTTCCTCCCGTCGTTGTTTCTCGCCGCGGTGCAGCTCCCCGGCGGACCCGTCACCGTGAACTTCATCGGCCAACCGCCGGCGATCCGCTCGGCGTCCGGGGCCGGGCAAATTACCCTGACCCTCCCGAACACCCCTGCCATCCCCTATGCGGACGGGGTCTATGGCTTCAAGGTGCAGAGCACGCAGCCGACGACGGTGGACTTTCACGCCGTCATCAACCGGCGGCGGAACCTCGACGCGGGACGACTCGATCTCCGGATCTTCGTCGTCGACCCGTCGACCGACGCGTTCCCGGTTCCGACGGATCCGACGCTCGTCGCCATCGCAGACGGCATCAACCGCAAGCTCGCTGGCGCGGGGATCACGCTCGGCTCCGTCACGTTCGGCGGCGTCCCGACCGAGATCGAACAGGACACCTTCGTGATCGATCCGAACGTCGACCTGAACCAGAACGGGCTCGCCGACCAAGCGGAGCTCTTGTTCGCCGCCACTCCCAGGGACACGTCCCTGAGAGTGCTGGATGTCTTCGTGATCCAGGAGTTCCTGGGCAGCGCCATCGTCGGGTTCTCGGGAGGCATCCCGGGACCCACCATGGCGCCGGCGACCCGATCTTCCGGCGTCGTGGTGGCCGCCTTCAACGGCTTCGATGGCAATCGGCTCGACGCCGAGGCGATCGCGCACATCGCCGCCCACGAAGCAGCGCACTATCTGGGCTTGTTCCATACGACCGAGAACCCTGCGTCCATCGATGCCTCCGACCCACTGGCGGATACCGCGATCTGTGCCGCCGCCACGTTCCAGACCGACATCGACGCGTGTCCGGACGCGAGCAACGTGATGTTTCCGTTCCTCCTGGACGAGACACCGCAGAACGACCTGACCCCGGATCAAGGCTTCGTCCTTCAGCGTAGCCCCCTGATCGTCGACTAAGGAGGAAGTGATGGTGCGGTCCGTCGTTCTCGCGATGCTTTTCCTGGCGGCGCCGGGCGTCCTGCCTGCACGCGCCTCCGACTCCCTGCATGGCCGGGTCGTGGGCATGCTGTCGGCGATCGAGTCCTTCCCCGAGCACGAGGAATGGCGACGCCTGGGATCGGAAGCCGTGGCGGTCCTGATCGCCATCGCCGACGATGCGCGGCAGCCCACGTTCCGCCGCGCCCGAGCGCTGATCGCCCTCGGATCTTTCGACGATGCGACGGCGATGAACGCCCTGGAACACGTCGTGAGCGACGACGCGTCCGGGGCCGCCCTTCGTCGGCACGCGATGCTCGGACTCGGCCGCGCGGCACTCGACCGCGCCCTCCCGCATCTGGCGCGCGCCCTCGACAGCGACGACGTCGCGATGCGCCAGACCGCCATCAAGGCGTTGAGCGCAACCACGAGCCCGCGCGCGCGCGGCCTGCTTCGCGAGCGGTTGCAGCACGAGCGTCGGCCGTTGCTGATTCAGCAGATCGGGGCGGCGCTCGCCGACGGAGACTAGAAATTCCTTGACGAGACCCCCCGGAGTCATTCAGGAGGCGCGTATGGCCGTTGCGGGCTGGGGTTCGCCGATACACGCTTTCCGGCGTCGCCGCGCTGCTTTCGTGGTGAGCGCCTTGGTCGCCTTGGCCGGCTCGTCATGGAACGTCTCGCGGGTGGTGGCCGCCGAGTACTTCATCGACTTCGACGCCTCCCCCGGCGTCGGGTGCAGCGACGCCGGTCCGGGCAGCGATCCGCGGAGCGGCGGCATGCCATGGTGCACGCTCCCCGGCACCCGCGTCACGGGCTACTCCGCGGGTTTTCTGCCGGGACCGCGGACGAGGATCCGCGCCGGCGACGTCCTGTCCGTCAAAGCCGGCTCGATCCATACCAGCGCCGATGGCGCCGGGGCCGTCCTCATCGACCCCACCTACTACGACGACGGCACCGCGGCGGCGCGCATCGTCGTCCGCAAGCACCCGACCTGGGGCGACGGCAGCCATGCCGTCTTCGACGGCACCGCCATGGCGGCGCGGACGACCGGCCTCGTCGCGATCTTCCAGGTCGACTACGTGACGCTCGACGGACTCGAGGTCCTCGACGCGCCGGACATCGGCATCGAGGTCAACCTCGACGCCCACCACGTCGTGATCGAGCACGCGTACGTTCACGATGGCACCACCAGGCTGGCTCTCGTCCTGTTGACCGGGTGCACCACCAGCCCCTGCATGCAGGTGGTCCGCAACAGCGTCGTCGCCTTCTCCGCCGATGGCGGCGGCATCTTCGTCTACGACAACCCGGGCGGGCACGTGCTGGTCGAGAGCAACGTCGTGCATCACATCTGCGCCCGCGGCAGCAACCTCGACGCGATCCAGTGCGGAGCGACCGACGGCTCGACGAGCTACTGCGCCATCCGCAACAACGTCGTCCATGCCCACGCGGGCGCCTCCGGATATCCCGGCTGCCCGATCGCCGGCTCGGATCCGATCGGCACCGGTGGCGACGGGTGCCACCACCACGCACTCGTCGACGGCAACGAGGTCTACGACGCGACGGGCCGACTGCTCGTGCACGCCGCGTACACGTATGCCTGTGACGACTGGGGGTTCGAGTCGCACAACATCGTGCGCCGGAACCGCATGACGAACATCGAGGCGATCACGTACTTCTTCCCGAACGACACGATCTTCTACAACAACACCTTCTACAATCCCGCCCGGGAGAACCTCGTCCAGATCTGGACCCCCGAGGCGCAGGCCCCACCGGGCACGAGCTTCGGCACGCCCGCCCACGTCGCACGCGCCCATGCGCTCGGGCGCGACGTCGACTACGGCCGCCTCACCTTCAAGAACAACATCATGTGGGGCCAGACGAAGTATCACGTGCTGCTGAACGGAGTGGCCGGCTTTCGCAACGACGTCCGTTGGTCGTCGCTCCGCCTCTACTTCAATCTCTACCGCGGCTTCTTCCCCGCCCTGTGGTACCCCAACGAGACCGACCAGACCTTGACGTACTACGGCACCGCCGCCGCCTACGTGAGCTCGCGCGCCACCGATGCGCCGGACGTCGGCTCGCTCTTCTCGAGCGCTTCGCCGGCCGACGTGTTCGTGGACGCCCCGAGCCGCGACTACCGGTTGGCGGAAGGCAGCCCGGGCATCGACGCCGGCACGGCGATCACCCACGCCGTCGGCGCGAGCGCCGGCGGGGCGGGGAGCAGCGTGCGACTCCGCGTCGAGCGGGCCGCCTTCGTCGACGGCTGGGGCGGTCTCTTCGCGCCCGACCACCTCACGGTCGGCGATTGTCCCGACGTCGCGATCGTCGCCATCGACGACGTCGACGCCGCGATCGTGCTCGCCGCGCCCTGCCGCTGGAACGACGGCGACCCGGTGAACCTCGCGTCGCAGGGAACCGCGCCCGACCTCGGTGCCTTCGAAACGGAGCCGGCGCCTCCACCGACGCCCCTGTCGACCCCGACCCTGGTCCCGACCGCCGTTCCCACGAACGCCGCGACCGCGGCTCCGAACCGGTGCGGCGACGGCGCCCTCGGTGGCGCGGAGCAATGCGACGACGGCAACGTCCTCGACGGCGACTGCTGCTCCGCCGCCTGCACCTTCGCGGCACCCGGCAGCGTGTGCGGCGACGACGCCGATGCGTGCACCGACGACCGCTGCGACGCCAGCGGGACGTGTCGGCACCCGGCCGTCACGTGCGGCAGCTGCGAAGCGTGCGATCCGACGGTCGGCTGCGCCGCGGCGCCGCGCCAAGGATGCCGACAGTCGACCAAGCCCAGGAGCAACGTCCTCCAGCTCGGCACCCAGCGGTCACCGACGCTGACCTGGGTGTGGGCCAACGGCGCGGCCACGACGCTCGCCGATTTCGGTGATCCTCGCGTCGGCCCGGCGTACACGCTCTGCCTCTACGACGAGTCGGGCCCGCGTCCGACGGTCGCCTTCCGGGCCACGACCCGCGCGGGGCTCTGCGACAGCAAGCCCTGCTGGAAGCAGCCGAACGCCAGCAGCTTCAGTTACAAAGACCGCGAGCAGACCCCCGACGGGCTCGCCGGCGTACTGCTCAAGAGCGGCGCCGCCGGCAAAGCCAAGCTGCGGGTCACCGGCCACGGGCTCCACCTCCATCTTCCCGCGTTGCCCCTGGCACTCCCCACACGCGTCCAGCTGCAGAGAGAGGACGGCCCTTGCTGGGAGTCACGGCACAGCGCCGCCGACGTCTCGAGAAACACCGGACGCGCGTTCAAAGCCAAGGCCTCCGCGCCCTAGCAGCAAGGGCAGATGCACCCCTACCCAAATGAGATGCTGGGGCGGAGCGAAGCGACGCCCCGACCGAGCGCACGTGCC
>CAZWAX010000303.1:0-7396 GCA_964631985.1 uncultured Polyangiaceae bacterium | reverse complement strand
GCCGGCGGTCCAAGGGCGGCGGGGCTCGGCGCCGGTGGCGAGCGCCTGGGCGGCTTGCTCTGGTCCGCCGGGGCTGCGCTCGAGCGCGCGCGCGGCCGCGTCGCGGAGGTTGACGAACTCGGGCACCTCGTGCCCCTCGGCGCGCAGCACGTCGGTGGCGAACCGTGCCCAACAGCAGAGCCGATCGTCCGGACGCAGGAATGTCCGGAAGCGAGCCAGCGCGTCGGCGACGGCTTCGCCGTGCTCGAAGCGATCGATCGGGAGCTCGAGGTGTTGCGGTACCGTCGGGGCCATGGGGCGGCGCGGTGCGAGCAGCGCCTCGAAGCGCTCGCCGGTCGCGATGCGCTCCGCGACGAGCTGCAGCAGCTCGGGGGGGCCGACCGGAACGTGGTCCTCGCAGGCGTGGGTGTTCGCCTCGGCGTGCAGCACGACGAGGTGCTCGCGCTCCTTCGCGAGCGCCGCGTGGACGCGGGCGCGTTCGGACGGGCGGACGCGCGGGGTGTGGAAATAGGGGTTCGGGCGGGCGGTCTTGAAGTGCAGCTGCTGCTCGACCATCTGCTCGAAGGCGCGCAGCAGCGGCAGGAAGCGTTCGGGGTCGTTCTCCAGGCGCCCGAGGACCTGGACGACGGCCTCGACGGTTGCGAGGCAGTGGGCCGCAGGCTCGCGGCGGATCCGGTAGGCTCCGGGACGCTCGGGCGCGAACGCGACCCGGGTGAGACGCTGGAGGTGCTGGCTCCGCTCGAGCATCTTTCGGGCCTGGATCCAGGTGCCGTCGAGGACGACGAGCGTCGTCGGCGGCCCGTCGGGGAGGGCCCAGGGCTCGACCGCGTCCGGGCCGGGAAAGAGCAGCACGGTCCGGGGACCGGCGTCGGCGAGCGCCCGCACGCGGGGATGGCCGTCGAGGTCGGCGGCGACGTGGAGCTCGGAGTTGGCGAGGCCGAGATTGCTCATGCGCGCGGTGCCGATCGGCATGCGGTACTCGCGCGGGTGCTGCAGGAAGACGACGCGCGTCCGGCTCGGGATCGGCGTCAAGTGCGCGCAATAGCAGTGCGACGCGGGACGCAGGCAGCGGTGACAGGTCGGCCGGTACGCGAGCATCGCGCCTCATAGCATCGACGGCCGCACATCGCTCGTCCCGCGGGGTGCGCCGGGACCCGGTGTCTGCTACGCGTGAGCCTTCGCCGTCGCCCCGGAACCGCCCGGGCCGCGACTCTCGTCGATCTGCCGCGGGTTGGGGGAGGACGCATGGCATCGGCAAGTCCGACGACGTTTCGCATCATCCTGATCAAACCCTCGCACTACGACGACGACGGCTACGTGATTCAGTGGGGCCGCTCGAGCGTCCCCTCGAACACCATGGCCGCGGTCTACGGTCTCGCGAGCGATTGCGCCGAGCGCGGGGTGCTGGGTACGGACGTCCGGATCGTCGTCTCCGCACACGATGAGACCAACACCAGGATCAAGCCGGGGCGGATCGCGGCCGCGCTCGAGCACGCCGGTGAGCGCGGTCTCGTGCTGCTGGTCGGGGTGCAGAGCAATCAGTTCCCGCGCGCCGTCGATCTCGCCGTCCAGTTCCGCGCGCTCGGGCTGCCGGTCGTGATCGGTGGCTTTCACACCAGCGGCTGCGTCGCGATGCTGCCGACGCTCCCCGTCGAGATGACGCAGGCGATGGAGCGTGGCATCTCGCTCTATGCCGGCGAGCTCGAAGGCCGCATGGACGCCCTCCTGCTCGACGCGTACCACGACCGCCTGCACCTCCTCTACGACTTCATGAAGGACCTGCCGGCGCTCGAGGGCCAACCGGTGCCCTATCTGCCGGCGGAGCAGATCCGCCGCATGTCGGGCGCGCGCACCAGCTTCGACGCCGGCCGTGGTTGCCCGTTTCTCTGCAGCTTCTGCACCATCATCAACGTCCAGGGACGGAAGTCCCGCCACCGCAACGCCGACGACGTGGAGAGGATCATTCGCGCCAACCTGGCCCAGGGCGTGCACAAGTTCTTCATCACCGACGACAATTTCGGCCGCAATCAGGCGTGGGAGTCGCTGCTCGACCGGATGATCGCGCTCCGCGAGCAGGAGGGCCTGACGTTCACGATGACGATCCAGGTCGACACGCTCTGCCACAAGATTCCCCGCTTCATCGAGAAGGCGGGCCGAGCCGGCGTCGACCGCGTGTTCATCGGCCTCGAGAACATCAACCCGGAGGCGCTGCAGGGCTCGCGGAAGAAACAGAACGACATCACCGAGTACCGCGCCATGCTGCAGGCGTGGCATCACGTGGGGGCGCTCACCTTCGCCGGGTACATCCTCGGTTTCCCGACCGACACCGCCGCCAGCATCCTGCGCGACATCCAGATCATCCAGCGCGAGCTGCCCGTCGACCTGTTGGAGTTCTTCATCCTGACGCCGCTCCCCGGCTCGCAGGACCACAAGGAGATGGTCGAGCGCGGCGTGCCGTTGGAGCCGGATCTCAATGCCTACGACTCGGTGCACGTCACCGCGCCGCACGCGCGCATGTCGAAAGACGAGTGGGCGGGGGTCTATCGCCAGGCGTGGGACGCCTACTACACGCCCGAGCACGTCGAGACCGTCATGCGTCGCGCCGCGGCCTGGGGCTTCGACACCAACAAGATGAAGTGGATGATGCTGTCGTTCCACGCCTCGGCGACCATCGAGGGCATCCATCCCCTCGACAGTGGGCTCTTTCGTCGCAAATACCGCCGCGAGCGCCGCGCCGGCCTGGCCGTCGAGTCGCCGCTCACGTTCTACGCGCGCTACGCATGGGAGATCGCGTCGAAGCACTATCGCATGCTGCGGATGTATCTCACGTACGACGCGGCCCATCGGCGCGCCACGCGGCTCGGCACGGCCACGCGGGGGCGCGACCGCGCGACCGAGCCCGTGCAGGCGACCGACCTCGACGAGCTCCAGATCTTTTCGGTGACGGCCGCTGCCCGGTCCGCCGCCGAGAAGATGCGGGAGCGGGCGGAACGTCGCGCCCTCGCGGCGCATTGATTCATTTGGGCTCCCTGCGGTGCCTGCTGCGAGGGCTTGCGACAGCCCGCGCGCGCCGCTAGCCCGGCGTGCATGTCGCCAACCTTCGCGATCGTGCTCTGGTGGCTCGCGTTCGGGGCCAGTCACATGGTGCTGTCGAGCCTGCGGCTGCGTCGTGCCCTCATCGACCGCCTCGGCGCCGGACCCTTTCTCGGCCTCTATTCGCTGGTGGCGCTGGCCACGTTCGTGCCGCTCGTCCGGACCTACTTCGCACACAAGCACGCCGGGCCGCTGCTCTGGTCGGTGCCGGTCGGCGCGCCGCTCCGGTGGGCGATCTATCTGGGCATGGCGGTCGCGTTCGTCCTGATAGTGTCCGGTCTCGTTCGCCCGAGCCCGGCCAGCATCGTTCCGGGCGACCCGACTCCGCGTGGCGCCCAGCACCTCACCCGCCACCCCCTCTTCATGGGTCTCGGGATCTTCGGGCTCTTGCATCTGATCCCGAACGGCAATGCTGCAGACGTCGCATTTTTCGGAGGGTTCCCGCTGTTCGCGATCGTCGGCTGTTGGCACCAGGACCGCCGGAAGCTCGCGCTGGGGACGGAGGCCTTCCACGGCTTCTACCGCCAGACGCCCTTCCTGCCCTTTACGGGACCGGCGACGGCGCGCGGGATTCGTGAGCTCGGTCCAATAGTTATCGCGGCAGGGGTCGGACTGACCTGGTTACTCCGCTACGTCCACCCGCGCTGGTTCGGGGGCGGCTAGGAGGGTGCCGACCTCTCTGGTCAGCTGAACCCGCGGCGAAGACGGATGCTTTCGCGGCGCCCTTGCTTGGTCGGACGTCCGCCACGCTCGAGGCGGCCCGCCGCTTCGGCGCGGCGCCGCGCGACCGAGGTGTCGCGAGCGAGGACGCTCGCCGCGGTCTCCTCGTAGAGCAGCGCGGCCTCGGGTGCCGGCCGGCGCTGCTCGGCCAGACCCCGTACCACCACGACGCTCGTGATTTCGCCCCGCTGGACCGCGACCGTGTCCCCGACCCGCGTCGCCTTGGCCGGTTTGGTGCGCGCGTCGTTCAGATGCACGAGCCCACCGGCGACGGCGTCGGCCGCGAGCCCGCGCGTCTTGAAGAACCGGGCGGCCCATAGCCAGCGATCGAGTCGCATCTCCGTCAAGGCGGTCGCGGCCTTGCGATTCGGGTCGTCAGGTGTCATGGCAAAGGGGCGCTGCAAACGGCTTCCCGGCCGGTGGAAGCTTGACATGCTTCACGGTCGGGCGTACGAATTCCTCGTACCTTTTAATCTGACCCTCCGAGGTCAGGAAAGGTCGGTCCGGTGACCCTCTCCACGTTCCGTTTTTACTCGTTCGAAAGCCCCCTCGGCTCCGGTCGGGGGGGCTTTTTCGTGTCGCAATAGTGACGGATTCGCCAGCGATTCTGCTCGATGGCGGCGCCATCGGGCGCGCCGTCGCGCGCCTCGCGCACCAGATCCTGGAACGCGACCGCGCGATCGAGCAGCTCGTGTTGGTCGGGGTCCGGTCGCGCGGCGTGCAGCTCGCCCATCGCATCGCGCAGAAGATCGAGGAGCTGGCGGCCCGGGTCGTGCCGGTCGGCGCGATCGACATCACGCCCTACCGCGACGACGTCGAGGAGCCGCGCGAGCGCATCGAGGGTCCCGAGACCGACGTCGCGTTCTCGATCGACGACGCGGTCGTCGTCTTGGTGGACGACGTGCTCTCGACCGGCCGCACGGTGCGGGTCGCGCTCGACATTCTCGGCGGGCTCGGGAGGCCGCGGGCGATCCAAGTCGCGGTCCTCGTCGATCGCGGCCATCGTGAGGTCCCGATCCGGGCCGACTTCGTCGGTCAGAACGTGGCGGGCGACGAGCCGCGGCGCGTGCACGTGCGCGTGCGCGAGCTCGACGGCCGCGACGAGGTCACGCTCGTATGACGGTGCTGCGATGAACCGCCACGTCCTCGCCATCGCGGATCTCTCCGACGAGGAGATCGAGAGCATCCTGAAGCGCGCCCAGGAGATGGAAGCCGCCCTCGTGGAGAGCCGAGCGCCACAGAGCGCCGCCGGCGCCATCATGGCGACGTTGTTCTACGAGCCGAGCACCCGCACCCGCCTCTCCTTCGAGGCCGCCATGTGGCGGCTCGGCGGCGCGGTCATCAGCGCGTCCGACATGAAGAGCTCGTCGGCTTCGAAGGGTGAGTCGCTCGCCGACACGGCCAAGGTCGTGTCGAGCTACGCCGACGTGCTGGTGCTCCGTCACTTCTGGGACGGGGCGGCCCGCGTCGCCGCCGAGCACGCCGACGTGCCGCTCATCAACGCCGGCGACGGCAGTCACGAGCACCCGACCCAAACGCTCTGCGATCTCTACACGCTGAAGCGGGCGAAGGGCACGCTCCGCGGGATCACGGTCGCGATCGGCGGCGACCTGAAGCGGGGCCGGACGGCGCATTCGTTGGTCCGCGCGCTCGCGCGCTTCAAGGCCAACATCGTGATCATTCCCGCGCGCGGGATGGAGTTTCCCGACTGGTTGCTGCAAAAGGTGGCGGAGGAGTACGGCTACCGGCCGACGGTCGCCCGCCCGAGCGATCTGAAGACGCTGGCGCGCGACGTCAATGCGCTCTACCTTGCGCCGGCACGCCCCCACCAACTGACCTTGTTCACCGACACCGAATTCGATTTGAAGGAGCGCCTGGCCGAGGCCGAGCCAATCACCCTCGACGCGCTCTACATGACGCGGCCCCAGCGCGAGCGGCGTGACGACTCGACCGACGACGGGGTCGAGTACCTGCGCGTCGACTCCGACACGTTCCAGGACCCGTCGATGCGGCACACGGTGCTCATGCATCCGTTGCCGCGGACGGGCGAGATCTCGTCCGACCTCGACCGCGATCCGCGCGCACTCTACTTCCGCCAAGCCGCGTCGGGGGTGCCGGTACGGATGGCGCTCATCGAGATGGTCCTCGCGGAGCGCGCCGGACGCGGCGTGTCCGTGCCGCCGGCACGCGCCGAACGCCGCGCCATGCGGATCGGTCCGCGCTGCGCCAACCCCAACTGCATCACGCGCCGCGAAGAGGTGCAGTCGGAGCGCCGCTTCCAGTTCCACCGCGAGGCCGGTGGCCGCGCGCACCTCGTGTGCATCTATTGCGATCACGAGACCCGCATCCAGGTGATCGGCAACCGCAAGTCGAAGCACTTCCACGTCTACGAAGAGCCGATGTACGGCTATCTCGACGCCTGGCTGCGCGACGACGCGCTGGTCATCTTCGACACGGTGAAGCAGGCCGAGGAAGCGGCCTACAAGTCCTACAAGCTGGGTCCGCAGAAATCGATCATGAGCGCGCAGGAGGTCGAGCGCGCGATCGCCGAGCTCACCGACGCGATCCTGCGCGACACGACCGAGCTGAAAGAGCTCGTCATCGTCGGCATCCGCATGGCCGGCGCCTTCATCGCCCACCGCATTGCCGAGCGCATCCGGGTGACCCGCGGCGCGGTCGTCGATCTCGGCGTGCTCGACGTCCAGGGCGGCGGCGACACCATCCCGCGGTGGCCGGCGACGCCCGGCACGGAGACCGACATCGTCACCATCGCCGACCGGCAGGTCGTGGTGGTCGACGACGTCATCAACACCGGCTGGACCGTGAAGGACGCGCTCTCTGCGGTCTGGCGCGCCGGCCGTCCGCGCTCGGCGCGGCTCGCCGTCCTGGTGGACCGTGGCCATCGCCAACTGCCGCTCAAGCCCACCTACGTCGGCAAACACTTGCCGACGGCTCCGCACGAGCGTGTCCGGGTGCGTTTGCGCGAGCTCGATCGCGAGCACCGCGACCGGGTCGTGATCTACTCCTACATCGATCCGAAGGCGGCGGCGTGATCGATCTCGTGATCCGCAACGGCCGCGTGCTCGATCCGGCACGCGACGTCGATTGCGTCGCGCACGTGCTGGTCGACGCCGGCCGCATCGTCGGCGTCGCGACCGACGCCGCTCCGCCGCCGGCGCGTGCGACCGTCGACGCGACCGGCCTCTGGGTGACGCCCGGCCTGATCGACATGCACGTCCACCTGCGCGAGCCGGGCGGCGAGCACAAAGAGACGATCGCCACCGGCGTCGCGGCGGCGGTGGCCGGCGGTTTCACCACCGTGGCGACGATGGCCAACACGACGCCCGTGAACGACACGCCCGAGATCACCCGCTGGATGATCGCGCGCGCCGCGGAAGCGGGCCTGGCGCACGTGCTGCCGATCGCCGCCGTCACGATGGGTCTCGCGGGCGAGACGCTGACCGACTTTGCCGCGCTTCGCGCCGCCGGGGCGGTCGCCTTCTCGGACGACGGCATGCCGATCATGCGCCCCGAGATCATGCGGCGGGCGCTCGCTGCGGGACGCGTCGTCGACGCGGCGGTG
>CAZWAX010000302.1:0-7413 GCA_964631985.1 uncultured Polyangiaceae bacterium | reverse complement strand
TGCGGCCGCCGATCACGACCACGAGCACGATCACCACGTCGGCGGTGAAGCGCAACGCGAGCGGTGCCGAGGCCGCCGCGACGCCCAGCGCCTGCGCGTGTACGGCCGCGTTCGCGAGGCCGAGCACGGCGACCAGGACCACGACCCCGTAGTTGCGGTACTGGCCCGTGCCCCAGACGAGGCGCGCGAGCACCAGCGCGACCACGGGCAGGAAGGCCCCGTCGAGCACGGCGACGAGCCACGCGGGCAGGACGCCCGCCGCCAGCATCGCGAGCCGACCGATCCCCCAGAGCCCGACCAGCGCCGCGAGCAACCGGCCGGAGGGCGCCGGGCGTCCCGTCCACACCGGCGCGGCGGTGGTCAAGAACCCGGCAACCGCCGCCGCGACGAAGCCGAAGAGCATCTCGTGGCCGTGCCACCACATCGGCACGAGCCAGGCGGGTGGCGCCACCCGGCCCTGCCACATCGCCGCCCACACCAGCACCGCGAAAGCGCCGTAGAGGCTTCCCGCCAGGAAGAACGGCCGGAAGCCCCGCCCCCACACGGCGTGCGGCGTCCGAGCCGCGCCCGCACCCGGCACCTCCCGCGCGATCACGAAGAACTCACTCATCGATCCATCCTTACATAGGCAACCGCCGTGCCATGCTCGCGGCGCTTCCCCCGTCCGTCGCCATGGAGGCCGCGTTCGCGAGATTGGGGAACCCAGCGTCCTCCGGTTCGCGAATCTGCGAATGGATCGTGGCGCCACGCTCGTCCCGGCAGGCTCGGAACTTGCTGCGGAATCGGCAATGGGCCCCGGCGCGCGCATGCGTGGACACGCCGCCTACCTGCTCCTCGCCGCGACGGTAGCGTGCGACGCCGGCCCGCCGGCCCGCCTCCCCGCCGCGAGCGACGCGCTCGTGGAAGTCGTCGTCGAGGTCGAGACGGCAGCGCTGCGGCGCGGCTCGATCAGCCAGGTCATCGCGGCCCCGGGAAGCGTCGTGGCGCGGCGCGAGAGTCGGATCGGCGCCGAGGTCGCGGGGCGCATCGTGCGCGTCCACGTCTTCGAGGGCGACCGCGTGGACGCGAACGCGCCGCTCTTCGAGATCGATCGCGCCCCCTTCGACATGGCGCTCCGCCAGGCGGCCGCAGTCCTCGACGTGGCACGCGCCGAGCAGGCGCAGAAGGCCGCCGATCTGCGTCGCGCCGAGTCGTTGCGGCGCGACGACCTGCTCTCCCAGCAAGAGGTCGAGCGCCTCGGCACCTCGCTCGTGGTCGCGGAGGCGCACGCGCGCGAGGCGGCCGAGGCCCTCGAGATCGCCCGGCACAACCTCGAGCGCACCGTCGTGCGCGCGCCGTACGCCGGATCGGTCGCGGGCCGCCTCGTCGACGAGGGCACGACCGCGCTCGTGCAGCCGCAGACGATCGTCGTCGTCTTGCAGGAGACGGCGGAGCTGGAGGCCCACGCCGCGATTCCGGAGAGCCAGATGGCGCTCGTGCGGGTGGGAGATCCCGCGCTCGTCCGCGTCGAGGGTCTCCCCGAGCCGATCGCCACCCGCGTCGCCGCCGTCAACGACAGCATCGACCGCGCCACGCGCACGTACCTCGTCAAGATGCCGGTGCCGAACCCCGAGCACCGCCTGAAGGCGGGCGTGTTCGCCGAGGTCGAGATCCATCCGCAGGGCGGCCACGACGTGCTGCTGGCACCGCGCGAGGCCATTCGCGTCGAGGACGGCCGCACCCGCCTCCTGCTGGTGCGCGAGGGGCGCGCCGACGCCCTCGCGATCGAGGTCGGCGCCGTCACGGAGACCGACGCCGAGATCCTCGCCGGCGCGAGCGTGGACGACGTGGCGATCGTCGGCGCCGCGGCGCGCACGATCGCCCCCGGCATGCCGGTGCGCATCAAGCCGCCGAAGGAGACGAGACCGGACCGCACGTCATGAGGCTCTCCGACACCGCCATCCGCCGCCCGGTGTTCGCCGTCATGCTGATCGGCGGCCTGGTCCTGTTCGGCGTGCTGTCGATCGGCCGGCTCGGCATCGATCTCTACCCCCGCGTCGAGTTTCCCTTCGTCGTCGTGACGACCGTGCTCGACGGCGCCGCACCCGAGACGGTGGAGCGCGAGGTGACCCAGGTCCTCGAGGAGTCCGTCAACACGATCGAGGGCCTCCGCAGCCTCCGCAGCGCGTCGAGTGACTCACTCTCGCTCCTCTTCATCGAGTTCCAGCTCGAGTGCGACATCGGCGAGAAGTCGCAGGAAGTGCGGGACAAGATCGCGGCAGTGCGCGCCGACCTGCCGCGCGAGATGGACCCGCCCGTCGTCGATCGCGTCGATCCCGACGCGACGCCCATGCTGGCGGTCATGGTCGCCGGACCGGACTCGATCCGCACGCTCAGCGAGTACGCCGACAAGCGCATCAAGCCGCGCCTCGAGCGGGTGACCGGTGTCGGCAGCATCGAGCTGGTGGGCGACCGCCCGCGCGAGCTCAAGATCTGGATCGATCCGATCCGCCTGAGCGGCTACGGCCTCGCGGTGGACGACGTGCTCACGGCGCTCCAGCGCGAGCACGTCGAGCTCCCCGGCGGCCGCATCGAGACCGCCCGCGGCGAGTACACGGTCAAGACGAAGGGCAAGCTCGAGAGCGTCGATCTCTTCGGCGGCATCGTCGTCCTCGAGCGCGGCGGGCGCACCATCCACCTCCGCGACGTCGCCATGGTCGAGGACGGCATGGCGGAGGAACGGACGGTGTCGCACCTGAACGGACGCCGCGGCGTCGCGCTCCTGATCCGCCGCCAGTCCGGCGAGAACACGGTGGCCGTCGCCGACGCCGTCAAGGCCGCGCTGGCGGAGATGCGTCCGCAGCTCCCGCCCGGGTACGAGATGATCGAGGCGCTCGACCTCTCGCGCTTCATCCGCAGCTCCATCCGCGACGTCGCGGGCGACCTCGCCTGGGGCGCCGCGCTTGCCGCCGCGGTGGTGCTGCTCTTCCTCCGCAACGGGCGGTCGACGCTCATCACCGCGGTGATCATCCCCGCCGCGCTGCTCGGCACCTTGTCGCTGTTCTACTTCCTCGGGTTCACGCTCAACAGCATGACCCTCATGGCGCTGTCGCTCTCGATCGGGGGGCTCATCGACGATGCGATCGTCCTCCTCGAGAACACCTATCGTCATCTCGAGGCCGGCGAGCCGCCCGACGTCGCCGCCTCGCGCGCCACCGACGAGCTCGGGCTCGCGGTGTTCGCGACCAATCTCACCAACTGCGCGGTCTTCATCCCGATCGCCTTCATGGGCGGCGTCGTCGGACGGTTCTTCCGCGAGTTCGGCCTCGTCGCCGCCGGCGCCGTCGTGGTCTCGACCCTGATCGCCCTCACCTGGACCCCGATGTTGTGCGCGCGCTTCCTGCGCGTGCAGCGCCGTCAGGCGCCGGTCTACCGGCTGCTGGAAGCGGGGTACGACCGTCTGGAGGCCCGCTACCGCCGCGCCCTCGCCTGGGGGCTCCGGCACCGCCTGGCCGTGGTCGCGCTCGCGCTCGCGAGCGTGCTCGCCGGCGTCGTCGCGGCCCAGAACGTCCGCCTGGATTTCCTCACCGTCGAGGATCGCAGCGAGTTCAACGTGTGGATCAAGCTGCCGCTCGGCAGCACCGTCGAGCACACGCGCGCCGCCGTGCGTGCCATCGAGGACGAGCTCCGCGGCCGGCCGGAGGTCCAGGTGCTGTTCTCGACGATCGGCGCCGGGGTGCAGGCGCGGGTGAACGAAGCCCAGATCTACGTGCAGCTCGTCCACAAGAGCCGGCGCGACGCCGGGCAGAGCGACGTCATGCGCGACGTCCGGCGCCGCCTCGACGGGCTCGAGCTCGGGCTGCGCGACGTCGCCGTCGAGGAGATCCCGATCTTCAACGTCGCGGGCTCCCGCAACGCGCAGATCATGTACGTCGTGCGCGGTCCGGACGTCGACGAGCTGCAGCGCCACGTCCAGCATCTGCTCGCGCGCATGCGGGCGGCCGGCGGATTCGCCGACCTCACCACCTCCTACGAGACCGGGAAGCCGGAGATCGCCCTCGAGATCGCGCGCGCCCGCGGCGCCGACCTCGGGGTACCCGCGGTCCAGATCGGCCGCACCATCTCGGCGCTGGTCGGCGGTATCCGGGCGACGACGTTCGAAGAAAAGGGCGAGCGCTACGACGTGCGCGTCCAGGTGCAGCCCGAGTACCGCGACGATCCCGCCAAGCTCGACCTGCTGCGCGTGCGCGCCTCCGGCGGCGAGCTCGTCCCGCTCCGCAATCTCGTGACCGTCCGGGTCGGCAGCGGCCCCGTGCAGATCGATCGCGACAGCCGCACCCGGGCGATCACGGTGCTCGGCAATCTGGAGGGCAAGGCCGCGGGCACCGCCGACCGGGAGGTCGTCGGCTTCGGGCGCGCGATCGGCATCGGCGGCGAGTACGAGCTCGAGGCGATCGGCCCGACCAAGCGCCTGCGCGAGACGATCGCCGCGATCGGCTTCGCGTTCACGATCGGGCTCGTCGCGATGTACATGATCCTCGCCGCGCAGTTCAATTCCTTCGTCCACCCGCTCACGATCATGCTGAGCGCGCCGCTGTCGTTCATCGGGGCCTTTGCGACGGTTCTCCTCGTGGGCGTACCGCTCGACCTGATGGGACAGATCGCCTTCCTCATGCTGATGGGGGTTGTGATGAAGAACGGCATCCTGCTCGTCGACTACACGAACACGCTGCGGGCCCAGGGCCGGTCACTCTACGCCGCGGTGCTGGAGGCGGGGCCGACCCGCATGCGGCCCGTGCTGATGACGACGGTGTCGACCGTGTGCAGCATGCTGCCGGTGGCGCTCGGCACCGGCGACGGCGCCGAATGGCGCGCCCCGATGGGCGTGATCACGATCGGCGGCCTGCTGACGTCGACGCTCCTGACCCTGCTCGTCGTTCCCGTCGTCTACACGCTCCTCGACGACGCGGCCCGCGCCGTCCGCTCGTTCGTCGGCTGGACGCCGGACGCAATCGAGCTCGACGTTCCGCCGCTCCTGGCTGAGGTCAGCGGTCCTCGTCGACCCAGCGTGCATTCCGGCGCGAAACCAAGCTGACGCCCACGAACGCGACGAGCGCCGCGCCCATGAGGCCCATCTCCAGCCGCGCGCTCACCCGGGCGGCGGCGCCGAGATCCCGCTCCACACGCCCGGCGCTCCCGGCGCGAAGCGGTCGAGCAGGAAGCGCTCCTGCGGCTTCTCCGAGGCGGTTTTGGGGATCTCGTCGACCACCTGGACCCAGCTCGGGACCGCGTTCGCCTCGAGCCCCCGCCGGCAGTGGGCGAAGAGCCCCACCACGTCGAACCCGAACCCCGGCGCCGGGACGACGGCGGCGACCACGTCTTTCTCCCCGGGCGCCCCCGAGGACGCCGCGACGCCGTAGACGAAGACGTCCGATACTCCCGGGTGCTCGGCGATCACCTTCTCGACGAAGCCGGGGTTGATGAAGTCGCCGTTGTGCCGAATGCCGCCGCCCTTCCGGTAATCGAAGAAGAGCCAGCCCTCGGCGTCGCGGTGGCCCATGTCCCCGCTCCGGAGCCAGCCGCCGGCGGTCTTCGCGCGCGAGGCTCCTTCGTTCCGGAAATAGGCGACGCTTGCCGGCTCCCCCGTCACCGGGCGCGAGACGATCTCACCGACGATCCCGGGCGCGCAGGCGTCGCCGTTCGCGTCGACGATGCGCATGTCGAGACCCGGCGCGGGCCTGCCGAAGCTCCCGATCGGCCCCTCGCCGATCGGCTTGTAGGCGAGCCCGCCCTCGATCGCGCCGTACCACTCGAAGATGCGCACGCCGTACCGACGCTCGAAGGTCTCCCAAAGGGCGGTCGGCATGCCGGCGTCGATGACGAGGCGCACCGGGTTGTCGGCGTCGTCCGGACGCGGGGGCTCGCTGTAGATCGCGGTCGCCATGCCGCCCAGCATCGAGAAGGTCGTGCACCCGTATCGTCGGCACACGTCCCAGAGCTTGGACTTGGTGAAGCGGCGGCTGAAGACGGCACGCAAGCCGAGGTAGAGCGACGGTCCGAGCGTCACCGCCTGGGCGTTCCCGTGCGTGAGCGAGAGGCCGGTGTACGGGCGATCGGCGGGCCCGTACCCGAGGAGCGCGCCCAGGAAGGCGAACGCGCCGAAGCGCGCGTTCGGAAAGACGACGCCCTTCGGATCCCCGGTCGTGCCCGAGGTGTAGATGATCTGCAGCGGATCGTCCGCGCTCGCGAGCCGCACGTCGACGGTCGGTGCCGGCGTCACCAGGACGTCGTGCAGCGATTCGATCCCGCCGCCCGGCGCGACCGGCGCGTCGCCGCCGGAGGCCTCGCCGGTCTCGAGCACGAGGATCCATTCGAGGCCGCGCAGGCCCCCCCGTGCGGCGGCGAGCGCGGGCAGGCAATAGTCGGCGGCGATCACGCCCCGGCAGCCGGCGTCGCGGAGCGTGTAGGCCAACCGCTCGCCGCGGGTCCGTGGATCGATCGGCACCGCCACGCATCCCGTCACCGAGGCCGCGATCATCGCCTCGACGAACTCGGGATGGTTCCGCATCATGATGGCGAAGCGGTCACCGGGCGCGAGCCCCCGCCCGACGAGCGCCGCGGCAATCCGGTTCGCGTTGGTGTGGAGCTGGGCGTAGGTCCGCACCTCCTCGGCGCGCGCCGGCGCGCCGAGGCTCCAGCGCTCGAACGTGAGGACGTCGAGATCGGGCTGCCGCTCGGCGCGAAGCGCGATCAGGTCGGCGAGGATCGCCTCGTTGCGCTCGCGGCGGGCGGTCATCGCGCCAGCACCGTGACGCACATGGCGGCGGCGTCCGTGCCGATCGCGCCGCCACCGTTCTGGGCGAGACCGATGCGCGCCCCGGCGACCTGACGCCCATCGGCACGCCCCTGCAGCTGCTCGGTGAGCTCGACGATCTGGGCGATGCCGGTCGCGCCCACGGGGTGCCCTTTGCGGAGGAGGCCCCCCGACGAGTTCACGGGCTGCCGGCCGCCGAGACGGGGCGCGCCGCTGTCGATGAAGGCCCCGCCCTCGCCTCGTCCGCAGAGGCCGAGCGCCTCGTAGGCCATCAGCTCGGCGGGTGCCGAGGCGTCGTGGCACTCCACCAGGTCCACGTCGGTCGGGCCGATGCCGGCCTCCTCGTACGCCTCGCGTGCGCACTCCTCCACGGCCCCCGGCTCCTCGCTGCCGTGGTCCCATCCGGACCGGAGGACGCTCGCCACCACCCGCACCACGGGATGGCGCGTACCCGCGCGGGCCTTCCGCGCGCTCATCACCACGACCGCCGCCGCCCCGTCGCCGATCGGCGAGCACATGGGGCGCGTGAGCGGCTCGGCCACCATGGGCGCCGCGAGGACGTCGGCGACGCTCAGCACGTCGCGGAACTGCGCCCGCGGGTTCAGGCTGCCGTGTACGGA
>CAZWAX010000301.1:0-7426 GCA_964631985.1 uncultured Polyangiaceae bacterium | reverse complement strand
GGAGTGCCGGCCGGCGGGCGTGGCGCGGGAGGCAGCGGGGGCGCGGCGAAGCGGCCGAATAGGCGCTCCGCAGCCGTTAGGGCCGCGCGTCGACCTCGGGCGTCGCGCCGAGCGCCACGACGGGCGGCAGCAGGATGCCTCGTCCCTGGACGCCGCCGCCGTCGTCCGTCGGCACGAGCTCCACGTCCGAGCCCGCGAGCGCGCACGCGAGCACGCGCAGCCGGGGCGCCAACGACTCGAGGGTCGTCCCCCGCGGCGGGCCCGCGCCGGCCGTCGACCAGCGGCGCGCCGCCGAGAAGGCGCTATACGCGCCGGCGAAGAGCCGCTCGTCCCAGCTCATCGGCTCAGAAGATCAGGTCGGCGACGTCCTGGAGCGCCGCCGCGGTCACCGGATCGTCGGTGAGGGGTTGCACGACGGCCACCTGACAGGCCAGGCGGGGCGGCAGGCCGCGGCGGATGAGGGTGCCGGCGCCGACCAGCAGTCGGGTGGAGGCCGTCTCGGCGAGCCCGAGCTCCTCGAGCGCGCGAATCTTCCCGGCGAAGCTGACCAGCCGCCGCGCGTGCGCCCGCTCGACCCCCGACTCGGCGCACACGATCTCGGTCTCGACGTCGGCCGCCGGATGGCCGAAGAGGAGCGAGACGAAGCGCTGGCGGGTCGACGGCTTCATCTCTTTCAGCGCCCGGCGATATCCGGGGTTGTAGCTCACGACCATCATGAACGCGGGCGGCGCCGCGAGGGTCTCGTCGATGCGATCGACGTACAGCGTGCGCCGGTGGTCGGAGAGCGCGTGCAACACCACGATGACGTCCTCGCGCGCTTCCGCGATCTCGTCGAGGTAGAGGATGGCACCGTTCCGCACCGCGCGCGTGACCGGCCCGTCCTGCCAGACCGTGTCGCCGCCCTTGACGAGCCAGCGGCCGAGCAGGTCGGTCGCCGTCGTTTCGTCGTTGCACGCCACGGTCACGAGCGGCCGCCCGACGGCCGCGGCCATGGCCTCGACGAACCGCGACTTGCCGCATCCGGTCGGGCCTTTGATGAGCAACGGCAGCCGGCTCTCGTAGGCCTGGTGGAACACCTGCACCTCGGCGCCGACGGGCCGGTAGTACGGTGGACGGCCGGCCACCGGCACCGCCACCGCCGCCGCGTCGGTCGTCGTGAGCGCGCGCATGACCCTAGGAAACCGACCGCACCGAGGCGGCATGCAGCGGCACGTTGGGCTCCCGCGCCTTCACGGGGTCGAGGTCGTCGACCGGCAGTCCGTAGGCGATGAAGTTCCGGACGAACAGCAGGATGCCGCTCGTGAACAGCAGGGCCGCCAGGATGAGGCCGATGAAATGGACCTCGATCTCCTTCTGGACGGTCACGAAGTCCATGCCGATACGGCGCTCTAGATAGACCTGCGTCACGCCCGCGACCGCGAAGGCGAGCGTCATGGCCACCATCCCGACGTTGCTGGTCCAGAACGCGATGAGCGCGCTCGGGTCCTGATGGGAGGCCCGGCCCGTCATGAGCGGCATCGCGTACGTGATGATGCCGAGCACGATCATCGCGTACGCGCCCCAGAAGGCGAGGTGGCCGTGCATGGCGGTGACGAGGGTGCCGTGGGTATACAGGTTCACCTGCGGCAGCGTGTGGGCGAAGCCGAGAAAGCCCGCACCGACGAACGACATCACCGCGCACCCGACCGTCCAGAGCAGCGCGACCGTGTTCGGGTGCTGGCGGCCGCCCTGGCGCGCCATCGCAACGGCGTAGACCGCCATGGCGAGGAAGGCGAGCGGCTCGAGCGCACTGAACACCGCCCCGATCCAGAGCCAGTACCGTGGGGTGCCGATGAAATAGTAATGGTGCCCGGTGCCGAGGATGCCCGAAAGAAACGTGAGCCCGACGATCACGTAGAGCCATTTCTCGACGACCTCGCGATCGACGCCGGTGAGCTTGAGGAGAAGGAACGACAGGATGCCGCCCAAAATCAGCTCCCACACGCCCTCCACCCAGAGGTGCACGACCCACCATCGCCAGTACGAGTCCTCGGTCTGGTTGTGGGTGGGAATCATCCCGGGCAGGTAGAGGAGCGCGGCGGCGAAGAGGCCGAAGAACAGTACCAGCGACGTGGTGGTGAAGCGCCGCCCGTACCAGAGGGTGGCGCCGATGTTGGCAATGAAGAGCAGGACGTCGACCACCACCAGGTAGTCGAGCGGACGCGGGATCTCCAGGAACTTCCGGCCCTCGAACCAGCTGAGATGGAAGCCGGCGATCGCCGTCACGCCGACCGCGACGAGCGCGCCGAGCTGCACGTACGCGAGTCGCGGCCACATGAGCTCGCGGTCCGCCTCCTCCGGGATGATGAAGTAGGCGGCGCCCATGAATCCGCACAGCAGCCACACGACCAGCAGGTTGTTGTGGGCGGCACGCGCCACGTGGAACGGGACGACGGCGTGGAGCACGTCGAAGCCCGCATGGGCGAACGCCATGATGAACCCGTAGACCAGCTGCAGACAGAGCAGCAGCATGCAGGTGGCGAAGAACCAGTAGGCGATCTTCTGCGAGCGGTATTTCACGGCGTTCCTCCGGTCTTGAGGTGCGAGAGGTAGGCGACGAGCTCGTCGATCTGTCCGCTCGTCAAGGGAAGCTTCGGCATGAGCGAGTCGGCCTTCACGGCGAGCGGGTCGGTGAGCCAGCGGTGGAGGTAGGCGGCGTCGCGCCGGGCG
Organism: uncultured Polyangiaceae bacterium; assembly: GCA_964631985.1. Lineage (GTDB taxonomy): Bacteria > Desulfobacterota > Binatia > UTPRO1 > UTPRO1 > UTPRO1. Next base: position 4,717 of record CAZWAX010000301.1, on the reverse strand, counting down.
CCGACCCCGTCGAGCGCCGGGCCGACGTCGCCCCCTTGCCCGCCGAGCGCGTGACACGCGATGCAGAGCTGATTGTAGATCTGCGGGCGATCGACGGTCGCCGCGACGGCCCCCCCGGCGCCGGGCGCCGAGACGGCGATCGGCATCAGCGTCGGCTTCGGCGGGAAGCCGTTCAGATCGACGTTGCCGCACCACTGGAGGAACGCGAGGAGATCCGCGATCTGCCCGTCGTCGAAACCGTAGTTCTGCATCCGGCGTTGCCCCGGATACATCGCCTCGGGGTCGCGCAGCATGGCCTCGATGAAGACCGGACCGCGCCGCTCGTACACCCGCGTCAGCTCGGGCGCGTAGTAGGCGCCCTCGCCGAACAGGGTGTGACATCCCATGCAGTTGCTCGCTTCCCACAAGGCCTTGCCGCGCTCGACCTCCGGTGTGATCGCCGCGGCCTTGGTCTGCTCCGGGATGCGGCCGAAGGTGTCGACCGTGAGCCCGACGAACACGAGGGAGCTGACCACGGTCCCCGTGATGAAGAACGCTCGCGCTGCGGATTTGGAAAGCATCTCGCTCCTTTTCTCAGAGACCCAGCATCGCCGGGTCGTAGCCGGCCCGCATGAGCGCGCGCCGAGTCGCGGCGACGATCAGCTCGCCGTCGACGTGTGCGCTCGTTGGGACTTCCGGCGCGTTCTGGAGCTCCGCCAGCAGCTCGGCACCGCCCCCCGCGACGAGCTGCTCGCACACGTCATAGACGCCCCCCGGCGCCTCCTCGATCTCGTTGTGCCCGGCGAGAATGCTGCGAATGGCGGCGACGATCCCCGGCGTCGGCGTCGGCACCAGCAGGGCCGCGAGCGCGCCGTGGTCGAGCCGGAGCCGCGCAGCGGCCGGCAGCGGCTCCCCGCCCCGACAGCGCCGCGCCGCCGGCAGGAGGATCTTCTCTTCGAGTCCGATGTGACGCAGCAGACCGCGACGGAAGGCGTCGTAGGCTTGCAGGTCGATGGCCTCGGGACGGGCGACGGCCCGCGCCAGGAGGCCCTCGAGGCGTTCGTGGTCGGCGCGGAGATGGCGACCGATCGTGTCGGCAGCGGCCGTCATCGGCGGAGGAGCTTCGGACCGAGAAAACCGAGCCACGTCCCCGAGCCGACGAGCCAGAGCGCGGCGGCCCATCCGACGTGCGCGAAGTACGTGTTGCTCATGTCGGCGGCGACGCGGGCGACCGCCGCGAGCAGCACCGTGCCTCCCAGCACCGCCACGGCACGGGGCGCGCCCTGGGCGAGGCCGCTGAGATCGAGGTGGCTCAGCGAGACGTGCGTCGCGACGCCGAACCCCATGAGCGAGAAGCCGCCGATGAAGAGCACGTGGAGCGCCGCGATGCGGAGATCGGGGAAGAGCCCGGCGCCGAGGAGCCCGAGCGGCATGAGCCACACCGAGATCCACACGAGGCGACGATGCAGGCCCGGCGTGGCGGGCGGGCGCCATGCGCCTCCGCCGACCGCGAGGCCCGCGGCCACGACGAGGCTGCGGACGAGCGGTCCGCCGCGGACCCAGCCGGCCGCCTCGGCCACCAGGCTCGCGAAGATCGCGACACCGATGGCGGCATAGCCGAAGAGTCGGCGATACGCGGCGCGAGAAGACACGAGGTCGGCCGGCGGCGTGGCGCCCGCCATCAGTGGCAGCACGAGCCCGCCGATGCCGACGGCAAGACAGAGGAACACGCCCTGCTCGACCAGCAGCCGTCCGAGCGCGTACGGCCATTCCAACGAGATCAGGACCGCCCCGACGAGACCGTGAGCGATCGCGATCGGGACCAGGATGAACGATGCCGGCGGCCGGCGCCCGCTGGCGCTCGTCCAGAAGCGTCGGACCGCGAACTGCAGCAGCAGAAGCACGATCACGGCGTACGACAGCTGCGCGAGGGCCCAGCGTCCGGCCAACGCGGCGCCGACCACGCCGACAAGCGCCCCGACGGCGAGCGCGATCTCGAGCGCCGACGGCGGGGCGCTTTGCGTGCGGCGCGGCACCGCCGTCAGCAGAAAGCCCACGGCGAACGCCATCATGAACGCCTGCATCATCACCTGACCGTGGAAGAACCCCGAGAAGCTCGAGGTCACGCCGAGTGTATAGAGAAGCCAGTGCCCGACCCCGACCCAACCGAGCACGACGGCGAGCGGAAAGAAGATGCGGAACGGCTCACGACGCCAGGCAGGCGCGTCCGAAAGAACCCTGGCGCCGGTATCCATGCCGCCGTCTTGCAGCGGGCATGCCATGTCGCCGCGCGCGTTTGGCGCGGCCACGGGCGTGCCGTGGGGCGGTGGATTGTCACGAATGGGAATTGATCGACGGCGCCGATTCGCGTTTCCGGGAGCGGCCCGGATCGTTTCTCACCCCCGAGGGGCCTCACGAGTTCGGCAGCCCCCGCGCTTGGGCACGCCGCTCCCGCTGTTCGGATCGGCTCAGCGCGGAGCCGAATAGGGCTCGGTCTTCGCGATCTTCAGCCGGTGGTCGGTCGGGAGGGGGCTGCCGCGTTCCAGGCCGTTGGCGACCGTGACCAGCTCGGGCTTCCACGGGGTCCCGGTGCGGAGCGTGAAGGCGGTCATCGACTCGCGCGGGCGGGCAGCAATCAGGCGGAGGCGGCGTTCGGTGATGCGGGTGCGTTCCGCGGCGGTGAGCGTGCCGAAGGTCTTCGCGATGGCGGCGATCAGCGGACGGGACTCGGCCTCCGTCCGGGTGGGGGCGATGCCGGTCAGTTGGAAGACCTGACCTTCGAGCGCGATCCACCAGAGCTCGATGGCGACGCGGCGGCCGTCGGACTCGGCACTCCCGGCCGTGTGGGCGGCGGGCAGACCGTCGATCGTCGCGCGGTCGATGCGGGCGGTGAGCGGCTGCGCGAGATCCTTCTCGAACGCGCGGACGCCGTGCATCGGATCGTTGCCCGGGGCCGCGACCGTCAGCACCACCACGACGGTGCCGTCGGGCGAGCCCCCGACGACGTGCGCCCTGCCGTTCTCGGTCTTCCAGTCCGAGGGAAAGCGCAGATGGAAGCCCAGGTCGGGATGCAGGAAGGTCGTCTTCTCGAACACGCCTTGCGCGGCGCCCTGCCCGATCACGATCCCGTCGAGACGACCCAGAAACGCGTCGCGCGTCGCCACGATGCCTTCCGCCGGGCCGCGCATGAGCGCGCCCGCGTACGCGGCCGTGTTGCGGGCACGCTCCGGCGTCGACGGATGCGAGTCGAGAAAGCTCGGCCGGCGTTTCGGCTCGTCGCCGAGCGCTGCGATGCGCTCGAGGGTCGCGAGCGAGCGGGCGAGCGCGGCGGGGTCCCAGCCCGCGCGCGCGGCGATCTCCTGACCGACGCGATCGGCCTCGCGCTCCTGCTCGCGACTGTACGGTGCCAGCAGCGCCTCGGTCGCGAGCGAGCCACCGGCCTCGAAGAGACTGCCGAGCAGCGGGCTCGCGAGCCCGGTCACGCCGGAGACGACGCCGGTCAGGATGCCGGCGGGGAGCGCGCGCGAGATGCGTTGGACGGCGTGGCGGGCGGCGATGTGGCCGACCTCGTGCGCCAGCACCCCGGCGAGCTCGTCCTCGTCGTTCAGGAGCGCCAGCAATCCGCGCGTCAGGTAGACGTGGCCGGGGATCGCGAACGCGTTCGGCTCCGGGGTGTCGACGACGTGGAACGCGTAGGGCACGTCGCGCCGGGGCGAGCTCGCCGCGAGCCGGTCGCCGACCGCCCGCACGTACGCGACCAGATCCCCGTCGCCGACGAGGCCCATGCCGAGCTCGATCGCCTTCGCCTGCCGCGCGCCGAGCTCGAGCTCGGTCGATTGGGAGACCATCGCGAGCTCGGGACGATGCGTGACCGGGTTCACGGCACACGCGCTCGCCGCCACGACCGCCAACACGACGCTCTGCGCGCGAGTCCACGAGCTCATGGGCCGCGCATCCTAGAGCACCCGGCTCGGCGCGCAAGACGACGGCCCACGGGTCGGGTCTGAGTTTGATTCCCGCGCGGCGTCGCCGGAAGCGGTGGCAGCAGGCGCGCGACAGACCGCGACCCCGGTGTATCGGCGACCTGAGGCACTACCGGCCACCCGATGCGCTCAGCCGCCAGGCGCGGCGGCCGTCGGCAACGGCCGCAGCGCGACCTGTCCCTGACGAAACTGGTCGATGGCCTCTCCGAGAAGTCGCATCGCCTCTTGCGGCGCGTGGAAGCCGTTCGAGTTCTCCGACTCGACGAAGTCGAGATAGAACTGCCCGCGCCGCTGCGCCTGCTGGGCCGTCGCGACCGCGGTTGCATCGGCCCCACCCTTCCGCGCCGCGCCGAGGTCGGCGATCAGCGCCATGAGCGCGTCCATCGCCCGGTTCCGGAGCGCGACCGTACGCGCCTGGATCGTCTCCGCCCGTGCCACGAGCTCCTGCTCGGACCATTTGTGGCAGGTCTGGCATGCATTGTTGACGTTCAAGAGCGGGCTCCGCACGTGGTGGTCGCTGATCTTGAGCGCGCCGACGCGGACGTAGGGCATGTGGCAGTCGGCGCACGCGACCCCCGAGCGGGCATGGATCCCCGCGCTCCACATCTCGAACTCGGGATGCTGCGCCTTCAGCTGCGGCGTGCCGGTCTCGGCATGCGTCCAGTCCGTGAAGCCGATCGCGTCGTAGTAGTCGACGATGCGATCGGCCGCGAGGCCGTTCGCCCACGGATAGGTGAGCCGCTTCTCGGCGCCCT
>CAZWAX010000300.1:0-7451 GCA_964631985.1 uncultured Polyangiaceae bacterium | reverse complement strand
CTCACTCGTCGAAGACGTCACGCGCGGCAGGCGCCTTTTTCAACGGGCTGTTAGGCGCGCCTTGAACGAAGGCTTCAGCGACCACTGTGCCGTCGGTGATAGTATCCCCAATCAAGTCACGAGGAAGGGCCGGGTTGGAGGGACCGTTATCTCCAGGCGTTGCCGACACTCGAACGGGCTTGGATCACAATGGGAATCAAACCTGGACGCGGTACCGATCTAGCGATTCACGGCGCGACGCGCCGCCGCAAGACGCCGAACGCCCCCCGCTCCACCGCAATCCGCGCCCCGTCCGAGAACTGCACGGTCGCCGCCTCCGCGCGCGCGTTGAACGCGACGTAGCTGCGCGCGCCGTCCTTCTGGAAGACCGCGTACAGCGGCGTGTTCGCGGTCACGGTGCGATCGACGCTGCCGGCGAGCGCGAACGTCGCGATCCACTGCGCGATGTTCGATCGCGAGTTGCCGGCCTCGGGGGAGACGGTCGGTGCGAGCGCGGCCCATTGGCGCGCGGCGTCGGCCGGATCCGAGATGCCGCGATACATCACGACGATGTCCTGCCACGTCTTCCAGCTCGTCCCGCCGCGCGCCCGAACGAGCGCGTCGTAGCTCCGCTTCGCGTAGTCGGGCCAGCGCCCGAGATAGAGCGAGCCGCCGTGGAACGGCAACCAATTGATGCCGTAGAGGTGCTCGGGCTCGCCGGAGAAGAACGTCCCGTAGGCGCCTTTGCCGCCCCAGATCATCGGGACGACCTCCGCCGGATAGGAGGGCGGGAAGTTCTGTCCGCTGACGTCGAACCAGTAGGCCTCGATCGCGGCGAGCTCGCTCGCGTAGAGGAACGCCCCGAGGTCGCGGAGCTTGCGATCGCCGCGGAGCTCGCCGAGCAGCACGAAGGCCGTCCATGCCGCCATCGCCTCGGACGACGACTCCTGGTTGTTGCCGTCGCCGGCGACGGCGTCGCCGGCCGCCCAGGAGTGACCCGCGTAGGGATCGAAGACGCGGAAGAACGGAAACGCGGGGTCGTCGCGGCGCCCGCTGGCAATGTCGCGCGCGAGCAGATCGACGAACGGGCCATACCGATCGGGCCCGAGCCAGGCCGGATCGCGCCGTCCGACCTCCGCCGCCGCGCGCAGGAAGTAGCCGTAGTGGAAGTGATGATCGTTGAGGGCCGCCGCGGAACCGTAGCTCGACGGATAGCCGATCAGCGTTCCCCAGCGCGGGTCGTAGACGAACGTACCGCCGGTCGCCGGATCGGCCGGATCGAACCGCCCGTCGAACCACGACTCGAGGCGCGTGCGGAGTCGCGTCTGCAACGCATCGGCTTCCGCAGCGAGCCCGAGCTGGCCGGCAAGCCCGTGGAGCGTCGCGAGGCGGCCGAGCTCCTTGCCGCCCCAATAGGTGTCGCGCGCGCCGGACTCGGTCGCCACGTCGCTCCGCACGAGCCCGCGCAGCGTCTCGACGTCGGCGCCCGGCAGCACCGGCAACGCCGGCAGGACCCCCGGGAACGGATACTCGACGTCGAATCCCGCCCCGGCGCGGAGCGCCATGCGCCCGCGTACCGTCGCGTAGCTCCCGAGCTCCGGACCGGCGCTGCCCTCGACGAAGGCCGTGCGTTGGTGCGGATAGAGCGCGAAGAGCGTGGCGGCCGGCGCATCGTTTGCCACCTCGAGCTCGTACCCGAAGTGCGCCCGGACACGCGCCCGCGCCTCGTCGTAGCTCCAGGTGACTTTGGTGTCGCGCACGCGGTTGCGCGCGTGGCGGGTGAAGCGCTCGACGGCGTCGCCGCGTTGCCCGTCCGGGAGCAAGGCGACGGTGACGTGCGCGGAACCCCCGGCTTCACTCCGAAAGACGGCGCCGCCCGCCCCGGACCAGCGCGCGCCGACCGGGCCGACGAGCAGATAGCAGCGGCGCTCGCGACAGACCCCGACGACGCTTCCGTCCGCGCTCTCGTGAAAGACCTCGGGCGGCGCCGGGAACCGCACGACCGGATCGCCGCCCGTGAACGCCCCGAACACGAACGGCGACCCGTGCCCCGTACGTCACCTCCATGCCGGCGTCCGTCCGTCCCGTCGCCTCGAAGCGGGCGGTGACGAACCAGTCGCTGTACCCGGCCAGGCGGGCGGCATCGAAGCGCGTTACGTCGCCATGGCCGAGGATCAGATCGTTCGGCGGCTCGAAGTCCATCCAGCCGCAGACGCAATGCTCGTTGGCGTTGATGTCCGGACCCGGATAGCGGATCTGGAGCCCTTCCGGCCGCGCCGTGACGGCGAGCGGGTGCGGATACTGGCGCTCCGAGAACGGCAGCGCGACCAGCGACGACCACCACTGACTGCTCGGAATCGGGCCCCGGAGCTCGGGGACGACGAACGCCGGCGCCGGCGGCAAGGGCTCGCCGGCGGGCGGCGCGCTCGCCAGCGAGCCGCGCGTGAGGCCGAGGTTCGGCGGCTCGTCGCGCCGGGCCGCCACAGCGGCTCCGGCGAGAACGACGACGGCGAGCACCAGCGGGACGACCCGCACCGCGATCAATTGCTGCCCGCGGCCTCCGCGATCGCGCTTCCGACCGTTGCCGGTACGCCATCCGTCGCCGCGAGCTCGCCCACGCCACCGGCGCTGCGCTGCTCGGTCGGGTCGTTGACGAACGCCAGGCGCGTTCCCGCGACCGAGGCGACCCGCTGGCCGTGTTGCCGCCATTCCAGCACCCGACGCAGCAGGCTCCGCCGTCCGACGACCACGGCCCCTTCGACCTTCGCGCCGGCCTCGATCCCCGTGACGTCGTCGTCGACCCGCACCATCAGATTCCACTCCTGATCGCGCACTTCCTGACCGGCGCGCGGGACCTTCCACACCACCGTGCCGCTCACCGCGCGGCCGCCCACGACGTCGGCGACGACCGTCTGCCCTTCGGCCACCCGCGACCAGTCGGCGTCGACCACCCGGACCTTCAGCACGAGCTGGTCCATGTCCTCGATGATGCCGACGGACGCGTTCGGTCCGACGCCGTCGAGCTCGGCGAGCTGCGTCTCGGAGAGCGTCCCGCTGATCGGCGCGTGGATGGCCGTCTTGCCCTCGTGGCGCTCGGCCGCGCGCACCAGGAGCTCGGCCTGCGCGATGCTGCTCTCGACGGTCTCACGCTCGGCTTCGACGCGCTCCGTCTCGTTGGCCAGCAGCTGGCGCTTCTCCTCGGCGCTCCGCACCCATTCGCGGCGCTCCGCGGGCGAGCCCGTCACGCCGTGCGCAATGGACACGAGCCCCTCGAAGCTCTGCGTCAGGTCGCGGCTCTCGCGCTCGAGCTTGTCCACGATCTCGCGGAGCTCGACGGGAGCGAGCAGGCCGCGCACCACGACCTCGTGCTTCAGCACGATCTCGCGCATGGAGCTCTCCGCGAGGGCATAGGTGAACTGCACGTTGTTCAGCCGCGCGCGGAGCTCGCGGCCGGCGGCGTCGCCGGCACCCTCACCCAGCTGGTGGGCGACCGCCTCGGCGCGTTCGACGTAGCTCGCCATCGCCGCGGCGACCGCCTGCATCATCGACTCGCCACGGAGCGGCGCCGCCCGGCGCCCGTCGATCACGAGCTCGCCCCGCGCTTTGATGGTGAAGGCGCGGACGCCCTCGAGCACGGCCTCCGCCGCCGGCTCCAGATCCTCGATGCGGACGTCCTCGGCGGAGTCCGCCGCAACGGCACGGCGCTGGGCGTCTTGCACCGCGACGTCGGAGCCTTCCCGGAGAATGCGATTCTGTTGCAAGCGCAGCTCGAGGTCGGCGAGCTTCTGGCGCTCGCGCGTGAGGGCGAGCCGCGCCCCTTCGAGCGCGTCCCGTTGCGCGTCCGAGTCGAGCACCGCGATGACGTCGCCTTCCTGCACGGTCTCCCCGCTCTTGCGTTTCACCTCGCGGACGACGCCGGGCACCTCGGAGCGCACGCGCGCCCAGCGCGCCGGCGCCACGCGACCGCTCACGTCCACGGACTGACTCCAGGGGACGGCGAGGAACCCCGCGAGCACGCCGAGCACGGCGGCGGCGGTGATCACGCGTCGCCGCCGGAGCGCGCGGAGGGCCTGTTCGAACTCGGCGTCGTCGAGGTCGTCCGGATCGGGTCGGTAGTCGGTGGTAGACATCATGCGGCTCCTCGGCGGCGTGCGGCCGCCCATTCGGGGGATTCGGTTGCGATGGGTGCTGCGACTGGTGCGGCGTGCGACGCGCGTGGCCGGCGCACGGCAGGTCACGCCCGCCGACGATGTACGGGTGAAAGATCCACGGCGAGAAGGCGACGATGACAAGCGGCGATAGCCACACGAGGTGGAAGCGCCAATCGATCGCGCCCGTCGACGTGGGGTCACTCGGGTCGACGACCATGCGATAGGCGAAGAGCGCGGCGGCGAGCCCGATCAACACGATCGCGTCGCGCGCCGCCTGACGCATCGCGGGCGCGAACAGGTGGCGACGCCGGAGCGTCTGCCCGAGGTCGTCGGCATTCGTCTCCGCGAATACGAGCGCGCGGTTCAGCAGGTGGGCCAGCGCCCCGCGGCTCACCGCCAGCGACATGCCGATGAAGGTGTACGAGAGCGCGAACGGGATCCGACCGCCTTCAAGGCGCCGAGACGCGACGCCCACATGCGGCTGCCCGGCATGGCCGCGAGCCCGCCACGACGCCGCAGCAGATAGATCGCGGGCAGCGGCACGAGACCGAACACGACGATCGTCATCACCATCATGCTGACGGCGCGGTAGGGATGCACGATCCCGATGCCGGTCGCGACGGCGAGCGGCACGAGACTCGCCAGGTTGATGAGCGAGAAGAAGAACTGGACCAGGTCCATGACCTGGTACCAGCGGACGTGCTCGGAGCGGCAGAACCGGCGCCACGACTTCTTGATGATGCCGCGCGTCTCCCATTCCGAGATCGGATCGGGTTCTGCGATTCCGCGCCGTGATGACGCCGGGCCATCCCGGATTCGAGACCGTGCTGCGCGTGTCGTTCGGTCTCGGACGCGACGGCGGACTCCGGCCGAGCGGCCTACCCCGGTCCTTCGCGGATCTGGCGCTGCTTGCGGATTGGGATCCGTCCCTGCTGGCCGTCGGTCCGCGGCGATTGCTTGCGCCGCTCATGAGGTGGTCCGCGCGGCGCGCCCGGGCACACGGTCGCGCCGCCGAGCTGCTGCGTCGCTACGGGGACGCCGATCCTTCGATTCGATCGATCGCTACGCGCGACTGGCCGAGCACGGAGGCGAACGGAGCTACGGACACGCGCCGAGCCCGGTGATCCACGCCTCCAGGACGCTGTCGCCGAGCGGGTCGGGGAGGAGGGTGCCGAGCGGTGGCATCTGGGTTTCGCCGTCGCGGATGGCGGCGCGGAGCCAGAGGACGGAGTCCTCGGCGTTGCCGGGGCGGACGATGCGCGCGCCGGGTACGTCGAGGTCGCCGTGTTGCGGATCGGCGTTGCAGACGTTCATCGCCGCGAACGACACCTCGGCCCGGAGGTCCATCGTCGTCGGCGCCGGCCCACCCGGCAGGTGGCAATGCGCGCAGTTCGCCTGGAGCCAGCCGCGGGCGCGGCTCGCGATCGGCGCGCTCGTGTCGGCGGGATCGGTCAGCGCCACGAGCGCGTCGGGCCGCGCCGGCAGGCAGCCGCCGAAGAGGCCAACGTGCTCGAGCGCGCGCAACTGATTGTCGACGACGCTGCCGTACGCGAACGCACGGTTCATCTGGTCGGTACGGAGGCCGAGCGTGCCGCCGGCCGCGGCGGTGTGGCAGCGCTGGCAATCGCTCCGGCTCGGGAAGACATGGGTGTGCTCGGTCGCGCCGGGCTCGTCCACCGGGAACGTGTCCGTCGTACCGTTGTCGAGCAGGTAGGCTTCGGTCTGCGCCTCGTTCCATTGGTATGAGAACCCGCGCCAGCCGTCGGCGCGGCGGACGAGGAAGCGGGTTTCGAGCGCGCGCTCGGACGCCGGATTCCCCTGCTCGGTCTCGTAGGTGAACTCCTTCACGAGGATGGTGCCGACTGGCAGGTTCCAGGCCCCGCTGGTCGTGAAGCCGATCGTCCCGCCGTCCGGCACGACCAGGAAGCGGCGCTTGCCCGCGCCGTCCGACCAGAGCGGCGAGCGCACGTCGTAGGGCACGAGCTCGGGCGCCGGCACGCGATTCGGTACGTCGCTGAAGCAGCCGGTGTCGGTGAGCGTCCGTGGGAACGTCCCGACCTCTGCACCGGTCGGGCGGCGGAGGCGATTGATCGAGCCGCCGTGGCTCAAGACGTAGAGCTCGCCGTCACGATCCTCGCCGAAGCTCGAGATGCTGAGCGTCGTGTCCGCGATGAGCGTCGTGGTCGCGGTCGTGCCGTCGTAGCGGAGCGCCCAGATCCTGCCGCTGCAGAAGTCGCCGTAGATGTAGGCGCCGTAGATCTCGGGGAGGCGACTGCCGCGATAGACGAATCCGCCGGTCACGGCGCAGCCCTCGCTGTGCGAGTACACCACCAGCGGGTCCGTGAGATTCCCGGTGTCGCAGTTCGTATTCGGATTGAAGCAGGCGGTCCCCTGTTTGCGACGCCATCCGTAGTTCCGCCCGCGTTCGATCAGGTCGACCTCTTCCCAGCTGCCCTCGCCGACGTCGCCCGCCCAGAGCGCATGGGTGAGCCGATCGAAGCTCATCCGCCAGGGATTGCGCATGCCGACGGCCCAGATCTCGCCGCGTGCGCCGCCCTGCCCGACGAACGGGTTGTCGGGCGGCACGGCGTAGTCGAGCCCGGGATCGGCGCGATCGACGTCGATGCGCAGGATCTTGCCCAGCAGCTCGCCCAGGTTCTGCGCGCGGTTTCCGGGATCGCCGCCGCTCCCGCCGTCGCCGAGCGAGACGTAGAGGTAGCCGTCGGGGCCGAACGCGAGCTGCCCGCCGTTGTGGTTCGCGTAGGGCTGCGCGATCTCCATCACGATTTGCGCGCTCCCCGCGTCGGCGACGTTGGGATTCCCGCTGACGCGATAGCGCGCGATCACCGAGCGGCGCGGGTTCGGGGCGGAGTAATAGACATAGAAGAAGCCGTTGCTCGCATAGGCGGGGTGGAACGCGAGCCCGAGCAGTCCTTCTTCGCCGCCGACGGTGATGCCGCTCAGCGTGAGGAAGTCGGTGGCGCTCGTCGGCGAGCCATTGGCGAAGACGCGGATCGTGCCGCCTTGCTGGACGACGAAGATGCGATCGGTGCCGTCCGGCGCGTGGGTCAGCTGGACGGGGTTCGTGAGAGCGATCGTCGAGAAGACCCGCTCGATCTCGAGCGCCGGCGCCGTGTCGGGCTCGCCGTCGAGCTTGCACTGGGTCGCGGGCACGCGACTGGTGAGGCCGAACGGCGCGGGACCGGCGTCGCACGTGCCCCCCGGCGTGCTGGTGGCGACGGGGGTCGCGCTGGCGAGCGGGGTGGCCGTTCGCGTCGGCGTGGCGGTGCGGGTCGCCGTGCGGGTCGGAGTCGGGGTGCG
>CAZWAX010000299.1:0-7490 GCA_964631985.1 uncultured Polyangiaceae bacterium | reverse complement strand
GGCAATTCCGCGAGCGGCCGCGAGCCGGGCAATTCCGCGAGCGGCCGCGAGCCGCTCGAAGCAGGGATCGGCATCTGCACCGGCGACATGGTCGCCGGCAACGTCGGGACCGGCGGCCGCGTCACCTACACGATCGTCGGCGACGCCGTGAACCAGGCGGCGCGCCTCCAGGTCATGACGCGCGACCTCGCCGCCTCGATCCTGATGACCGCCAGCACCTGCCAGGCGCTGCCCCCGGACCATGGCATCCCGCTGCGCCCCTTCGGTCCGCTACCCATCAAGGGCATCGCCGAGCCGGTCGAGGTGTGGGCGGTCGGCTAGTCGACGGCCGTGCACTCGCGCCGCGTGGGCGGCGTCCGCATGCAGGCAATGCCGTCCGTCACACCACTCGCCAGATACGCACACACGTTGTTGATGGCGGCCTGCATCACGTCCTCCTCGTGCTCACCCTCGACCGTCCGGCACTGCGAGAGCCCGTTGTAGGTGATGCAGACCTCGCAGCGGACGCCCTGCAGGTGGAACGTTCGCCAGACGACGAAGCCCATGAAGAGGAACAGCCCGCCGAGCGCGATCCAGGTGAGCGACCGGCGGCGACGGGCGGGCATCGGGGCACCGTAGTACGCGCATCGTGAGCCGGCAACGCGGTGCACGAAGCGAGAGAGCGTCGCGCCGCGCCGTAGGCGCGCGCGCCTCAGGGACCGATGCGCCGGAAAATTCGCGCCCCGCTCTCGGGATCCCCGTAGACCAGGCGCCACCCCGCGGACGTCGCCACCGCCGGCTCGGCATAGCGGCGGCTGACGTCGAGGAACTCGAGATCGTCGAGCACCACCCAGGTCACCGGGACCGCGCGCAGCAATCGTTCGGCGCTGGCGGGGTCGGGCTCGAAGGGTGGAAACACGGCCCGCAGGCCGCTCGTCAGATGGAGACGCTGCGGGGTCGAGGTGGCGACCACGTCGTCCCGAGCGGCATTGGCGGCGAGCCACGTCAGGGCCGCGTCGTGCTCCTGCCACGGCGGTCCATAGAAGAAGAGGTGCTCGTGGCGCGCCCCGAACGCGACGCCGAGCACGAGGATCTCGGCGGTCAGCAGGATGCCGATGGCGGCGCCCGTCGCCGTCTGCACGAAGCCGCTCGCGCGCCGGCTCGCGTTGGCGAAGACGAGCACGAGGCCGATCGCCGTGAGCGGTGCGAGCGGCATGAGATAGCGGCCGAATTGCGACGGCCAGGGCACCAGCGTCATGAGACCGAGCGCCGTGGCCCAATAGAGGGGAGCGAGGCGAATGCCGTCGGCGACGAGCAATGCCAGGCCGGCGGCGGCGACGAGCCCGATCAGCGCGCAGCCGATCCTGCTCGGGGTGAGGGAGCGCGCGGACGCCGGCTCCTCGGGATGCAACCGGAAGACCGGGCGCCGCGGACCCTCGGCGCGGACGCTCACGCTCTCGCCGAGCCTCTCGGGGAGCACCAGCACGTTCCCGACCACGCGTCGCACGAGGTCGCCCGTGCCGGCCAAGCCGAGCTCGGGTACGAACGCATCGACGTACGCCATGTTGGCGCGGTAGCCGACGTTGTAGAAGTTGTACGATGCGCGTTGGTACGCGTAGGCCGGCGCGGCGAAGGCGGGACGCTCCTGCACCTCCGTGACGTAGGCCTGCCATACCAGGATCGGCACCGCCGCGAGCGCGGCGCGGAGCGTGGCCTCGAGCAGCCGGCGCTGCCAGAGCGCTTCGACGACCCAGGCGACGAGCAACGCGAGCCCGCTCGCCCGCAAAAGGTACGCCGCGCCGCCGAGGATCGCCGCGGTGCCGCGCCGGTCGTCGCGCTCGGCGACCAGGAGGAACAGCACGGTCACGCAGGCGAACGGCAGCTCGGCGAAGAGCGCGTCGGAGAGCCAGAGCAGCTGGAGATTCAGGACCACGAGCAGGCTCGCGACGAGCGCCCAGCCGGTCGCGAGCCAGCGCCGGGCGAGCGCGTAGACCGCGAGCGCGTACCCGAAGAAGATCCCCATGTAGGTCAGGCGGAACGCCCGACCCGCGATCGCCGGGTCGGCGCTGCCCACCAGCCACTGATGGGCCGCGACCAGCATCGGCAGCAGCGGCGGATATTGGACCGCCTCGATCGCCCCCGGCTCGTTCAGCAGGCGATAGCCGTGGCCCTCGGCGAGCGAGGTCCCGAGGACGTAGTAGACGCCGGCGTCGTAGCGCAGGTCGATCGGCCCCGTCAGCCGCGGCGCCCAGAGCACCGCCGAGGCGAGGATCAGAAGGGCGGCGGCCAGCCCGTCGGAACGGACGCTATAGCTTGCCGTGGGTGACGTTCCAGGTGATGTCGCCGGCGGCGAGCGGCGTCAGGACCGTCTTGGCGAAGGCGCCGTTCTGCCAACGGTACTGGCGGAGCTCGTGCTGGTCCTCGGAGGCGACGTAGATCTCGACCGTGCCGTCGACGTCGAGGTCGGCGAGATCGACCGGCTGCTCGAAGCCCGAGGACTTGGCGTCGATGAGCGTGCGGCTCCAGCTGCCGTCGCCTTGCTCGAAGAGCCAGAGCCCTGAGGCGAGCGCGCCCGCGACCAGATCCATCTTGCCGTCCCCGTTGACGTCGCCGGCCTGGATGGCGCGCATCTGGCGGTCGGGAACGGTCGCGACCACGGCGCTCGTGAAGGCACCGTTCGCGAAGCGGTACTCCTTCACCGTGACCGGGCGGACGATCTGCCCACCGGCGCCGACCGCGCCTTCCCACACCACGAAGAGCTCCGACTTGGCATCGCGATCGATGTCGGTGACCAGGATCTCCTTCGCGTGGGTGTCGCCGGGGGCGTCGACGACCGACTTCTGCCACGTGCCGTCGGCGCGGCGATACATGGTGACCTCGCCGGGCTGCTCCTGATCGAGCTTGTTCGGCTTGCTCGGGGTCGCGAAGAACTCGGCCACGCCGTCGCCGTCGATGTCGCCGATCTCGATCTCGTGGACGAAGGTGTTGGCCTGGCGATCGACCTCCTCGACCCGCCATTCCTGCTCGGGGTGCACGACCGCGATCACACCCTGGTCGTGCGTCGCGACCACCAGGTCGTCCTTGCCGTCGCCGTCGACGTCGCCGCGCTCGATGTCGCGCAGGCGGTCGAACTTGCCGCCGAACTTCGGGTTCCAGCGGGTGGTGGCGGTCCATGCCCCGGCGGCGAAACGCCAGGTCTTCAGCATCGCCCGGTTGGCGCCGATCGTGAGCAGGCCGTCCTCCCACGGCATGGCTTTGTGGAAGGCGTTGCTGTCGGGGTCCTCGACGGTCGCGGTCTTCCAGCCCGCCTCGGTCCGGCGGACGATCACCAGCTTCGCGGCGCCCGGGACCGGTTGGGTCTTGCCGTCCGGCTTCTTCACGTCGATGAATTGCGCGACCGTGAGGAAGAGGGCGGGGAAGGGACCGCCGACCAGCGCTTCCCGCTTCGGCGGCGCGGCGGGCGGCGCCGCGGGGGCAGCCGGCGCCGCGGCCTGCTCGGGAGCGCGTTCACACGCCGCTCCGAGGAGCAGCGCCAGCATCAGGAACCGAATTCGCATTGGCGAGGTGACGTAGGATGGATCATGTCAGCTTGCAATGCAGTGCGTTTGTGTACGTCACGACGCGCTTTTGTGACGGTCCGCAGGGTCCGCACATCGTCGCGAAGCGTATGTTTTGTTGGGGCGCCGCGCCGTCGATCGGTGAGGCATGCTCGTTGCTCCAGGGCGCGTACATGAGCTCAGCCGAGTCGCAGACCGCCGCTTCCGAGCCTTCCATTACCTCTCGCTCCGCGCTCCGCGAGCTGTTCATTCGGGTCTCGGAAAGCTGCGACCTTCCGCCGCTGCCGGCCGTCGCCGTCCGTGCCATCGCCCTCGCGCGCGACCCGAACGTCGGCTCGGATCAGTTGGTGCGCGTCGTCTCGACCGACGCCGCGCTCGCGGCCAGGGTCGTCTCGATCGCGCGCTCCGTCCGCTACATGCGGCGCGAGCCGCCGCGGAGCCTGGACAGCGCGATCCAGACCGTCGGCTTCCAGGCGCTTCGGCGCATCCTGATCGCCGCCTCGGCGCGCGCGGCCTATCGCGCCGACGACGCCGTCGCCCAGACGCTCTGGGAGCACGCCCTCGCGACCGCGCTCGCGGCCGACGAGCTCGCGCGGATTGCCGGCGAGCCGCGTGGCGGCAACTCGTTCATCGCCGGCCTCATGCACGACATCGGGAAGCTCGTGCTGCATCTCTCGGACAGCAAGAACTTCGCGGCGCTCGATCACGACGACGAGGAGCGCGAGCAGGAGATCTTCGGCGTCACCCACGACCAGGTCGGCGCGTGCCTTGCCGAGCACTGGGGCCTCGAGGACGACGTCGTGTGGGCGATCCTCTCGCATCACCGTGCGCCGGTCGAAGCCAAGCTCGCGCGCCGCATCGAGGTCGCCGACCAGATCGCTTGCCAGATCGGCTACGGGTGCACGCTCGATCCCGAAACGGTCGGGCCGATCACGCTGCTCGACACGACGGCCTCGCTGGAAGAGGTCACGGAGAGCGTCGCCAAATCGTTCGAGACCGAGCGGACTCTGTTCAGCTGAACTTCTTCTCCGGCCACCACGGATAGAACGCCGGCATGTCGGCGCTCGGGCGCATCGTGAACTTCGGCGGGCGCTTCTCGAGGAAGGACGCCACGCCCTCGTGGGCGTCCGGCGAGCGGCCCATCGAGAAGATGGCGCGCGAGTCGACCTTGTGGGCTTCCATCGGGTGGTCGGCGCCGAGCATGCGCCAGAGCATCTGACGCGAGAGTGCGACCGACATCGCCGAGGTCCCGTCGGCCATCTCGCGGGCCAGGCCACGGGCGGTGTCGAGCAGCATCTCCGGCGGAACCACGCGGCTTAGGAGACCCGCCGCGTGACCCTCCTCGGCCGCGAACACGCGCGCGGTGTAGACCCACTCCGCCGCGCGGCTGATCCCGACCAGGCGCGGCAGGAACCAGCTGCTGCAGGCCTCGGGCACGATCCCGCGCTTGGTGAAGACGAAGCCCATGCGCGACCCGGTCGCCGCGATGCGGACGTCCATCGGCAGCGTCATCGTGATGCCGACGCCGACCGCCGGGCCGTTGATCGCCGCGATCACCGGCTTCTTCGACTCGAAGATGCGGAGCGTCAGCAGGCCGCCGCCGTCGCGGTGGGTGTCGATCGTGAGCGGCTTCGAGCCGCTCGTGTGGTCGAAGGCGCCGCTCCCGCCCGAGAGATCGGCGCCGGCGCAGAAGGCGCGCCCCGCGCCCGTCACGATGACGACGCGCACGGCGTCGTCGGCGTCGGCGCGATCGAAGGCGTCGATCATCTCGTGCATCATCCGGACGGTGAACGCGTTCAGCTTGTCGGGGCGGTTCAGCGTGAGGGTGAGGATGGGGCCGTCGACCTCGTAGCGGATCTGTTCGTAGTCCATGGCGGTTTTCTTACACGTAGCGGTCGCCGATGCACGAGAAGAGCGGCAGCTCCCAGCGCAGTGCCGGGGCCGCGCCACTCACCCGGATCGTCCCTCCGTGGATCCCGTGCAGATGATGCGCCGCGCACACGGTCGTGCGATTCGACCGCCGGTTGTCGCCGCGGTGCGACCGAAACCTGACGTGGTGATCATGGAGATTCCGTCGGCTGCTGCACCCCGGAACGGTGCAGCGCCAGCCGTCGCGCCCGAAGACCGGATCGCGATGGCTCGGCTCGGCCTCCCAATCGGCGATCACGCGGGTGAGGAGCCGCTCGAGCGCGCGCCAGCGTGGTAGCCCGGGCACGTCGCAGACGTCGAGCGCATCGCGAAACAATGCCACCACGGACGTCGGCCCCACGAAGCGGATCTCGGCGTCGGCGATCTCGAAGGGAGCGGTGCCGTTTTTTGTCCATGGAACCGGCGTCGTGGGGTGCGCACCGAGTTGCACGGCCCCGAGTGCCGAGATTCGGCAATCGACGGGAGGTGGCGCGAGGGAGGTATCCGGGCCGAGCAGATCGCGGCGATCGAGCACCCAGCCCACCTCGTCCGTCAGGCGCCGCACCGTGACCGCCTGGGCGCGCACGATCCAAGCCTCCGCATTCGACCGCTCGACGACGGGGAGCAATGCGAGTGCGCGAACCCAGGACATGCGCCCCTGCTCGTAGGCTTCGGCGAAGGGTGCCGCGCGACGAATGCCGCGCTCCACCTTCACGAGTGCCCATGCCTTCCGGAGCGAGAGCCTCAGACGCTCCCGCACGTAGTCGTCGAGCGCGCGGAAGCCGAGCACGCGATACAGGCGGTGATCGACCAACACCCGCAGGAGCCGACCGATCTGCGGCTCGATGCCGCGGAGCGTCCGGAGCGTTTCGCCGAGACGGCGATCGAGCTCGAAGGGATCGGTAGTTGGGGGCGGTGCGTCGATCGTCCCGCGCGTGTCTTCAATGGAGGGAGCGTCCGCCGGCGCCCGTTCGGCCACGCGGCGACCCCCGTCAGCCCTCGATGAGAGACTCCTCTCGCGCCGGCGCCGGAGACGCACGAACGCCAGCAGCACCCGGTCGCCGACCGATACGCCCGCGGGACGTCCCGCGATCCCTTCCGCGGCAACGGCCTCGGCCGCGCGCCACGCCGGGAGCGGCTCACCGGCAACGCGACTCGCCAGCTCGCAGGCCCGGCGCCACACGCTCCGGAGACGACCCGGGCACGCCACCCGCAACACGCCTGCCGGTTCGCCGTCGATGAGGTCGCCCTCGGGATCGTTGCTCCCATCGTTGGCACACGCCCGGCCGTTCTGGGCCCGGATGGCCGCCATCAATCCATCGACCGAACGCTCGCGAGCGACCGCCAGCCACCAGCTTTCGTTGGCATCATCGGCGACTCCCACCAGCAAGCGAGCCTGCGTCCAGGAGAGGCCGCCGGCCCGGAACGCCGCCGCGATCCGCGGGAGTCGCGCCAGGCCCGCGGCTACCAAGGCTGCGTCCTCGAGCGCCCGCGCCGAGATCCCGAGTCGCTCGCGCGCGTAGTCGGCGAGCCGTACGAAGCCGAGTCGGTAGTACGAACGGCGCCGCAAGAGCGCGCCCGCGTGCACACCGAGCGTCAGCCGCGCCGCGGCCTCGGCACGACACGCGTGGCGCAGATCCCGGTCGATGGTGGCGGCGAGGCGCTCGCGCTCGACCAGCCGGATCTGCTCGCCTTCGCGTCTGGCACACGACATCAGCCGGAGAGCGTGAGCGGGGCGATCGAGGCCGACCTCATTGCCGGATGCAGGCGCGGTGGAATTGCGTGCGAACGGTCGGAGCATCGGTCACTCGGCGAGTGAATCAGCGAGGCGAAGAATAAGCGAAAACAAATTGGAGCGCAAGTCCGACGTGACGATTCCGAAATATTTTCGTATCGGCGAAACAACGGCGTCGCGATGGCGCGTGCGAGGGGATCGCATCCCCTCGGGTCACTGTCCTGGATGCAGGACACGGCGTGTCGGCCGCGCATCGCTTGACGCTCGCACGTGCGCCACCGTACTGACCCCGCACCACCATGCCCAAGAAG
>CAZWAX010000298.1:0-7541 GCA_964631985.1 uncultured Polyangiaceae bacterium | reverse complement strand
CCTTCGACGAGTTCTTGACCCTGGAGGGGCTCCGGCTCATTCATCGTCGTAACCAGTAGCGCGGCACGGAGGATCGCATGGCTGCCGAAGAGGTCGCACGGATCCGCAACATCGGCATCGTCGGACAGGGCGGCGTCGGCAAGACGTTGCTCGCCGATGCGCTGATCTTGGCCGCCGGCGGGGCGACACGCCTCGGCCGCACCGACGACGGTACGTCGCTCTTCGACATCGAGCCCGAGGAAGTGCGCCGCAAGACCTCGATCAGCGCCGCGATCCACCACGTCGGCTGGCGGAAGCACGAGCTCACCATCGTCGACACGCCCGGCTACGCGGTCTTCCTCGCCGAGACCCGGGCGGCGCTCGGGGCCCTCACGGGCGCCGTCTTCGTGCTCTCGCCGCACGGCGAGGTGAAGGTCGAGCTCGAGCGGGTGTGGGGCTGGTGCGGCGAGCTCGGCATCCCCGCGATCGGCTACATGAGCCGTCTCGACCGCGAGGAGACCGACGTCACGGAAGCGCTCGCGCCGGTCGCGCGCGTCGTCGACGCGAAGGTCGTCCCGATCGCGATCCCGATCGGGGCCACCAGTGGCCTCCGCGGTTACGTCGACCTGATCACGATGAAGGCCATGACGGCGGCGAGCGACTTCGCGGCCCCGCACGCCGGGCCGATTCCGGACGATCTCGCGGCGGCGGCCGGCGAGCATCGCGATCGCCTGCTCGAAGCGGTGGCCGAAACCGACGACACCCTGCTCGAGCACTACCTCGAGGGCGGCGAGCTCAGCGAGGAGGAGATCCGCCGCGGTCTCCGCCTGGGCGTGCTCGGACGCAAGATCCTGCCGGTCCTGGTCGGGACGGCTGCGCGCGGCATCGGCGTCCATGCCGTCCTGGATGCCGCCGTGGATCTGCTGGCGTCCCCGGCCGACCTCCCGCCCGTCGAGGCGATCGATGCCAAGAGCGGGCAGGGCGTCGAGCGTCCGACCGATCCCGCGGCGCCGTTCGCGGCCTTCGTCTTCAAGACCGTGAACGACCCGTTCGCGGGCAAGCTCTCCATCTTCCGCGTCGTCTCAGGCCGCGCGACGAGCGACTCGACGGTGCAGAACAGCAGCCACGGCTCCAAGGAGCGGCTCGGCCAGCTGCTCCGGCTCGAAGGCAAGAAGCAGGCGCCGATCGCGAGCGCCGTCGCGGGCGAGATCTGCGCGGTCGCGAAGCTCAAAGACACGGCGACCGGCGACACGCTCGCCGACGAGAAGGCACCGGTGCTGCTGCCGAAGCTACCCACCTTCGAGGCGGTCATGTCGTTCGCGGCGCAACCCAAGAGCAAGGCCGACGAGGAAAAGGCCACTCAGGCCCTGCACCGAATGATGGAGGAGGATCTCGCGCTTCACATCGAGCGCGACGCGGAAAGCCGCGAGATCATCGTCTCGGGCTCGGGCCAGCTCCACATCGAGGTCGTCGTCGAGCGCCTGAAGCGGAAGTACGGCGTCGAGGTCGAGCTGAAGGCGCCGAAGGTTCCGTACCGCGAGACGATCAAGGGCCGCGCCGAGGCCCAGGGCAAGCTCAAGAAGCAGTCGGGTGGCCGCGGCCAGTACGGCGACACCTGGATCAAGATCGAGCCGTTGCCGCGCGGCGGCGGCTTCGAGTTCGTCGATGAGATCGTCGGCGGCTCCATCCCGCGCCAGTACATCCCCGCCGTCGAGAAGGGCATCCGGGAGGCGATGCCGCGCGGCATCCTCACGGGCTCACCCGTCGTGGACTTCCGGGTCACGCTCTTCGACGGGTCGTACCACGACGTCGACTCGTCCGAGATGGCGTTCAAGATCGCCGCATCGATGGGCTTCAAGGACGCGCTCTCGAAGGCGCGGCCCATATTGCTCGAGCCAATCATGCAGCTCGAGGTGACGGTGCCCGACGAGTCCATGGGCGACGTCATCGGCGACCTGAACTCGCGGCGCGGGCGCGTGCTCGGTGTCGATCCCAAGCCACCGCACCAGGTGATCCGCGCCGAGGTGCCGATGGCGGAAGTGCTGAAGTACGCGCCCGATCTGCGTTCGATGACCAGCGGCCGAGGAGACTTTCACATGAGCTTCGCGCACTACGAGGAAGTCCCGCCGCATCTCTCCGAACGGGTGATCAAAGAGGTCCGCGAGCAACGGGGCGTCGCCGCGGCGAGCGAGTAGGGCGGAGTGACGCCCGAAGACGAAGTCGAGATCGCGGCGACCGTCACCGCCGGCACCGATGCGATCGCCGTGCCGGGGGAGCTCGTCGCGGATCCGCCGCCCGGCCGCTCCGTCGAGCGCTCGTTCCTGCAGACCATCCAGGAGATGACGGTCGCCGAGCGCATCAAGCTGGCGCTCCGCGGCAACCGCGAGGTCCGGATGCTCCTCATCCGCGACCCCAACCGGATGATCCGACGCTTCGTATTGCAGAATCCGCGCGTCGGCGACGAGGAGATCATCGCCATCGCCAAGAACCGCAGCGCCGACGACGAGCTGCTCCGCCTGATCGCCGACAATCGCGACTGGACCAAGAACTACCAGGTGCGTCTCGGGCTCGTGACCAATCCCAAGACCCCGCTGGTGCTCTCCATGCGCCACCTCGCCAGCCTGAACGAGCGCGACATCCGGATGCTCGCGAAGAGCAAGAACGTCTCGCAGACCGTCGCCACCGCGGCGAAACGGATCGTCACCCAGAAGGGCGGACAGGGCTGAGCCGGCGGCGTCAGCGCCAATCGTCGAGCGCGTACACGTCGCTGCGGCTGTAGCCGGCGACGTTCGGCCGGTGCATCGCCACCCCCTGGATGATGGTGCGAAAACCGCGGGCACGCAGCACGGCGGCGGCGCGCTCGCGGCCGAGGTTCACCCCCGCGACCAGCGTGCCGACGCCGGCCTCGAGCGCAAACGCCTCGCACGCGTCGAGCAGCTCGCCGAACCGCTCCTCGGCGCCCGTCCAGCAGGCAACCGCGGCGAACTTGACGTAGCAGGTGTTGCCACCGGCCTCGGTGCCGGGTCCGACGTGACAGACGGCGAAGCCGACGACCTCCCCGTCCGCGTCCCGCAGCAGCACGACGTCGCCGAGCCGCTCGTCGACCGCGGCACGGAGCTCGATCGCGAGATCGAGACCCGCGTGCAGCGTCTCGGTGAGCGCACGGCAGTCGCGCCACACCGTCGCGCGCTCGGCCACGGGGAGCGCGGTCGCCCGGATCCACGACGGGGGCACCGCGGGCGGGACGGGGGCCTTCGCGGCGACGATCGTGAGAAAGCGCGGATGAAAACCGTACTTTCCGTAGAGACCGACGTGCTTCGCGCTCTGGGCGAACGTGAACAGACCGGCATGGGTGACGCCGGCCGCGTCGAAGCCGGCCATCACCGGCTCGAGCAGACGCTGCGCCACGCCGGCACCCCAGCGGTCGGGATGCACGGAGAGCGGGCCGAAGAACCCGAACGTGCCCCAACACGCCGCGAAGACCGAGCCGACGAGCGCCCCATGCTCCTCGGCCACGAAGGCGCGGCGCGGCTCGATGCACCAGCGCGTACGAATGAAGTCGGTATCGCCCGCGAAGCTCGCCGGATCGGGGAGCCCGAGGAACGTCCCGAACGCGAGCCGGAAGATGCGGTCCGCCGCGGGCAGGTCGTCGCCATGCAGCGCACGCACCACGATCGCCATGGGGCGCACTCTTGGCGGGCACGCCCGGACGGGTCAACCCGCCCGGTTGCAGACGAGCACCGGCGACCCTATGAGACGGAGCGGATGGACGCGCCGGTCGCAGTGTCGCTGATCGTGCCGGCGTACGAGGAGGCGGGGCGCTTGCCTGCGACCTTGCGTCACGCCACCGAGGCATTGCCGCGGCTCGCCGCCGAAAGCGAGATCATCGTGGTGGACGACGGCTCGCGCGACGACACCGCGGGGGTGGCCGAGCGGTTCACGAGCTCGGTCCCGCTCCGTGTGATCCGCCTGCCGGAGAATCGCGGCAAAGGCGCCGCAGTCGCGGCCGGGATCGCGGCGGCGCGCCATCCGCTGGTCGCGTTCACCGACGCCGACTGCCCCTACGACCTCGAGCGCCTGCGCCCCATGCTGGCCGCGCTCGCCGCCGGTACAACCGACGTCGCGATCGGCGCCCGCGAGCTCGCGGAATCCGAGATCAACCGTGGCTACGGGGCGCTCCGCCTCCTGTCGGGACGGACCCTGTCGGTCCTGACCAGCCTCACCCTCGGGCTGCCGTTCCGCGACTCGCAATGCGGGCTGAAGGCGTTTCGCGCCGACGTCGCGCGGCGGCTCTTCGCCGTCCGCACGATCGACGGCTTCGGGTTCGACTTCGAGATCCTGACCGCCGCGCTCCAGAACGGCTTTCGGGTGCAGCGTTTCCCGGTGCGGCTCACCCACAACGACGACTCGCGCATCCAACTCGTACGCGACAGCCTGCGCATGGCACGCGATCTCTGGCGCGTCCGGCGGAAGCTGCAAGCGGGTCTCTACGTGACCGACCTCGCGGAGGGCGAGGCGCACCCGTGTCCGCTCTGCGGCAGCGAGGCCTACGCCCCGCAGGTCACCGCGCACGGCTACCGCATGGTCGAATGCGACGGCTGCGGGCTCTGGTACCTGAACCCGATGCCGACCGCCGCCACCCTCGCACGCCTCTACGACGCGGGCTACTTCTCGAGCCACGCCGCGACCACCACCGGCTATGCCGACTACGCCGGCATGGCCGACGACGCGCGCGACACGTTCCGGCGCCGTCTCGCACTCGTCGATCGCCACGTCGGGAGCGGTCGCATCCTCGACGTCGGCGCGGGCTACGGGTACCTGACCGAGGTCGCGGCCACGCGCTTTCCCGAGCGCTGGGTGGTCGAGCGCTCGGCGGAGGCGGCCGCGCGGGTCGCCGACGACGTGCGGGTCGTCGTCGGCACCTGGGACCGGGCCGACGTGCCGGTACGCCATTTCGACGTCGTCAGCATGCAGGACTGCCTCGAGCACTTTCCGGATCCGCTCGCCGCGCTCGCCAAGACCCGCGCCGTGCTCAAGCCCGGCGGGGCGCTCCTCGCCGTGACGCCGAACGTCGGGAGCTGGCTCGCGCGCGTGCAGGGGCGGCGCTGGGTCTCGCTCAAGTTCCCCGAGCACGTCGTCTTGTTCTCCGAAGCCACGCTGCGGCGGACGCTCGAGACCGCCGGGTTTCGCGTCGAGACGATGGTGCCCGCCGGGCAATACGCCCGCCTCGATTTCCTCGCGACCCGGGTGTCGGCGGGCTTCCCCCGGCTGGGCGACACGCTCGCGCGCGCGGTGCGCGGGGTCGGGGGCGCGGTACAGCGGGTGTACGTCCCGTCGGGCTCGATCGCGGTCGTGGCGACCGTCGCCTGACCGTCGTCGTTAGGGCGCGGTACTCGGTGCCGGGCTCACCGCCGTACTGGTGCTCGTTGCTGGCGTAGCGGTTGCCGTCGGTGTCGGAGTCGCGGTCGGTGTCGGCGTTGGTGTCGTCGTCGGGCCGCAGCCGTCGCAGAACTCGAGGTTGTCGCCACCGCATCCGGTCGCGCCGAGCGCGACCACGAAGAGCATCGTTCCGACCCGCACACGTAGGCGCATGCCGGCGGGTTACAGGACGGTGCCACCCATCGTCAAGGCGACGGCGGTGGCCGCGCGGCACGCCGCTCTGCGTTGACACCATGGGGTCGACTCGTTAGTGTCCGCCCGTTTTCCCGCGGTCTTTCCGCATCATACGGTCACAGAGCGAGGTTTTGGTGAGCGCCTACCGGCACGTGCGAGTTCCTTCCGAAGGCGAGCGTATCGACGTCGGCGGCGATGGCGTCTGGCGCATCCCCGACCGTCCGATCATTCCCTTCATCGAGGGTGACGGTACCGGTCCCGACATCTGGAAGGCCTCGCAGCGGGTCTTCGACGCGGCCGTCGCCAAGGCCTACGGCGGGAAGCGGAAAATCGCCTGGATGGAGATCTTCGCGGGTGAGAAGTCGCTCGGCCTCTACGGGAAGGACCAGTGGCTTCCCGACGAGACCAACGACGTCATCCGCGACTACAAGATCGCGATCAAAGGCCCGCTGACGACGCCCGTCGGCGGTGGCATCCGCTCGATCAACGTCACGTTGCGCCAGGTGCACGACCTCTACGCCTGCATCCGGCCGGTGCGCTGGTTCACCGGCGTACCGAGCCCGGTGAAGGAGCCCGAGAAGCTCGACGTCGTCATCTTCCGCGAGAACACCGAGGACGTGTACGCCGGGATCGAGTTCAAGGCGGGCAGCGAGGAAGCGAACGCGCTCATCGAGTTCACCCGCACCCGCTTGAAGAAGGAGATCCGCCCCGAGTCGGGCGTCGGCATCAAGCCGATGTCCGCCTTCGGCTCGAAGCGGCTGGTGCGGCGCGCGCTCGCCTACGCCATCGCGCACGGCAAGCCGAGCGTCACCCTCGTCCACAAAGGCAACATCATGAAGTTCACCGAGGGGGCCTTCCGCGACTGGGGCTACGAGCTCGCCAAGGCCGAGTTCGCGGACTCGATCGTGCTCGAGGACGATGCCGGCGGAAAGTCGGCGATCCCCGGCAAGGTGATCGTGAAGGACCGCATCGCCGACTCGATGTTCCAGCAAGTGCTGCTCCGCCCCGACGAGTACAGCGTGCTTGCGACCCCGAATCTCAACGGCGACTACATCTCCGACGCCTGCGCGGCGCAGGTGGGGGGCTTGGGCTTGGCGCCGGGCGCCAACATCGGCGACCGCGCGGCGGTCTTCGAGGCGACCCACGGTACGGCGCCGAAGTACGCCAACCAGGACAAGATCAATCCCGGCTCGGTGATCCTCTCGGGCGTCATGATGTTCGAGCACCTCGGCTGGAACGAGGTCGCGACCCTCATCGTCAAGGGCCTCGAGCGCACGATCGCCGCCAAGACCGTCACCTACGATCTCGAACGCCAGATGCCGGGCGCGAAGCTGCTCAAGTGCTCCGAGTTCGGCTCGGCGATCATCACCCACATGGAAGGATAGCGATGGCACGGAAGAAGATCGCCCTCATCGGGGCCGGCAACATCGGCGGTACGCTCGCGCATCTCTGCGCCTTGAAGCATCTCGGCGATGTCGTGCTCTTCGACGTCGTGGAAGGGCTGCCGCAAGGGAAGGCCCTCGATCTCCTCGAGTCGGGGCCGATCGAAGGCTTCGATGCCAGCATCACCGGTACCAACACCTACGAGGGCATCGCCGGCGCCGACGTCTGCATCGTGACCGCCGGCCTCGCGCGCAAGCCCGGCATGAGCCGCGACGACCTGCTCGCGACCAACGCGAAGATCATCACGGCGGTCGCCGAGGGCATCAAGCAGAACGCGCCGAACGCCTTCGTGATCGTCGTCTCCAATCCGCTCGACGCCATGGTCACCCAGATGAAGCGCGTGACCGGCTTCCCGAAGCACCGCGTCGTCGGCATGGCCGGCGTCCTCGATTCGTCGCGCTACCGGACGTTCGTCGCCGACGAGCTCAAGGTGTCCGTCGAGAGCGTCGCCGCGATCGTGCTCGGCGGCCACGGCGACGACATGGTGCCGATCCGCAGCGCCTGCA
>CAZWAX010000297.1:0-7564 GCA_964631985.1 uncultured Polyangiaceae bacterium | reverse complement strand
TGAGCGACCGCACCTGCACGACGGCGATGGTGTCGTCGGTGCGCTCGACGAGCTCGATCTCGAGCGGCCCCGCGTCGGCGCGTGCCGCCGCGACGTCACGGACGGCCCGCACGAGACCCGCCAACCCCGCCCGCGCCACCCCCGCGGGATCGGCACCGCGGTGGATCGCGACCCGCGACGCCGTGCCTCGTCCCCCGGTGACGACGTCGGTCCGCGGTCCGTCGGCGAGCTCGATCACGTCGTAGGCGGCACCGGTCGCGGGATCGCAGGTCGTGACGACGCCGCTCCGGCGCACCCGCTCCACCATGGCCTGCACCAGCACGTGATGCACCCGACCGTCACGAGGATAGCCGGCGACGACGCGATCGACCGCCTGCGCCAGCACGCGCGGATCGGCGGCGACGTCGAGCTCGGTACGATAGTGGCCGGCGAGACCGCTCGCCGCGACGTCCTCGTCGCGCGTGGCGCTCCGCACCGCGAGGCGCACGCCAGGAAAGACCGCGACGCATGCCGCGGCGAGCCTACCCCGATGCCGGCGCCACTCGTCCACCGTCCAGTAGACGAAGGGCGGAACCTCCGCGTGCGCGAGTCGCGGTCCGATCTGCTGGAGGGCTTCCGCCTTGGTGAGATGCACCGTCACCCCTCGCCGTTCGCGACCCGGACCGCGCTCCCGACCGGCCTGTGGGCGTGGGTGCCGAGCACCTGCCGCCAGCGGAGGCACTCGACCGCTTTCGCGGTCGCCGAAAGCGCGGCGACCCGTCCCGCCCCTTCCCGGTACCGCGTGAGCATGGGGCCGAACGCCGCCGCCGCCACCCGCCGCTCGAAGGATTCGCGCGCTTCCGAGTAGAGCTCGAGGTCGACTGCGAGCTCGCTCGTCAGACGCCGGCGCGTCGCGGCGGAGAGACGGTCGGGATCGACCGCCCGCGGAGCGGCAAGGATCGGGCGCCACATCCCGATCGCGTCGTAGCCCGCCAGTTGGGCGAGCACCATGATCGTCTCCTCGAACCGTTCCGTGATGCCGACGACGGCGTACCCGTGCGCGAGCTCGGCGCGCGCGGCGCGGTGCAGCGCCGCCCCGGCGAGATCGGCGCTCCGGCCGGCGACCCGCAAGAGTCCCACGGCCTGCGAGTGGCGACGGGCGGCCCCGGCCGCGACGAAGTCGTCGAACGACGCGCCCGCGAACTCGTCGGGATGGACCAGCACGCCGTAGTTGAAGACGCTGACGAGCCGGCGCACGGGATCGCGCAGTACGGTCACCCGGACCGCGTCGCCGTCGCCGGCGCCGTAGCATCCGTGTCCGTCGATCCAACGGAAGCGCAAGGCGGCGTGGCGCGCACACACGCGCGCCCACAGCGCCGGGACGTTCGGCTCGTCGTATACCGGCGTCGGCCACCCTTCGCGCAGCATCTTGGCGCGCATCAGCCGATTCAACGACGAGCCCCCGACCGCGCCGAGACCCGGAAACACGAGCGTACGCGGCGCGCGCCCCGCGCCCGGGGCCGGCGGCACCGGATACTGCTCCACGTCGAGCGGATGGGTACGCGCGAGCTCGAGGACGAACGGCGAGAGCCAGAGCGGCACCGCGCCGAGACGGGTGGTCGCGCGCCAGAGCTCGAGCGTCAGCATGCCGTCGCGCACGGCGTCGAGATGCCGTTGCACGATCAGCTCGGTCCAGAAGCCGTGGAGGTCGTCGCGCTCGAGGCCACGCGGGTGTGCGCACGCGCGCAGCGGCAGCTCGACGCCGCCGCACACGGCGCGCACACCCTCCAGGCTGCGAACGCCCTCGATCCATCCGGCGACCGGCTCGGCCCGGTCCCACACCTGGTGGTCGGTCGGACGATCGATCACGAGGTGCATGCGTCGCCTACGAGTCGCGGCGGTTGGCGTGCGCGAGCATCGTCATGATCTCGTCGGCAAGGCTGCGCATCGCGTCCCGGCCGATGCCCTCCGGATGCTCCTTCACGTTCAGGGTGCCGAGCGGCCAGACCTGCTGCTCGGCCGTGGGCTCGAGCAGCAGGTCGTTGGCGCGACAGAGCTCGTAGAGCGGCGTGCCGGGGAACGGCAGGAACTGGCTGATGATGGTGAGCTCGGCATCGATGGCGCGGCAGAGGTCCAGGGTGCTCCGCACGTCGGCCGCCGACTCGAAGGGCAACCCGACCATCCCGAAGATCATGCGCTTGATGCCGTGCCGCCGGGCCGTCGCCGCCGCCTCGAGGATCCGCGCGTTGGACATGCGACGGTCGAGGTAGCGCCGCCGATAGGTCTCGGATCCGCTCTCGACGCCGAACCACATCGAGTGGCATCCCGAGGCGGCCGCGAGCCCGCAGAGCTCGTCGGTCATGGTCTCCGGTCGCGCGAACATTGAGAACGGCACAGCGACCTCCTCCCGATACGCCGCCAAGAGGTCACGGGCGTAGCGCGCGTCGTAGAGGAACTCCTCGTCCCAGAACTGGAAGAAGCCGACGCCATAGCGATCGCGGAGACGCGCCAGCTCCCGCACGAGCGGCGCGGGGCGGTGCTTGCGGAGAATGCCGCCCTTGCCGCCGTGGAGATCGAGCAGCGTGGTGTTCGAGCAATAGGCACACCGATACGGGCACCCGCGGCCGCTCAAGACCGGTACCGACACGAGGTGCATCGCCTCGACGGCGTTGGGCTTCAGGTAGGCGACCTCCCCGTCGCGCTCGAAGAGCGCGTAATCGGGGAACGGCAGGCTCCCGAGGTCGGGCACCAATGCCGGCGGGGAGCGTACGATCGCCGCCCCGCGCTTCTCCCAGAGCCCGGCGATCGGCGTGGCGTCGTCGCCGGCCCGCACCCGCCGGATCAAGTCGACGAACGGTTGCTCGCCGTCGCCGACGCAGACGAAATCGACCGCCGGCTCGGCGAGCGTGCCGGCCGGATCCACGATGCCCTGATAGCCGCCGACCACGACGGGGGCGTCCGGCAGCGCCTCCTTCAGGACACGCAGGTGGGGCACGAGGGGCAGCCACGTCGGCCACATCGCCGACACGGCGATCAGGTCGGGGCGGAGCTCGCGCGCGATACGGCGCGTCGTCTCGACGGGGTCGTGCGGGAAGAGCGGCAGCAGATGCACGCGCAGCTCCGGGAACGTCTGCTTCGCGTAGGCGGAAAGTGCCGCCAATCCGAGGGAGTACACCGCCTCGCGCTGGTAAAAGACGAACAGCACGCCGAAGCGCGGGTCGGCGGGCGGAGCCCATCGGGCCCACGACGCTGGTGTCGGCACCTCCGCCTCCAGACGAACGAGCCGCCCGCTTCTTTCGCCGCGGGCGGCTCGCAGGTCAGGGCAGCGTCGACGGCACGCAGAGCTCCGCCGGCCGCAGCCGATTCAGCGCCACGTCGCCGAACTGGTTGGCGACGAAGAGCTGGTGCGGACCGACGAACGGCAGCGACGACGACGCGACGCGCGAGTCGTAGCAGGTGAGCACGGCTGCGTGCTGGCCGGCACCCGGGGTCTCGCCGTTCTTGTCGACCGGAACGCAGAGGCGGCGCGGGCGCTTCACGTCGACGTTCAGCGAGCCGAGTTGGTCGACGACCGGCAAACCCTTCACGCGCGTGCGGGCGCGGGTGATGCGGTAGCATTGGAAATGATCCACCGTCACCGGGTCGAGCGGCGGCGGCGGACCGGTGAGACTCTTGGCGCTCGGCACGAGCAAGAGCTCGGGGCGCACGAGGTCGACGGTGACGGTCCCGAATTGGTTGGTGATGTCCTGGCGCCGCGGGAGCTGCACGATCGGGCCGCTCCGTTTGATGCGGTAGCCGAGCAGGTGACCCTCGTGGTCGGGCGCGGTCGGGTCGTTGCCGGCGACGTTCGCCGGGTTGCAGACGCGACGCGGGTCGGCGACGCCGACCGTCGTCGTGCCGAAGCGGTCGACGAGCGTGACGTCGATGCCGGGCGCGCCGCCGGGCGCGCGCACGCCGTAGCAATGGAAGCGATCGAGCAGGCCGTCAGGCGTCGGCCCGGGGCTCGGCGTGGTCGTGACGGTCGGGGTCGGGGTCGCCGTCGGCGTGGCGGTGACGGCCGGCACGGTGGCCGTCGGCCCACCCGGCGTCGGCGTCGGCGTCGGGGGACAGAGCTCGCAATCGAGGTCGCAGGCGTCGCCCGCACGATCCTCGTCGACGTCGGCCTGATCCGGGTTCGGCGCGTCCGGACAGTTGTCGAGATGATCCGGCACGCCGTCGTCGTCGCTGTCGGGGCTCGCCGCCAGGATCTGTCCGCGCTGATCGGTCACGCACGGCACGGTCGGCGGGCAGTCGAGGGAGGTCACGCACGGGCGATGATCGCGCTGGCAGGTGCTCTCCTCGCAGAACGCGCCGGTCGGGCACTGGGTACCGGTTTCGCAGCCGATCCCGAGGTTCTCGATGCAACGACCGGTGGCGGGATAGATCACCGATCCCTTGCCGTCGCCCTCTTCGGACTGGAACGGATCGCCGTCGCCACCGAACGTCCCCACGACGGTCACCTCGCCGGTGCAGACGTCGAACACCTGGATCACCGTGTCGCGCGCATCAGGCGGCGTGTCGCCGTTCAGATCGCTTCCGCCGACGGGATTGCCCTCGTCGCAGAAGCCGGCATCGACGGTGCCCCGTTGGCTGCACTCGACGGTGAGGAACTTCACGGTGCAGCCGCTCACCTTGTAGGGGACGCGCGGGTCGCAGGCCTCCTCCGAGCACGGCACCGCCGCCTGCTGGCTGTTGCGGAAGCAATCCGCGGGTGCCCCGGCGGCGAGACACTCGGGCCGACCGATCACGTAGCCCTGCATCACGCTGGTCGCCGGATAGGGAGGCTCGCTGCCACCCTGGTCGCCGCCCTGGAGGTCGGCGTTCCCCTGGTCGATCTCCGAGGTTCGGAAGGCGACGATCTCGTCGTTGCACACGAGCTCGTCGACGGCATTCTCGAGGTTGATGAGGCGATTGGTCGCGGGCACGTAGAGCTGCAGGACGTGGTCGATCCGGTCGATGTCGCCGTTCAGATCGGCGTCCTGCGCCGCTTCCGGCGTCGTGATCGCGAGCACCGAGCCGCAGAAGCGGATCTCGCTCGCCGCCTGGCCGACGAGCGTCCAGGTGCCGTTCGCGATCGAATAGACCATGACGACACCGTCGGCGATGTCCTCGTCGTCGTTCAGGTCGGCGCCGCCGTCGCCCTGCCCGGCCTCGGGGACGATCGCGGCGACGTGGGTCGGGGACAACGCGACGGCCGTGGCCGCGCGCCCGAGGTTCACGGCCGCACCGTCTCCCGGCCAGAGATGGGCCACGAGATCGGCGACGTCCGTGTCGTCGACGTTCAGCGAGCCGGCGGGACAATTGGCGGTGCCGAACGCCGACTCGGGGCGGAGGAACGCCGCCATGCCGTGGGCGGCGACGACCTCGGTCGCCGGACAGAGCGTGACGACCGGGCTCACCGCGCCGCGGAAGGCAAACGGGGTCTGCAGTACCTCGAGCACGGTGTCGTCGAGCTGGCCGTCGGGGAAGAGATCGGTGAGGCGCCGGCCGGCGACCGGCTCGCGGACGAAGACGTCGGCGACGCCGTTGGTGTCGGCTTCGCCATCGAGCAGGTTCGGCGAGGCGCTCACGAAGACCGCGCGGACGCCGTCGGGTGCCAGCCGGCCGGAGGTCGTGGGGCCCGTCGACTGCACGCCGCTCGTCGACACGCTGAGGCGGTCGGTCACGCCGAGGACGACGTCGCGCACGAAGAGATCGGGCACGTCGTTGGTGTCTCGCCCCGGCCCGAGAAGATCGGGCGAGCCGCTCGCGAACGACACGAAGCGGCCGTCGTCGGAGACGCTGGCCTCGAACGAGTCCTCGGCCGGCAAGGAGCCGTCCGGCAGGACGTTCACTTTCTGGGTCGAGAAAGCCGTCCGGTCCATCACGACGACGTCCTTCACGCCGCGGCCGCCGAAGCCGTCGTACTGCTCGAAGGCGACGTAGCGGCCGTCGGACGAGATCGACGGCACGAACGCGAGCTCGCCGGACGACACTTGCTCGGTCGTGCCCGCGACCCGGTCGCGCACGTAGACCGCCACCGGGTAGCCGAAGTTGAAGCCGAACGGCAGATTGGTGCTGGCGAAGTCGAACGCGACGAACCGGCCGTCCGCCGACATGTCGAGCCGGACGAGCCCTTCGGTGCCGCCGGTCGCCTCCTCCTCGTCGTTGGTGACGCTGACGCGCTCGGTCGTGCGGACGCAATCGCCGACCTCGATGCCGTTCGCGAGGCAGCGATCATGGACGAAGACGTCCTCGAGGTTGTTGGCGTCCGCCTCGACGCCGATCAGATTGTCCGCGCTGCTCGCGAACGCGACGTAGCGCCCGTCGTCCGAGATCACCGGCCAGCGCGAATGGCCGTTCGCCTGCACGCCGCTCGGCCCGACGCTCACGCGCTCGAGCGAGCCGAGCTCGCGGTCGTGGACGAAGACGTCCATGCACGTGCCCTCGCCACAGACGTTGGTGTCGCCCGGCACGAGCAGGTTGTCGAAGCTCGCGAAGGCGACGAAGCGGCCGTTGCCGGAGATCGACACCTTGCCGTCGGCGCCGCCCTGCTGCGAGCCGATGCCGCTTACCGGCTGACTGATCAGCTCGGTGGTGTTGCTCACGCGGTCGCGCACGAAAACGTCGGTCTGGCCGTTGAAGTCGTTGATGGTCCCGCCGATCGGGCCCGCATTCACGAAGGCGACGGCCATGCCGTCGCGCGCGATGTCGGCCCCGGGCAGCGACTCGTCCGTGCCTTCCTCGCCCGAGTCGGCGTCGATGCTGACGAGGTTGGTCACGAGCGCGCCCGACGACGACTCGGAGGTCCGGAAGAATACATTGCCGCCCGAAACCGCGAGCGGCTGCCCGTTCACGAACGGCGTCGGATCGAGGGCGCGCGGGGGCGAGACGACGGCGCTCAGCTCGCCCCCGGTCAGGGAGAAGACGCGCAGGATCGCGTCGGCACGGTCGCCGTCGCCGTTCTCGTCGCAGGCGTTCTCGCCCGCCTCGCTCTCGAGGAAGGCCGCGACCTCGCCCTCGAACGCGACCGCCGGCAAGACGAAGCCCTGGTCGGTGGTCGTGAACACGGCCCGGCTCTCGGGCGCGCCCGGAATGCCGCAGGTCGGCAGCGGGGTCCCGTCGGGGGTGAAACCCGACGGCGCGCCGAGCGGCAGCAGGTCGCCGGTCTCGCGGTCGCGGAGGGTGACGACGAAGTCGAGGATGTCCGTGTCGCCGTTCCGGTCGACGCCGTCGACCTCTTCCGGTCCGGTGAGCACGAAGATCCGATCGGTCGTGGTCGTGAGGCTGTCGAGCGACACCGACTGACCCGCCTCGAGCGCGTAAAGCACGCAGGCGTCCCCGCTCGCGGTGCACTGCGCATCGCTCGTGCAGGCCGCGTTGTCGGGCAACTGACAGACGCCCTCGCCGCCCAGTGGCGTGGCGCGCGGGATGACGACCGCGCCGCCGTCGGGGGCGAGCGCCGCGAAGGCGGCCGCGTCGAAGAGCTCGCCGCAGCGGCCGCCGCCGAGGCAGTCGCCGGCGTCGTTGCAGAGCGTGCCGTCGTTCGACCCGCCGATGCAGGCCG
>CAZWAX010000296.1:0-7602 GCA_964631985.1 uncultured Polyangiaceae bacterium | reverse complement strand
TCGTCGACGTCATCTGCTTCAAGCCCGGCACCTGGCCGAACTGGCGCTCGAGCGGCGCCGTCACCGACGACGCCATCACGTCCGGGCTCGCGCCGGGATAGAAGGTCACGACCTGAATGGTCGGATAGTCGACCTGGGGCAGCGCGGAGACGGGGAGCTGGCGGTACGCGACGATCCCCGACAGCAGGAGCGCCACCATCAGGAGCGAGGTCGCGACCGGCCGCAGGATGAAGGTGCGCGAGACGTTCACGCGGGCGGGTCTTTCCCCGGCGCGGCCACCTCCGCGCCGCGCATCTTCACGGCGGCCCCGCCGCGCAGCTTGTCGACGCCGTCGATCACCACCTGCTCGCCGACGGCGATGCCGGTCGCGATCGCGGTATCGCCGCCGGCCGCGGGACCGAGCTCGACCGGCCGCACCTCGACGGTCTGATCGCCCTTGACGACGTAGACGAACGTCCCGTCCTTGCCGCGCTGGACCGCCGCCCCGGGCACGATCACCGCGTCCTTCTTCACGTCGAGCAGGACTCGCACGTTGACGAACTGATTCGGAAAGAGCGACTCGTCGGCGTTCGCAAAGACCGCCTTCAGCTTGGTCGTGCCGGTGGCCGGGTCGATCTGGTTGTCGGTCGATTGCAGCGCGCCGGTCGCGAGCTGCTTCTGGCCGGCGCGGTCGTAGGCCTCGACGACCAGGCGATCGGCGTCGCCGCTCCTGCCGATGACGGCACGGAGATCGTCCTCGGGCACGGTGAAGAGCACCGTGATCGGCTGCACTTGCGTGATCACCAGCAGGCCGCCCGCGTCTTCGGACCGCACGACGTTGCCGACGTCGACCTGCCGGAGACCGATGCGGCCGCTGATCGGTGCGGTCACCTTGCTGTAGGTGAGCTGCAGCTTCGCTTGATCGATCAACGCCTGGTCGATCTGCACGGCGCCCTCGTATTGCCCGACGAGCGCCGCCTGATCGTCGAAGAGCTGGCGCGAGATGATGCCTTGCTGGAGGAGATCGCGATTCCGTTGCAGCGTCCGCTTCGCCACGTCGAGCTGGGCGCGGTCGCGGGCCATCTGACCCTCGGCGTTCGCCAGTTGCACCTGAAACGGTCGCGGGTCGATCTCCACCAGCAGATCGCCTTCATTGATCTTCTGCCCTTCCTCGAAGGCGATCCTGACGATCTGCCCGTCGACCCGGCTCTTCACGGTGACCGTATTGTAGGCGGTAACCGTACCGAGGGCGGAGAGGTAGACCGGCATGTCGCCCTGGCGGGCCGCCACGGCGACCACCGGAACCGGCGGAGCCGCCGGCTTCCCCCCGACGGCCGCGACCGACGCGGGCTCGGTGTCCGACCCGAGCAGGCGATAGACGCCATAGCCGAGCACAAAGAACCCCACCACCCAGAGCCACGTCCATCGCCGCGGCGGCGCCGCAACCATCGTTCTCTCCATACGTGGCGCCCAGCATCGCGGGAAGGCATGCCGAGTCAAGTACGGAACGTGGACGCGACGGCTCACCGCCGGCCGCGCCGCTCCCCGAACACCCGCATCATCTCCCGCATCCAGTTCTCGATGAGCCGAGCCGGGGCTTCGAGCGGCTCGTCGAGGTCACGCCGCTCGGGCTCGCGCCAGCGTGATCGGCAGTAGATGCGGGGCGCGGTGCCAACCCGAAAGGCTTCGACGATGCCGGGACAGGCGTCGGTCGCGAGCAAGCCGGTCTCGGGATCCACCTCCTCGAAGGTGATCGTCGTGGGCGTCGCGAAACGCCCGGGACGGCGCGCCGCCAGGACAGGACGCATGGCGGCACTCCAGACCTCGAGCGCCGTTGCGGACGACGGCAGCTTCACCGGCCGGCCGTCGTCGAAGCCGACCCACGTCGCGCCGAGCAGCTCGGGCGAGTAGCCGACGAACCACGCGTCGCGAAAGTCGTTGGTCGTGCCGGTCTTGCCCGCGAGCGGCCCCGTGAATCCCTGGGCCCGCAGGCGCCGCGCCGTGCCGCGATCGACGACGCCTTCCATCAGATGATGCACGAGATAGGACGCCGTCGGGTCACCGGGCGCAACCGGCGCGGTCGCGCGCCGATGCACCAGCGTGCCGTCGCGTCCGACCGCGCCGCGCACCAGATGGGGCGTCAGACGCGCTCCCGCGCGCGGGAACGCCGTGTAGACGGCGGCGAGGTCGAGCAGATTCGTGTCGGCGACGCCGAGCGCCAACGCCGGTACCCGCGGCAGCTCACCGACCCATCCCGCTCGGGCGGCGGTCGTCGCCACCTCGTCGATGCCGACCGCCATCGCCAGGCGGACGGTCGGGACGTTCAGCGAGCGCTCGAGCGCCGTGCGGACGGTCACCGCGCCGCGGAAGCGCCCGTCGTAGTTGACGGGCTCCCAGACGTCGGCGCCGGCGCGTACCGCGAGGGGGCGATCCTCGAGCATGCTACTGGCGGTGAACCCGGCCGGGTCGTGTTGGAAGGCGCTCAGAAACACCAATGGCTTGAAGGTCGATCCGGCCTGGCGGCGCGCCGTCAACGCCCGGTTGAACGGCCGGCGCGGAAAGTCGCGACCCCCGACCAGGGCCCGCACGCCGCCGTCGTCGAGATCGAGGAGCACCAGCGCCGACTCGAGCGGCGTATTCCGACCGCGCAGCCAGCGATGCGCGCGCTCGAGGCTCGCGAGCGCGGAGGCGACGCCGCGCTCGGCGTGACGCTGCATTGCCGGGTCCATCGTGATGTAGACGTCGAGGCCGCCGTCACGCACCGTCCGGGCGCCGAGCGCGTGCTCGATCTCGTGGCGCGCCGCCTCGAGCAGGAACGCGCCGTCGAGACTGGTGGGCGGCTTCTGGTTGACGACGAGCCCGCGTTTGGCGGCGGCCGCCGCCGCGGGCGCGACGACGCCCTCCCGAACCATGCGCGCCAGGACGCCGTCGCGCCGCCGGTGCGCGCGCTCGAGGTTGCGGAGCGGGGAGGCGGAGTTCGGCGCGCGGATGAGCCCGGCGAGCGTCGCCGCTTCGCCGAGCGTCAGGGCGGCGGCCTCTTTGTCGAAGAAGGCGCGGGCGGCCTGGCCGTAGCCGACGATGCTCAACCCGCCGTGGCGGCCGAGATAGACCTCGTTCAGATAGAGCTCGAGGATCTCGGCCTTCGAGAACCGCAGCTCGAGCAGCACCGCGAGCACGAGCTCCTCGAGCTTGCGGCGCCACGTGCGGGCGTTGCTGAGGAAGATGCTGCGCGCGAGCTGCTGCGTGATCGTGCTGCCGCCCTCGACCAGGGCGCCCGCCCGCACGTTGGCGACGACGGCGCGCGCGACGCCGGCGACGTCGACGCCGTTGTGCCGGTAGAAGCGGGTATCCTCGGTCGCGATCACGGCCGCGGCAACGTGGGCCGGCAGGCGGGCGAGCACGACCGGCCGCCGCAGCTCCCAGCGGCCACTCCAGGTGACGCCGAGCCAGGCCGGCTCGAGCGTCAGCTGGCGATGCCGCTCGCCGGTCGGGACGTCATGCACCGACTCGATGCGCGTCTTCGAGAGCGTGAGACGCGCGGTGCGTTCCGGCAGCTCGCCCGCCGGATCCGCGAAGGCGCGCGCCCGGACTTCGAGCACGTCGTCACGGCGGCGCCACGTGCCCGGCGTCGAGAGCGTCGCGTCCTTTCGGTAGCCGAGCCGCTGAAAGCGCTCGTCGAGACCGACCCGCTCC
This sequence comes from uncultured Polyangiaceae bacterium, assembly GCA_964631985.1. Lineage (GTDB taxonomy): Bacteria > Desulfobacterota > Binatia > UTPRO1 > UTPRO1 > UTPRO1. The sequence goes on along the minus strand of CAZWAX010000296.1, from coordinate 3,930 downwards.
GTGTCCATCCCCGGCTCGAGCCGCAGCCGATCGGAGAAGAAACGCGTATGCAGCCGCTCGGGCCCGGCGGCGAACCGCCGGGCGACACGCCGATCGAGGACGACCCCGTAGACGAGCAGGAGCACCCCCACCGCGCCGAGCACGAGGCGCACGAGGCGACGTCCCCGCCGACGGGGCGTGACGCCGGCTTCCGCGGGAGGCTGGTCGGATGGATCGCGGTGCCGCTGATCGTCGGACATACCGCCATGATGGTCGGGATCGACCGTTCATCGCCAGCCGTGTCGGCCCAGAGCGGTCGGTCCGGTCAGTCGATCCCCGGCGCCCTCGTCCTCGCCGCGATCACGGCCAGGAGGACGAGGGCCGCGATCGTCGCGAGGACGAAGGCACCGGACGACGGCATGGCGAGCCACGCGAGGGACTCCTTCGCAGCGCCGGTGCTCCCCAGCGCGGGCGCCCGGAAGCCCGCCCACATCCAGAACAGCGAATAGCCGAGCCCGCCCGCGCCGAGTCCGAGGCCGATGGCGACCGTCGCGCGCCGTGGTGCGTCGAGGAGGCACAGCAGCACGATCAACGCGACGGCGGTCGTACCCATGCCTCCCGCGTGCAGGTGCGCGCGCTGCATGTAGCTCCACGACTTGTCCAGGACCGTTTTGATCTTCGCGTCGTCGGCCTCGTACACGGGGCCGCGCACCGCCTCTGCCGAGGCCCGCAAACGGCTCTTGATGAGATCCTCATTGAGGCCGAACACGATGCCCATCCCCTGCCCGAAGAGAATCGTGAGGACGGCTAGCACCAGACCGAGCCCGGCGGCGCGCAGGCTGACTGCGAGAGGTAAGGATCCGCTCATGGGGCCGCCCATCGCATGCCTGAGGAACTGCAAGCATGATGCCATGGTGCGAACACCGACGGCCCGTAGAGATCCCGCGCCGCCAACGTCGCGGGAGCGTGGCGTCTCCCGCCAACGAGAAATCCCGTCGCGAGCTTCGGAACGATCAGGTCGGGAGCTCGACCCGATGGACCGGTCCTGACGGCCAGGCCCGGCGACCGTCGCCGGGTCTCACCCCCGGTCGACGCGACACTGAAAGCAATTGAACTTCGACCGGATGTGGACGTACGCGATCGTCGCGTCGGCGAGGATACGCTCGCAGGCCGCCGTGAGATCCTTCCCGGCGACCACGTCCCCCGTGTCGTAGCGGATCCAGTCGTCGGCGCCGTAGCCGCGGACGACGGCCGGGTCCATGAAGTCGAACCACGGCGGGAGGCGGTCGCTCTCGTAGGGGGCACAGTCCGTCTTGTGCAGGAAGATGGGACCGGTCTCGGCGTAGGGCTGCGGCGCCGTGAACGGGCGGTACGCGAGCACCAACTTCTCGTCCCCCGGCGCGATCAGGCCGAGACAGTGGCGACAGGGATTCGCCAAGCCTTCCGCGACGCGGGTCAGCGCCGGCTGTCCGTGGGCGTCGGGGCCGCCGGCGCGGAGATGCTGGACCTCGTCGGTTGCGATGCCGCGTACGGCGAGCTGCATGGTGGTCTCTCCTTCTGCCCGTTGAATGTGGGCACCGGTAAGACCCGGGTCGCGACGGGATGTGAAATCTACGGCTTGCGTTTCAGCGTCAGCGTATTGACGTCGGTGTTCTCATAGTCGGCCGTGTTGAAGCTAGTGACCGTGCGCACCGTGACCACGTTCCCCTCGACGGTGATGGTGGGAAACCCGACCGGGATCGTGTTCAGTCCGTCGAGGATCTCGAACGCCGGCGGATCAGGTGTGAAATCCACGGTCAGCTGACGATCGCGGCCGCGGTCGAGGAGGGCTCCCGGCGGCACGATCAGCCGGATGAAGGTGCGCGTCCCGTCTTGCGGGACGTAGCCGAAGCCGATCACCTTCGTCTTGTGCTTGGCGACGACGACACGCGGCGGATCGCTCTGCTTGAGCGTCAACCGCCGCTCGTGCAGGAGCGTCCCTTTGTAGAGGCCGGTCGGCGCGTCGAGCACCTGCGCGACGGCGGACGTCGACCCGAGGGCAACGACGAGAACTACGACCAGCGAGCGCAAGATACCCATGACCGGACCTTACCCTCTGGGCGCGGGCAGCAAAAGGAATCCAACACACGGGCGCGTTGACTCGCGACCGGGCGCGGGCGAGACACTCTCACCCCGTACCCGTCGAGGAGGATCGTCCCATGGCCGTGCTGCGCACCCCCGAGTCGCGTTTCGCCAATCTGCCCGATTACCCGTTCGCCCCGCACTATCTCGATCTCGCGAAAGCGGTTGGAAAGACCGGCGAGGCCCGTATGCACTACGTCGAGGAGGGTCAGGGCAAGCCCATCCTCTGCCTGCACGGCGAGCCGAGTTGGTCCTTCCTCTATCGCCGCATGATTCCGATCCTCGCCAAGCGCGGGCGCGTGCTGGCACCCGACCTCTTCGGCTTCGGCAAGTCCGACAAGTTCACCGAGCGGGGCGACTACACCTACGCGATGCACCACGACGCCGTCCTCGGCTTCATCGAGGCGCTCGACCTCCGCGACATCACCCTGGTCTGCCAGGACTGGGGCGGCCTGCTCGGACTGCAGATCGCGGGGCAGCATCCCGAGCGCTTCGCGCGCCTGGTCATCATGAACACGGCGCTCCCGACCGGCGAGGAGGAGGTCGGACCCGGCTTCCTCGCGTGGCGCGACTACGTCGCGAACACCCCCGACCTCGAGATCGGGAAGCTCTTCGCGCGCGCGATCTTCCCGGAGGATCGTCGGACCCCGGAGATCCTCGCCGCCTACGACGCGCCCTACCCCGATCGTACGTACAAGGAAGGCGCGCAGGCGTTCCCGAGCCTGGTGCCGATCACGCCCGATCAGGCGGGCGCCGCCGAGAATCGCGAGGCGTGGAAGACCCTCGAGCGCTGGAACAAGCCCTGCCTCGTGATGGCGGGCGACAAGGACCCGGTGCTCGGCATCCCCGCCGGCAAGATCTTCGAACGCCGCATCCCGACTGCCGGCACGATGGTCGTCATCCCCGATGCCGGTCACTTCCTGCAGGAAGACAAAGGCGAGCAGATCGCCGAGCGCATCGTCGCCTGGATGGGGTGATTCAGGCCGAGCGGGCCGCGCCGGGGCGATTGCGCGACGGGGTCACCGTGACGGTGCGCGCGCCCTTCGGCGGCACGAACGCGACCCGGGTCCGCACGGCGGCGAGCAGATCCTTCCGGGGCACCAGGTGCGGCGTGACCTCGGAGCTGCCGAGGATCGTGGCGAGCTCCGCGCCGCTCGCGGCGGGGCCCTCGATCAGGACCAGGATCGGCATCGGTTGCATGGACGCCAACCGCGCCACCACGATGCAGGCGTCGCGGGCCATCTCGAGATCGGCGACCACGACCTGGGGGTTCACCATGTCGATGAGATCGGTCGCCTGCTTCGCGTCCCAGGCGAGCGACACCGAGGCGCCCTGGCGGCCGAGCGCTTGGCGGAGGCTGAGCATCGCGTCGACGTCGGCGCCGACGGCGACGACGCGGGCGCGGATCGGCATGCGCGGCGCGAGCGTGGCGACGATCGTATCGGGCTCGAGCGGCCGCGCCGCCGGCTCGATCGCGCCGAGCGGGAGCGCGTCCTCGGCACCGGCCCTGGCCACGTAGCCACAGAGACGGGTGTCGGGGCCGAGCGCACGGCCGGCCAGGAGGGCCTTCATCGCATCGGCGGCGACGAGGTTCACGACCACGACGCCGGGCCGATCGGAGGAAAGGCGCGCCACCCCGGCCGCGTCGGGCACGAGAATCGCCGTCCGGGCGGCGTCGACCGCGACACCGTTCCACGCCCCTTCGTCGTCGAAGACCGCCACCCGCTCGGAGCCCGTCCCGGCGGACGGGGACCCCACGGCGGTCGGCCGCCTGGCTTCCGTTGCGCCGGCCGGCGGCGTCGTTTCGGCGGCGGCCGGCCCAGCCGGCTT
>CAZWAX010000295.1:0-7610 GCA_964631985.1 uncultured Polyangiaceae bacterium | reverse complement strand
ACCCCCTCCCCACCGCTACCCGCGCCGTCGTATCACGCGCTGGTGCCGGACTGCCAACGAAACTTCGGGCTTTGATTCGCGCATTCCTGCAAGGCGCGCGCTATTCCTTCAGGGCCTCGGCCACGAACTCCAGCCGGTCGTTCCCCCAGAACATCTGATCCCCGACGAAGAACGTCGGCGCGCCGAACACCCCGCGCTCGATGGCCTCATCGGTGTTGCCCTTCAGCCGTTCCTTGATGGACGCTTCGTCCGCCCGTGCGACCAGACGAGTGCCCTCGAGCCCGGCCGCGCTTGCGATCGATGCGTGCACGTCGCCGTCGCCGATGTCTTGGTCGTTCGCCCAATACGCATGCATCACGGCGTGGTGGTACGGGAGGAACGTCCCCTCGTCCAGAGCCGCGACGGCCGTGCGCAACGCCCGGATGGTGTTCACCGGGAACACGCTCGGCATGTGAAACGGCAGGCCGTAGTGGCGCACCCACCGTCGCACGTCGTGCACCATGTAGGCCGCCTTCGCGGGAACGGCTGCCGGCATGCTGTTGCCGGTCGCCTTGAAGACGAAGCCGAGTACCATCGGCTTGAAGACCAGCTCGGCCGCGTGTCGCGCCGCCAGCTCCTCGATCTCGCGATGCGCCAGGTAACTGTAGGTGCTCGCATAGTCGTAGAAAAACTCGATCCGCTTCATACCGTCCTCCGTCACGTGCCCCGGGTGTCACCGTAGAGATCGATGTGAAGCCGCGGCGTATAGCGGTAGCCGCGCGCCTTGCACAGCTCCGCGAGCCACCGACCCCGCCGTTGGACCTCGCGCGCGTCGACGCCGAGCGGCATCAGGAGCACCGATTCCGGGGGAACGGGCGGGAGCACCGCCAGGACCGACTCGATCTCTTCGAGGTCGCTCGGCTCGGCCACGACGAACTTCAGCTGGCACAGGTAGCGATCGAGCAGACGGCTCAGGACAGCCACATCCAGTCGCCGCGCGGCATGGTCGGCGCGTGTCGCCGCCGGTCGGTGCGGCCCTGGATCGGAATTGGCCAGCTTCGGCGAGACGGACATCAGATCGCAGTCGAGGTCCTGGAAGATCGTCCCCGCGGTCTCGATCGTGACGTGTTGTCCCGCGGCCCGGAGCGCCGCCGTCAGGCGCGGCAGGTTCGGCCACAAGAGCGGCTCGCCCCCGGTGATCACCACGTGACGACCGTGGGAGGGCACGGCCGCCACCACCTCGTCGATCGTGCGCCACTCTCCCTCGGGCTGCCACGATGTGTAGGGGGTGTCGCACCATTCACAGCGCAGGTTGCACCCGGTCGTGCGGATGAAGAAGGAGGGGACCCCGACCAACCCACCTTCCCCCTGGATCGAATGGAACAGCTCGGCGATGCGCAGGCGGTCGTCGCGCTCGGCGAGCACGAGCGGAACGCTAGCAAAGGCCTCTCCGCGTCGAAAGGCGAACCACTCTTGTCTCTGGTAAATTGGTTTGGTAACCAAACTATCTATGGGACGTCCGAGTCTCGCCGGTCCGCGGCGCATCCAGATCATCGAGGGTCTGCGGTCCGCCATCCTGAAGCACGGCATCTCGGGGGCGTCCGTGCAGCGCATCGCCGCCGAGGCCAACCTGCCCGCCGGCCTCGTGCACCACTACTTCGTCTCGAAGGAAGACCTCCTGATCGCGACCGTCGACATGGTCGTGGAGTCCCTGAGCGAGCCGCTCCGCGCGGAGCTGGGCGTGATGGACCCGGAACGCGCGCTCGCCCGCGGTCTCGACTTCCTCTTCATCGAGCTCCCCGCCGACCGCGACCGCAGCATCCTCTTCGCCGAGATCGGCGTCGCGGCGCTCCGCCGGCCGCAACTCCGCAAGCGCCTGGCGGCCCTGAATGCCGAGATCGTGGCGGAGCTGACCGCCATGCTCGATCGCCTTCCCGAGTGTCAGGAACGGCACCCCGACAACGTCGAGCTCGCTACGATGCTCATTTGTCTGCTGTTCGGTGCGGACGCCACCTGGCAATTTGATCCCGCAGCGATCAACCCGCGCCGGCTTCGTCATTTGGTCGACGAGCTGGTCGCACGTCATCGAGGAGTCTCCCATGGAAAGACTGATGCCCGAGCAACGCCGCACGATCGAGGACTTCGAGGTCATCGAGTACGTCGACGAAAAGCAGATCGCCAGCCTACGCCAGCGCGTTGACGTCGACGTCCCGCTGTCGCTGCAATGGACGTGGGAGTACGGCAGCGAGGTCGAGGAGCTGCGTCAACTGTACGAACGCGGCAAGAAGGGCCAGTGGAACGCCGAGACCGACATCGATTGGTCGATCCCGTTCCCCAGCGACCAATGGTTCCTCCCGAAGCAGAACTCGTCGCTGCTGGCCGGCGTGCTGCACAGCATGGGCGCCGACGACGCCACCTGCCGCGACGCCGCCCGTGACGAGTTCGCGCACACCATGTCGCAGCTCCTGCACGGCGAACAGGCCGCGCTCCAGCTCTGCGGTCAGCTCACCAACGCCTGCCCGACGATGGACCAGAAGTGGTACGCCGGCTCGCAGGTGATCGACGAGGTCCGTCACGTCGAGGTCATCTCGAAGTTCCTGGCGCGCAAAATGGGCGTGCTGTACCCGGTGTCGCCGACGATCAAGGTGCTCCTCGACACGCTGCTCGCCGCGCCGACCTGGAAGCTCAAGACCCTCGGCATGCAGTGCCTCTTCGAGGGCATCGCCGTCGGCATCTTCGACATCATCAAGTCGATGACGACCAATCCGCTCCTGAAGGACATCCTCCGCCGCGTCGAGATCGACGAGTCGCGCCACGCCGCCTTCGGCATCCTCACCATGCGTCGGCTGGTGCGGGATGCGACACCCGAGGAGATGGTCCAGTTCGAGGAGTTCGCCTTCGGGGTCCTCGAGGCGCTGAACGCGAACCAGCAGCTCGACATGCTGCACGACCTCGGCCCCAAGTACGGGCTCGACCCCGAAGCGTGCGTGCGCGTGATGTTCAGCCTGCCGAACTGGGCGGCCCTGAACAGCGAGGTCTACATGCACACGGTGATCCCGAACCTCATCCGGCTCGGCCTGATCACGGAGCGCACCGAGCACCGGTACCGCAAGCTCGGCATCTTGTCCGATACGCGCACCGCCCCGCGCAGCGAGCTGCCGCTCTCAGCCTAGTAGCCGGGGAGCGCGCGCCCGGGATTCACTCCCGGCGCGCGGCCCATCGGAGGATCGAGCGCGAAGCGCTCGACCGCACGGGGGCGAAATCTACTAGAACTCGACGACGACGTCCGGCGTCCCGTCCAGACGGACGGAGTCGACGAAGCGAATCATCCGGTCGCTGAGGGACATGATCAGCGAGCTCGTGCGATGGCCGTGGCCGAAGAAACGGACGCCGCGCATGAAACTGCCGTCCGTCACGCCACAGGCCGCGAAGATGATGTCCGGTCCGGGTGCCAGGTCGCGCTCGGTGAAGATCCGCCGCGGATCCGTGATCCCCATCGCCTTCATGCGTTCTTCCTGCCCCTCCTTGGTGGGCACGAGGCGGCCCTGCATGCCGCCGTTCAGGCAGCGGATGGCGGCCGCGGCAAGCACTCCCTCTGGTGCCCCGCCGATGCCCATCACGGCGTGCACGTTGGTACCGCGAACGGCGGCGGAAATGCCCGCCGACAGATCGCCGTCGGAGATCAAGCGAATACGCGCGCCCGCACTGCGGATCTCCTCGACCAGCTGCTCGTGACGCGGGCGATCGAGCACGATCACGACGAGGTCCTTGACCTGGCGCCCGAGGCGCTTGGCGATGACCTGGAGATTCTCCTTCGGCGTGGCGTCGAGGTGAACCGCCCCCTTCGCCGCCGGTCCGACGATGATCTTCTCCATGTAGCAGTCGGGGGCGTGCAGGAGACCGCCTTTGTTGGCGGCGGCGAGCACGGCGATCGAGTTGGGCTCACCGGTGGCGCACAGGTTCGTGCCCTCGAGCGGGTCGACGGCGATGTCGACCTCGGGCTCGTCGGGCATCTGGCGGCCGACCTTCTCGCCGATGAACAGCATCGGGGCCTCGTCGCGCTCGCCCTCGCCGATGACGATCGTGCCGCGCATCGGCAACGTGTCCATGGCCTTCCGCATGGCCTCGACGGCTACCTGGTCGGAGTAGCGACGCTGGCCTTGACCCATCGTCCGCGAGGCGGCGATCGCCGCCTCCTCCACGACCCGCAGAAACTCGCGCGAGAGATGTTGCTCGATCGACATTGCGAAACCTCCTGGCGTTGCTTTATCGGGGTGTCGCGGTCGCGGCCGAGGCCCGCGCCCGCGCAAGGATCGTCAGTCTGTCATAGAAGCCGTCTGCCGCGGAAGCCGCGATTCCCCACGCCTCACCGCCCGCGGAACGACGGCGGACGCTTCTCGAAGAAGGCCGTGAACGCCTCCTGCAGATCTTCGCTGGCGACGAACGCGGCATTCCAGGTCGCCACGTACGTGAGCCCGTCCTCGACGCTCTTGTCGGCGCAGTACTCGAGCACGCGCTTGGTACCGGTGACCGCGAGCGGCGAGTTGGCCGCGATCCGCGATGCAAGCGCCCGGGCCGCCGCCAGCGCGGACGCCTGGTCGGGATGGACGGAGCTCACGAAGCCGAGCGTCAGAGCACGCTCGGCGCCGAAGTCGTCGCCGCTGAACGCCAGCTCCGCGACCTGGCCCCGGCCGATGATCCCGGGGAGACGCTGCAACGTCCCGACGTCGGCCACCATCGCCATCTTCGTCTCGCGAATGCCGAACGTGACGTCGGCCGCGGCGATCCGGATGTCGCACGCGGTCAGCAGGTCGATGCCGCCGCCGATGCACCAGCCGTGGGCGACGGCGATCACCGGCTTCTCGCAGCGCGCGACGGCCGTCACCGTGCGCTGGATCTTGAGGATGAAATCGAGCAACCGTTTCCGTGCCCCCGCGCCGTTGCCGCCCTCGACGATGCCGCCGCCCATCGCCTTCAGATCGAGGCCGACGGTGAAGTGGGCGCCGCGGGCGGCGATCACGATCGCCCGCACGGACTCGTCGTTCGTGAGCTCGTCCATCACCCGTGGGAGCTCGTCCCAGAACACCGGGCCCATCGCATTGCGCTTGTCGGGATTGGCGAGCCACAGGGTCGCCACGTGGGCGTCGCGCTCGATCTCGAAGACTTGGTACGCCATGGGAAACCTCCGCCGCCGGTGGGGCCGTCGTTGATACGACGCACCTCCGGGCGAGTGCAAGAAGACCGCCCGACCGCGCCCCGTGCGATGGACAGGCTTCCGGGCGACCGCTAGGCACACGGCGCATGGTGATCGAAGGGATCGACACCGAACGCGTCGAGGCCGCCGTCTTCGACCTCGGCGGCGTCTTCCTCGCCGGCGGCGTCGAGTCGGTGCAAGCGTTCGGTGACCGGCACGGTCTCACGGCCGACGCATGGCGCGCCATCCGCCGCGACCTCTTCCACGACGAGGCCGGCATCTGGTCGGCGGTCGAACGGGGCCACGCGACCTTCGCCGACTTCGTCGCGCGCCTCCGAGAGCTCGCCCTCGAGCACGGCTGCGACGTCTCGGACCACGAGGCCCGGAACTTCATGGGGAACACCGGCGCCAGCGCGACCCAACGCCTGCGCAGCGAGATCGTCGAGGCCGCGGCGCGGCTCCACGCCCGCATGCCGACGGCGCTCCTCACCAACAACATCCCGGAGTGGCGCCACGGCTGGCGCTCGCTGATCGACGTCGAGAGCCTCTTCGACGTCGTCGTGGACTCCTGCGAGGTCGGCATGCGCAAACCCGAGCCGGCGATCTACGAGATCATGCGCGCCAAGCTCGGGCTCCCGCACGAGTCACTGTTCTTCCTCGACGACCTGGGCGTGAATCTGAAAGCCGCACGCAGCCTCGGCTGGCAGACCCTCCGCTACGACGATACCGCGCGCGTCCTCTCCGTGCTCGACGCGCTCGCGACCGGCAGACCCCAGCGCCGCTAGAGAGCGGTCGGCCTCACCATCTCCTCGGAGCGATGCGGCCTCACACCGTCGCAACGCCTTCACTCTCACCCCGCGTTTTCATCCCACCCCACCGCCGACCGATCGCGAGGTAGCTCGCCTGCTCGCGACGATTCACGCGCGCATCCTGCGGCTCTTGCGACGTCGCGGCTGCGGATACCTATTGCGCCCGCCGCTCGCGCAAGAGCGTCTCTCGCGCCACGCCGACGGGCGCGTCGTCTCCACGCTCCGGCACCCGTGGCACGACGGCACGCGCCACCTCATCTTCACTCCACACGAATTCCTCGAACGCCTGGCGGCCCTCACGCCCCGCCCGCACATCGACTTGGTCCTGTATCACGGCGTCCTGGCCCCGAGGGCGCGATGGCGTCCGCCACCGTCGCCTTCGGCTACCCGTGTCGCGCCACCGCCCCCGCCGTCGACGGCATCGGCACCACCCGTACCGTCGCGCGCGCCATCCCTCCAGGTGGTGCCGGGAGCAACCGCACCAACGCCCTCGTCGTCATCTGCCGTCGGCCATCCGGGAGCCCGGTCGTGCGCCTCGGCCCTCATGCGGCGCGTCTTCGCCATCGACGTCCCGCCTGCGCCGGCTGCGGTGGGCGCCTCCGCTTCCTCGCCGCCATCGAAGACCCGCCGGTCGTGACCAAGATCCTCGGCCACCTCGGGCTGCCCACCGCGGGACCCGTCTCACCCCGGCACGTCCGCCGCCGCAGCCCGGCGCGTTCGACTTCACCTGACGCACCCGTGTGCGGGCGCAGCATCACCGCGCCCCCGAGCGCACCGGCCGTGCTGCGTATTGACGCCGCCAACGGCGCCTGGGATCTCCCGCCCGCGGCCGGGAGGATGCCCCCCACTAGAGATTCTTTCTATCAACTTGGTGGGCGACCTGACCTGCCCGACGCCGACGTCGGGCGCTTCGAGTGCCGCCCGAGTGGGTACGGTTGTTTCCAAACCGGCGTCGCATGCACCACGGACGCCGATTGCGGATACGGCGACGTCGCGTGCGCGACGCAGGCGGCCATCGCGATCGACCGGAAGGGTACGCTCGACATGAACGGCCATGCGCTCGTGGCACCCGGCCAGCTCGCGGTCGTCTGCCGCTCGAAGGGTCCGTGCACGATCACCTCGACGACGGGACGCGGCGACATCTCGGGCAGCGACGGCGGCATCGGCATCCGCGCCGACAGCTTGAAAGCGAACGGTGTGACGGCCAACGGCAACGGCCAAGCCGGTATCGACACCCACGGCAAAGTCCAGGGATCGAACGTCGTCACGAACGACAATGGCTCGGCCGGATGCATCGCGGGACGCGGCGCGAAGCTCGCCACGTTTACCGCGACCGGCAACGGAACCGCGGCTGAGCACGGCGGGGCCGGTCTCGTCGTGGGCGCCGGGGCCGCCCATGTCAGCGGCGCCACGATCACAGGGTACGTGTACAACGACGGCACCGGACCCGTTCCGCTCGACCTGCTTACGATCCGAAGCCGAAGTTCTCCGGCACGTGCCATCACAGCGCCAGCTTCGACCGCAACACGGGGAACCTCGGCGCGCCGTGGGGGGTGTGCTCGGCCGATTGAGCGCCCTAGGGAACCTCTGCACAAATCGATCGTATCGGGTAAAAGAAATTTCGATCG
>CAZWAX010000294.1:0-7613 GCA_964631985.1 uncultured Polyangiaceae bacterium | reverse complement strand
CGTGCGCGCACGGCGGCGATCGCGCGGCCTGTGCCGGCGCGCTCGGTCTCCAGCCGGCGCCGCGCCGGCTGCTCTTCTTCGGTTACGTCCGCGAGTACAAGGGGCTGCCGACCTTGATCGAGGCCCTGGCCCGCCTCGCGCCGGACGTGCGGCTCGTCGTGGCGGGAGAGATCTACCACCACGACGCCGCCCACTATCGCGCGCTCGCAGCGCGCCTCGGCGTCGGTGACCGTGTCGAGCTGCTCGATCGCTTCGTCGCGAGCCACGAAGTCGCGTGCTGCTTCGCGGCGAGCGACCTCGTGGTGCTGCCGTACTGGGAGGCGAGCCAAAGCGCCGTGGTCCCCCTCGCCATGGCCAGCGGGCGTGCGGTCGTTGCCACGCGGGTCGGTGGCCTGCCCGACCTCGTCCGTGACGGCGAGACCGGCCTGCTCGTCCCGCCGCGCGATGCCCCGGCGCTCGCCGCGGCGATCGTACGTGGCCTCGAGCAGGCCGAAACCATGGGCCGTGCCGCGCGTGCCGCCGCGCGCACTCTCGATTGGCACGTCGCGGCGGGCACCGTCGCCGATCTCGCCGCCACCGCTATATGCGGGGCGGCAGGCCCGTGTTAGATAGCCGAATCGGTCGGAACGACGCCCGTCGCACCGCTACCACGAGGTCTCATGGCCCAATTTTCGTATCGAGCAACCGACTTTCAGGGGAAGATCGTCGAGGGCTCGATGGAGGCCGGCGAAGAGCGCTCGGTCGTCCAGCGTCTGCGCGAAAAAGGCCTGATCCCGATTCGTATCGGCGCCGGGACGGATGCGGCTCCCCGGGCGGCGAAGGCGATTGCGCTCCCGGCCATCGGCGGGCGACGCAAGAGCGTCAAGACCTCCGAGTTGCTGATCTTCACCCGCGAGCTCGCCACCCTGTTGCAGGCGGGGATGCCGCTCGACCGGAGCTTGACGACGCTGACGCAGCTCGCCCAGACGCCGGAGCTGAAACGGGTCACCGCGGAGGTCCTCGAATCGGTGCGCGGGGGCACGGCGCTGGCGGAGGCCCTCGGACAGCATCCCAAGGTCTTTCCGCCGATCTACGTGAACATGGTGAAGGCGGGCGAGGTCGGCGGGGTGCTCGATCAGGTGCTCCAGCGTCTGGTCGAGTATCTCGCCAGCGCCGAGGAGCTGCGCGACGAGGTGATCTCCGCGCTCACGTATCCGCTGATCCTGGTCGGGGTCGGCGGAGTGTCGGTGGCCATTCTTCTCGTCTTCGTGTTGCCGAAGTTCGCGAGCATGTTCGCCGATCTCGGTCAGGCCCTGCCGCTGTCGACGCGGATGATGCTCGCCATCAGCGACGCCGCGACCAGCCCATGGTCGCTCATCGGGGTGCCGCTGATCATTGGCGGAATCTTCGCGTTGTATCGCTACTTTTCCACGACCCAGCGGCTCAAGTTCGACGCGTTCAAGTTGCGCATTCCCATCGTCGGCAATCTCTTGCGTCTGACGGAAGTGGCGCGCTTCGGCCGCACCCTCGGGGTGCTGCTGCGGAGCGGCGTCCCCATGCTGCAGGCGCTCGACATCGTGCGCGCGGTGGCGAGTAACCAAGTCGTGGCGCAAGCCCTGAACGAGGTGCAGGTCGGTGTGCGGGAGGGAGCCGGAATGGCTGGTCCGCTCGGTCGCAGCGGCGTCTTCCCCCAGCTGGCACTGCAGATGATCGCGGTCGGCGAGGACACCGGCAAGCTCGACGAGATGCTGGTGACGACGGCCGACTTCTTCGACCGCGAGGTCCGCAACGACGTCAAGCGTCTCACGCGGCTCCTCGAGCCCGCGATGATCTTGATCATGGGTCTCGTGGTCGGTTTCATGGTGATCTCGATGCTGATGGCCGTCTTCAGCATCAACGACGTTGACATCTGATTCTTTGGAGGAACGACGCATGAACGAAACGCGCACGCAGAGAACGCTCACCCGGTTGCGGCGCGGCGAGCGCGGCTTCACGCTCGTCGAGCTCTTGGTGGTCATGGTGATCCTCGGCCTCTTGGCCGCCTTGGTGGTCCCCGCCTACCTCGGTCGCGAACGGAAGGCCCGCTCGCAAGCCGCCCGCACGCAGATCGAGCTCCTCGGCACCGCGCTCGACACGTTTCGCCTCGACGTCGGTCGCTATCCGTCGTCGCAGGAGGGATTGAACGTCCTGCAGGAAGGTCGCGGCATCCCGGGCTGGGACGGACCCTATCTCAAGAAGGGCGTACCCTCCGACCCTTGGGGGAGAACCTACCTGTACGTGAGCCCGGGCGAGCACGGCGAGTACGATCTCTTCAGCTACGGAGCGGACGGGGCTCCGGGCGGGGACGGCGACGCCCGCGATCTGGCGAGCTGGGCCGGCTGAGGGACGTGCTGCGCCGCGCGAGCGGAACCCGCACGTCGCAACGCGGGTTCTCGCTCTTCGAGCTCATCGTCGTGCTGATGATCGTGGCAGTCGCGAGCGGTCTCGCGGCGCCCGGGATTCAGAGCGGATGGCGTGCGCGCGAGGTCCGCACGGCCACGCGCTCGCTCGCCGGGGTCATGCGCGGGCTGCGTGAGCGCGCCATTCGGCGCGGGGTCGAGCAGGAGCTGGTGATCCAGGCCGACGGAAAGACCTTCAACTGGCCCGATGGGCAGGAGGCGACGCTCCCGGGCGGCGCCGCCGTGACCGGCATTCGCGGGGGATGGCGCGACCAGGATGGCGGCGTGCGGGTCGTGTTCTACCCGAACGGCGGCTCGAGCGGCATCGCGCTCGTCGTGGGCCAGCTCGACGGCGACAGCCTGAGCTTCGGGATCCGGGTCGATCCCATGCTCGGATCGGTCGTCATCCAGGACACGACCACGTGACGCTCGCACCGGGGCGATGCCGGGCGCGATCGGACGCCGGCGGCTTCACGTTGATCGAGGTGGCAATCGCGATGGCGATCGTCGGCATCGGTGTCGTCGCCGTGCTCGAGATCTTCACCGCCGCACTTCGCACCGAGCGCGGCGCGGGCATCCGGGCGCGGGCGGCCATGCAGGCTCGAGCCATCCTCGAGCAGACCATGACCATGCCCGATCCGCTGCCGGGGCAGGAGGCGGGCGAGTTGCCGAACGGCTACCGCTACGAGCGCCGGGTGCGGGAGGCGCGCGAGCTCCTCGAGGGCAACTCGCGCGAGCTCGACGTCAAGAGCGACCTCACGCTGTTCGAGATCGAGGTCTCGGTGCTGTGGCCGCAGACGGCCGATCGGGAGGGTGTCTACACGCTGCGGACGCTGCGTGTCGCTCCGGCCCCGCCGACATGAGCACGTGTCCGGACCAGTCGCGCCGGTCGGGGTCGGCCGGCTTCACGCTGCTCGAGATGGTGTTGGCCCTGGTCATCTTCGGGATGATCGCCGCCATCACCTACAGCGCCTTCTATTTCGGGCACCGGGCCGTCACGAGCGGCGAGCGTGCGGCCGACGAGAACCAGCGTATGCGGCTCGCGGAAGAGCTCCTGGGCCGGCAGATCCGGTCGACCGTCTACTACTTCGCCATGCACGAAGAGGAGCCGATCCCGTTCTTTCTCGGCGCCGCCGACGGGATGACCTTCGTGACGAGCGCCCCGCAGAGCCGCGGCGGCACCGGTCTGGTCGTCGTGACGTACCGATTGGTCGAGGGGCGACTGGTCGTCGAGGAGCGGGCGAATTTCACTCCCGACGACCTCTACGATCCCCCCAACGACGCCCCGGTCGAGCGCGCCGTCCTGCTCGACGGCTTCTCGTCCCTTCGCTTCGACTATCTCCCCGCCGAGGAACAGGATCTCGGTTGGACCGAGAAATGGGACGCGCGCGACGAGGACATCCTGCCGGGCTTCGTGCGCGTGACGGTCGAGGGGCTTGGATACTTCGGCGGCGGCCAGTGGGTGCGGGACATCCCGCTCCTCACCATGGTGGGGGGGTGGGGCACGAATGACTTCCAAGAGCCTCCCGACGAAGAGGGCGAGGACGACGACACCGACCAGGACTCCTCCGGGACGGTCAACGAGGTGGAGGACACCGAAGACCCCGAGGAGCTCGAGGAATGACGCCCCGGAACGGTGAGCGCGGGATCGCGCTTCTGATGGTGATCTGGGTCTTCATGGTGCTGAGCGTGCTCGCGGCCGAGTTCTCGCGCGGCATGCGCGACGACGCGATTGCGACCCAGAACCTCGCCGAGGAGATCCAGGCCCGTGGCGTGGCGATCGCGGGCGTGCATCGCGCCATCTATCGCATGCTGTACGCCCGCCAGAACCAGACCGAAGACGAGGATCCCGATGCCGTCCCGCTCGACGCGCCCCCGCCATGGTTGCCCGACGGACGCTGGCACGAGGAGCCGTATTGGGGGGGCACCTACGGCGTGCGGATCATCGACGAGGGCGGCAAGATCTCGCTCAACCGGGCCGACGAGGCGCTGCTGCGCAAGGTCTTCGAGAGCCTCGGTCTCGACTCGGATGCCCAGGAGGAGCTCACCGACGCGATCATCGATTGGCGCGACAGCGACGACCTGCACCGCCTCCACGGCGCCGAGGACGAGTACTACATGAAGCTGCCTGAGCCGTACCGGGCCAAAAACGGTCGGTTCGATTCGGTAGACGAGCCCCTCCAAGTTCGTGGTATTACCCGCGAGCTGTTCTACGGAACGCGGGACCGGAACTTCGCCGACAGCGACGCGCCGGTGATTCCCCTGCGCGAAGTCTTTTCGGTCTTCAACGAGAGCGCTAACATCAACGTCCGGACGGCGCCGGTGGCGGTGCTGCGGGTGGTGCTGGGAGGGGATGAGGTGGCCGTGGAAGAGATCGTCACCGCGCGCGACGAAGATCCGAGCAGCGTCCTGGGCTTGATTCGGGCCAAGGTTGCGGATCAGGTGCTGGCGCGCCGGTTGGTGGACCGCGCTCCCAGTCGGGTCGCGATCGAGGCACGGGCCACCATGCAGAACGGTCGGGTGCAGGCGCGCCTCGGAGCGGTCGTCTACGTTCCGGAGGACGCCGACGGGTTTCACATCGAGCGCTGGTACGACCGACTGCCCGCATTCTGAAAAGTCATGGACCTCACGACCTTCTCGCAACGCATCCGCCGCGTCGACTTCCTCGATGGCCTGGGGATCTACGTCGGACCCGAGCACGTGTCGCTGGCGTTGGTGCGGAAGCGCCTCTTGCGGGTGTCCTTGGTCCATGACCGGACGTACCCCCTCGCACCCGTCAGTCGGCCGGAAGAGCGCATGCAGAGCCTCACGGCGGCACTGACGGCGTTCCGCACCGAGACCAAGATCGAGCCCGGCGCGGTGCATCTCTGCCTCGCCCGGCAGGAGCTCCTGCTGAACCGACTGATCCTGCCGACCGCCGCCCGCGAGAACCTGGCACAGGTGCTCGAGTACGAGATCGAGCGGGTGAGCCCACTGCCGCGCGACGAGATCTTCTACGACTACCAGGTGCGCGAATCGGGGCAGGGTGAGAACGGACGTCTCGCCGTGCTGGTCGTCAGCGTCCCGCGCCGGGTCGTGCGGCAATACGTGGATGCGCTCGAGGCGGCCGGCATCCGGGCGAAAGCGGTCGTCGTAGCGGCCGCGGCCCTCGGCGACTACACCGCGTTCTGCCGGGGCGCCCTCGGCGAGCCGGTGGCGCTGCTGGTCCGCGACGGCAGCGAGGGTGAGCTCGCGGTGTTCGTCGAGCGGCAACTGGTCGCGAGCCATGCCCTGCGGGGCCAGGCGCCGACCACCGCCGAGGTGAACGCGATGGTACGCCGCGACCTCGCCGAGGTGTTTCATGTGGTCGAGGCCCCGGTCGACCTGCTGGTCGCCGCCACGCGGAACGGGACGCCCGGGAGCCCGGAGGGGACCATCGACCTGTTCGCGCTCGCGAGCGGACGTCTCGAGGCGCCGACGAGCTTCTTCGATGCCGCGGAGCCGTCGTTGCTCCCCGCCGTCGGTGCGGCCCTCGGCGCGGTGCGCGAGGGCGTCGTCGACATCAACCTGCTCCCGGCCGAGCATCGTCCGGGGTTGCAGGAAGGGTTGTTCGTCCCCCTGTTGCTGATGGTCGTGGCCGTGGTGCTCGCGGTCGTCTACGGGGGGAGCGTCATCGTCCGTGACGAGATGACACGCCGAGCCCTGACGCGACAGGTCGAGGAGCTCGAGCCGCAAGTCGCCGCCATCAAGAAGCAGGAGGCCGATGTCCGGAAGTTCCAGACCCAGATCACGACGCTGACCGAGAACCAGGATCGCCGAACCGTGCAGTTCCTGAAGGAGCTGACCGACAAGATCCCCCCCGAGGCGTATCTGACGACGCTTCGTTACCGCAACAACCGGATCGAGATGGACGGCTTCGCGACCAAGTCGTCGGAGCTGATCCAGATCCTCGAGAGCTCGCCGAACTTCAAGAACGCGCAGTTCACCTCGCCGATCACCCAGGGGCAGGGTGGCCAGGAGCGGTTCTCGATCGTCGCGGAGGTCGAGGGATGAACTGGCGCGAGCGATGGGCGCGCTTCAGCGCGCGCGAGCGGCAACTGATCGGCGCAGCCGCCGGCGTGCTCGTGTTGTTCCTCGTCCACCTCCTGGTGATTTCGCCCTTTCTCTCGTACCGCCAGGACCTCCAGGACGAGATCGTCGGGCATCGCGAGAAGATCGAGAACGGCCAGGCCTACCTCTCGCGGACCGCCGACATCACCCGCCAGCGCGAGCAGCTGCAGAAGCTCTATCAGGTGGTGCACACGCAGCTCGTTCCCGGCGACACGCCGACGCTCGCCGCCGCGAATCTCCAGAACACGCTGCACAGTCTCGCGGGCGAAAAGGGTGTGGAGATCCAGAGCACGCAAGTGATGCGCGACGACGCCGTCGGCGAGTTCCGGCGGATCGCGGTCCGCATCACGGTGACCGGCGACCTGAAGCAGGTGGCGGACTTCCTCGCGGGGGTCGAGCACGGCCAGACGCGGGTCACGATCCCGTTCCTCGAGATCAGTCGGCGCGGGGCGGTATTGCGTGGCAAGGCGGGACGGGCGCTCTCGGCGACCATCGAGGTGACCGCCTTCCTCCAAGGGGCCGCGACGACCGCGCCGGCCGCCGGGGGCAAAGTCGCGGCACCCGCCGATGCCGCCGGGGCCGCCGCGCCGTCACCCGGGAAAGCTCCGAACGTCGCGCCGTCGCCGCCGGCCGGGGGCACCGCCTGATGCGCCGGGTCCTGATCCTCAACATTCTGCTGTTCGTGATCATTGCCGGGCTGCTCTTCCTGATCGTCAGGCTCTGGTGGATCCGGGAGCCCGAGGCCGAGGCGGTGGCCCCCCGCGAGGCCAAGGCGCAGAAGCTCGACATCCCGAGGGTCGATCGCCGTCCCGCCCCCCCGAACCTTGCCACCCAGATCGCCGACAAGGACCTCTTCGACCAGTCACGCACGGGGGTCCCGACCGGGTCCGCCGCCGCGACCGTCTCGACGGAGCCCGTCCGGCCCCTGACCCTAGTGCTTTTGGGGGTTTCCGGGGGCGGGCCAGAGCGCGAGGCGCTCGTCAAGGACACGACGCAACCCAAGCCCCAGTGGCTCCGGCAGGGGGAAGACGTCGGGGGCTACAAATTAGGACGGATCGACCCGACCTCGATCGTGATGGTAGGACCTGACGGGCAGGAAACCACGCT
>CAZWAX010000293.1:0-7640 GCA_964631985.1 uncultured Polyangiaceae bacterium | reverse complement strand
GCCGCGCTCACTCGCGAGCGCGGACCCGCGCTCCGCGACCGGACGGCGGCGTCATTGGCGCTTTCGCTTCGCCGCCGGCGCACCCTCGCCCGATCGCCTCCGGCGTGGCATGCCGTGGCGACTCGCGGTCGTCGCCAAGGCCATGACCGCGATCTTCCAGCGTCGCGGCGTCGCGACCGACGCGCCCTTCCTCGTCCCCGTGTCGGTCGATCGCCGCGCCCGCGGCGAGCACGGCCCGGTGCTCGGCAACTATCTCGGCTTCCACTTCGCGCGCTTCCCGCCGCCCCTCGACGGCGACGCGGTGGGTCTCGCGCGCGTGCTCCGCGACCGGCTGGCCGAGGCCGTCCGGCGCGACGAGATCGAGGCCGGCTGGGCGGGCATGACCTTCGCTCGCTATCGGCCGCTCCGCGGCATGTTTCGCGAGCTGCCGTGGACGCGCACCGGCGACTTCTGCTCGTTCAACTTCGCCGACACGGACGCGCTCCTGCCCGACCGCGCGGAGATCTTCGGCGCGCCGATCGTCGGCGGCTATCACGTCGCCACGGTGCCGGCCCGCCCCGGTGCCGGCGTGTTCTTCACCCGCCGCGACGCGACCGAGAGCCTGATCGTGAGCACGACGGGTGACGTGCTGGACGACGCCGACGCGGCAACCATCGCCGACGTCGTCCAGCGCGAGATGGGGTGGGCGACCCCTACGGCGTGATGTCGTCGGCCACCAGGGCCGGCGCTGCGCCGCCGGGGGTGGTGATGATCAGCCGGTACTTACCGCCAGCGCAGCCGTTGGCGCCGTTCGCCCGCACCGCCGCGTAGAACGTCCCGTTGAAGGGCAACACCCGCTGAAACTGCGGGCATTGGCTGCCGCAGGTGTTGGGCACCGCGCACGGCACGCTGTTCACGAGGGTGTCGGCGACCGGAGTCGTTTGATCGCTCCCGAGCAACACGACGCTCGGCTCGATCGTGGATTGGCCGGGCAGGTCGTTCCGCGTCTTGATCCGGACGATGACCTTGTCCCCCGCCTGCCCCGTGATCGACCACAGATCGACCTGGCCGGCGGCAGGCAGATCTTCCTTGAGCTTGTACGTGACGGGCAGATCCGGAAACGCGGATTGCAGGCTCGCGGCCCGGACGGCGTCACTGGACCGCGGGCTCAGGAGCCCGCTGATCTGATCGATCAGCTGGCGCTGCAGCGGCCCGCCGAGACAATTGATCAGGTTCGGCAGGCTGCAGGTGTAGCTCGGATCCAGCGCCAGACAGCCGGCGTTGACGAGGGCGAAGTTCAGTCCGTTGCCCGTGGCACCGCAGAGCTCTTCCTGGGTGAGCTCGGTGCAGGAGGCGACGATCTTGTTCTGCTTGGTCGTCTCGTAGAGCGCGATCTTCGCTTCCTGATCGGCGCAGTATTCGTCGGCCTCGTCCATGCAGGCGTCGAACGTCGAGTTCGAACCGCGATCGTCGGGGTCGCAGCACGGCGGCGGGTTGTCCTCGCACGACGGGCCGAAGACCCCCTCCTCGCATTGCACCTGGCACTCCGCGACCTCCTCGGTGCACTTGAGGGTGGTGACGATCACGCGCTTGGCGAAATCGGCACCGGCGGTGGCGATCTTCTTCTGACAACGGGCGACCGACGTGATGTCGGCGGCGGCGGGCGTGGCGAACGCGAACAGCAGCGCAGCCCCGGCAACGACGGCGCGGGCGATGGTACCCATGAACGTATCCTCCTTTACGGCGTCAGGCGGCTCGTACGGCGAGGGGAACTACCGGCACGCCGCGACACTGCCATAGGGGTCGCGCAGCAGACAAGGAAAAAGGTCCGCGGACACGGTTCAGGGGGTTTGACGATCGCCGCAAACCCTAGGATGTCATCTCTGCCTCACCCAACCCCTGACCCAAGGAGCCGGCAGCCCATGATCGAGCGCGATACGCTGTACATCGGAGGAACCCACGAAAAACCGTCGTCCGGGGAGCGGATCGACGTCCGTTCGCCCTTCACGGAAGAGATCGTGGGGCGGGTGCCCGCGGCGAGCACGGCGGACGTCGACCGCGCCGTCACCGCGGCGCGCACCGCCTTCGAGGACGGCCCCTGGTCGCGAACCACGCCGGCCGAGCGCGCCGACGTCCTCGACCGCCTCCTGGCCGCGCTGCAGCAACGCTCCGGTGACATCGCGTCGACCGTGACGATGGAGATGGGCTGCCCGATCAGCTTCGCGCACGCGGGCCAGGCCTTCGCGACCACCATGGTGCTGGAGTTCTATGCCCAGCTGACCCGCACCTTTCCCTTCGAGGAAGTCCGGCCCTCGATGGTCGGCTCGGCGCTCGTCCGCCAGGAGCCGGTCGGGGTCGCGGCGGCGATCGTGCCGTGGAACGTGCCGCTCTTCACGATCATGCTGAAACTCGCGCCGGCGCTCGCCGCCGGCTGCTCGATCGTCGTGAAGCCGGCGCCCGAAACGCCGCTCGATGCGTATCTCCTCGCCGACGCGCTCGACGAGGCCGGGGTGCCGAAGGGCGTCGTGAGCCTGCTCCCCGCCGGCCGCGAGGTCGGCGAGTATCTCGTCACCCATCCCGGCATCGACAAGGTCGGCTTCACCGGCAGCACCGCCGCCGGCCGGCGGATCGCGGCGCTCTGCGGCGAGCGCCTGCGACGCGTCACGCTCGAGCTCGGCGGCAAGTCCGCCGCCATCGTCTGCGACGACGCCGACTTCGACCAGGTGATCGCGCCGATCGTCGGCGCCGGCACCATGAACAACGGCCAGGCCTGCGTCGCGCAGACCCGCGTGCTCTTGCCGCGCCAGCGCTACCAGGAAGGCGTCGAGGCCCTGGCTGCGGCCGTCGGCGCCCTCCGCGTCGGCGATCCGGCGGAGTTCACCACCGAGATCGGCCCGCTCGTCTCCGCGCGCCAGCGCGACCGCGTGCTCGGCTACATCGCCAAGGGCAAAGGGGAAGGCGCGCGCTGCGTGGTGGGCGGCGGCACCCCGAAGGAGCAGGCGCACGGCTGGTTCGTCGAGCCGACGCTTTTCGCCGACGTCGACAACCGCATGACCGTCGCGCAGGAGGAGATCTTCGGCCCGGTGCTCTGCGCCATCCCCTACGACGACGAAGCCGACGCCATCCGCATCGCCAACGACTCGCCCTACGGCCTCTCGGGCTCGGTCTGGACCAACGATCCCCAGCGCGGCATCGCCATCGCCCGCCGCGTCCGCACCGGCACCCACAACGTCAACTTCTTCATGATGGCGATGACGGGCCCGTTCGGCGGCTTCAAGAGCTCGGGCCTCGGCCGCGAGCTCGGGCCGGAGGGGCTGCGCGCGTACCTCGAGCCGAAGACGATCTGCCTGGCGCCGGGGATCGAGGTGGGCTAGTCGGGCGGTAGCGGAGGTTCGCGTGCTCATTCTCCACAACCTCGAGCCCTGGCCGTGGTGGTTGGCGGGGGCGGCGATCGCCGCCATTACCTTGCTGTTGCTCGGCGTGACGAATCAACGCCTCGGCATCTCGACCGGCTTCGGGAATTTCTGCGCCCGGGGGCTCAGGACACCGTATCTGCAGCGGCCGGAGTTCGTCGGCTCGCACGGCTGGCGCCTGCCGTTCCTCGCCGGCTTGCTGCTGGGCGGCGCGCTCTCGGCGCTTGCGGGCGGCGGCTGGGCGCCGCTCTGGGATCTCGGCATGTTCGATACCCGGATCGGCCTCGGTCCGGCGGGCAAGCTCGCCTGGATGTTCGGCGGCGGCGTTTTGATCGGCTTCGGCACGCGGCTCGCGGGCGGCTGCACGAGCGGGCACGGCATCTTCGGCCTCGCCAACCTGGAGCGCGCGAGCCTCGAAGCCACGCTCGCGTTCATGGCCGCGGGGATCGTGACCACCCAGATCGTCTACCGCGTCCTGTGGAGCTGAGATGACGCGCCTACCCTATCTCCTGTTCGGGATCGCGTTCGGCTTCGTGCTCAGCCGGAGCGGCGCCGCCGACTACGACTTCGTGCAGCGCATGTTTCTCTTCGAGAGCTTCCAGCTCTACGGCATCATCGGCACCGCCGTCGTACTGACCGCGCCGGGGCTCTGGCTGCTGAAACGCGCCGGCCGAACGGCGTTCGGAGCGCCGCTGAAGGTCACCGCCAAGCCGCGCCATCCCGGCAACGTGCTCGGCGGCGTGCTTTTCGGTGTCGGGTGGTCGATCACCGGCATGTGTCCGGGACCGATCCTCGTCAACATCGGCGAGGGCAAGGTCTACGCGCTCGCGGCGCTCGCCGGCGTCCTGGTCGGTGCCGGGGCGTTCGGCATGCTCTACGAGCGACTCGCCCGCCCCCTGCACCTCCCCGTTCTCCGCCTCGGCACCGGCGACGGTTGACCTGCTAAATCCCTTCCCCGCCCTCGAACGCCTCCGACACGTATCCGCCGCCCCCGCGCGACGCGCGTCCCGCAAGCACGCCGATGCCGAGCATCGCCAGCGCGAAGGCCAGCTGCGGTAGTGTCCCCGGCAGCGCGGCGCGACCGGTCTCGACCACCAGCGTGCCCTCACGGACGAAGATCAAGACCCCCATCGCCATGACGAAGCCCGCGAACATCCGCCGCAGCGACGCCGGCTCGACCACGCGCGCCAGCCGGACGCCCACCCACGATCCGGCGATCGCGGCGACGGCGATCGCCGCGACGAGGCCGTAGTCGACCGCGATCCGCGCCGCGTACCCCGAGAACCCGGCGAGCGTCTGCAGGACGATGACGAACAGCGAGGTGCCGACGGCAGCCGGCACCGAGAGCCCCGCCCACAGCACCAGCGCCGGAACGATCAGGAACCCGCCTCCCGCACCGACGAGCCCGGTGAAGCTCCCGACCGCGAAGCCCTGCAGCACGAGGCGACCCGGCGAGCCCTGCGCCGGCGTCGTCGGCGACGCGGACGGGCGCCGCCCGCGCCACATCGCGCTCGCCGTCAACATCATCGTGGCCGCGAAGAGCAGAAGCAGGATGCGGCCGTCGACGAGCGCGCCGGCCCGGCCGCCGAGGTGGGCCCCCACCATGCCGGCGACCCCGAACACGAGCCCGGTGTGGACGCGCACGTTGCCGGCGCGCCAGTGCTGGACGGCACCGGAGAGGCTCGCAAGCGCGACCACGAGGAGCGAGCTCGCAATCGCTTGCTTGGGATCGAGCGCGAAGACGTAGACCAGCAGCGGCACCGTGAGAATCGAGCCGCCACCGCCGAAAAAACCGAGCGCGACGCCGATCAACACCGCGAGCAGGAGGCCGACGGCGGTCAGCATCGCCCTCGTCCGCCGATTCTCAAATGTTCATGCCTTCCCAGTCCGCAGCGTCCTGGCGGTCGCGCCTGATCCCGATGGTGGGATGGCCGGCCGCGCGCCATCCGGTCAGACCGTCGTGCAGCGAAGCGACGCGGGAAAACCCCCGTTCGCGGAGCAGCACCGCCGCCTTGCCGGAGCGGGTGCCGTACGTGCACACCGTGACGATCGGCTCGTCGGGGCTCCACGCATCGGCACGAGAGCCGAGTGCCGCAAGCGGCACGAGCGCGGAGCCCTCGATGTGACCGAGCGGCCCGCCGAACTCGACGTATTCGCGGACGTCGACGACCTGCACCTCGGAGTGGTGCGCGGCAAGCCACCCCGTAGTGACCACCGGCACGCCGCTCGCGGTCCGGAAGAGCTCGGCCCAGTCCGCGGTCTCCGGCGTCAGCTCGGCGATCGTCTCCGGCTGGGTGACCCCCGACGCCATGTTGGCCGGAACGGCCTCGTCGATCCGCTGCGGGTAAGCGAGGCGGAGACGCTGCATGATCGCGACGAAATCCTCGAGGCTCTTGCCTCCTCCGAGGCGGCCATTGAACCGCTGCTCCTCGGCGACGGTCGTCATCGTCCGCCCGCGATAGTCGTGGGCGGGATAGAGCCGGGTCGCCGGCGGCAAGCTCAGGATCTGGGTGTGCACGGAGGTGTACAGCGTGCGCGCGTCGCCCTGTTGGAAATCCGTCCGCCCGCAGCCGCGGATCAGCAAGGCGTCGCCCGTGAACGCCAGGCCCTCCGCGTGGCAGACGTAGGTGACGCACCCGTCGGTATGTCCCGGCGTCTCTCGCACCTCGAGCGCGTGCGCGCCGAACTCGATGACGTCGCCGGTCGCAACCTGCCGGTCGGCCGTGAGCACCCCGGCGCGTGTGCCCACCGCCAACCGGCATCCGAGGCGCCGCCGAAGCTCGCCGCCGCCGGTCACGTGGTCGGCGTGCACGTGCGTCTCGAGGGCCCAGAGGAGACGACACCCGAGCTCTTCGATGAGCTCGACGTCGCGCGCGAGCTGCTCGCGCACGGAATCGATGAGCACGGCTTCGCGGGTTTGGTCGTCGGCGAGCAGATACGTGTAGGTACCAGTCTCGGCATCGAATAGTTGACGAAAGAGCATCGCTCACCCCCCGTTCGTCGTGGACTTCGTCCTCATAGACCCGCCGCGCGGGCACAGTCCCCGCCACGCACCCCTCGTAGGCGGGACGAACGTTACTGCCTCAGGATCGTCCAGGTGGCGAGCGGCCTCCTCGGTCGCCCGTCTTCTTCTCTGCGCCACAATGACACTACTCCTAATCGCGTAGTTCCACGCATAGATCCGGCATGCGATTGAGCACAGCATGCCCCCTTCAACTGGACGACCGCGATGGCCGCGTTCACGGGATGGGGGCGACTTCTCGCAGCCATTCACGGCGGCCGACGTCCTCGCAACCGACATGGAGGTCCTCACTATGCGCACCCGCAGAACTCCGCATTCGCAGCGAGCGCTCGCATCCCCTCGGTACGGCCGCCGCGCACTGGCAAGCGCGCTCGCGGCGCTTCTTCTCGTTGCGGTGGGCGGTGGGGCGGCTCGGGCGGCCGCTCCTTGTGACATCGCCCCGTCGGCCGGCGGTGGACTGGCCGGCGTCTCGCCCGGACCGATTGGTCCTCCGGAAGCCCTCCACTTCGGCTGGGACGTGGGCGGTGGCCAGTGCAACGGCAGCTTCACCGTCACGACCGATCCACTTTTCACGGGCGGACCCATCGAGCTCGCCTTTCGGGCCGAGGAGCGCACCGCTGGGCAGATCGCCGACAACGGCGGGGGCGACTACACCGTGCAGCTCGGGACGGATACGAACCAACCGAACCTGAATCGCGCCTGGTGGAACTTCCAGCCGTCGATCGCCTACGGCATCCCCGGCACTCCCGGCGGGGGCACGGATATCGATGGCCTCGACTCCCTGACGTTGACCATCCAGACCGATGTCGGCAACACGATCCCAACGTCCCCGGTGGACCTGCTCGCCGTTCGCAATGCCGGTCCCGCCATCGACGATCGCAACACGGGCAGCAACGGAACCGCCGGCTACGACGACCTGTATCAGATATCGCAGAACCCGCTGTTCGGTTGGCTCGACGACTGCGACGTGGACGCGGACTGCACCACGGGCACGTGTACGAATCCCTTCGGTTTCGGCATGTGTCTGCAGGAGGAGGGCGCCTGGCGGTTCACGTTGACGGCCACCGAGGGCCTCGATACCGCCGAGGTGAGCATCTGCATCCACACGCCCGCAGCAGCGTGTTGCGGGCCGCGCTACGTGGCGACGACGGGCAGCGACGCCTCCAACTTCTGCACGAGCAGCGGCGCGCCCTGCCTCACGATCCAGCACGCGGTCGACACGGCAT
>CAZWAX010000292.1:0-7661 GCA_964631985.1 uncultured Polyangiaceae bacterium | reverse complement strand
TCGCGCCCGGCATGCTGGCGGCGCTCGCGCATCGCCGCCTGCGGCGCGCCGGCCGACCGTACGGTGTCGAGGTCGTCGGCGATCCCCATGACGCGATGGCCCCGGGCTCGATGCATCATCCCGTGCGGCCGCTGCTGCGCTGGTCGGCGGCGCGCCAGCTCCGCCGGCTCTGCGGCACGGCCGCGGCCGCGTCGTACGTCACGCGGGAGGCCCTGCAGCGGCGCTATCCCTGTCCGGCGTACGCGGTCGGCGTATCCGACGTGGAGCTCCCCGGCCCCGCGTTCGTCGCCGGTCCGCGCTCCGCGGCGTTGGGGGCCGGCCCGTTCACGGTCATCACCGTCGGCACGATGGCCCAACTCTACAAGGCGCAGGACGTGCTGATCGACGCGATCGCGATCTGCGTGCGTGCGGGTCTCGACGTCCGATTGGTGCTCGTCGGAGAGGGCCGGCATCGCGCCGATCTGGCGGCGCGCGCCGCCGAGCGACGACTGGCCGAGCGCGTCGTCTTCACCGGCGCGCTGCCCGCCGGTGGTCCGATCCGCGGTGCGCTCGACGCGGCCGACCTCTTCGTGCTGCCGTCGTACCAGGAGGGATTGCCGCGCGCGATGGTCGAGGCGATGGCGCGCGGGCTGCCCTGCATCGGCTCCACGGTGGGCGGGATTCCGGAGTTGCTCCCGCCCGAGGATCTGGTGCCTCCGGGCGACGCCGACGTCCTGGCGACGAGGATCCGCGAGGTGCTGCTCGACCGCGAGCGGTTGGGTCGCATGTCGGCACGCAACCTCGAGGTCGCGCGGCAGTATCGCGAGGACCTCTTGGACGTGCAGCGTCGAGCCTTCTACGAGCAGCTGCGTGGCGTGACCGACGCGCGCAGCCTCTGACGCCGTCTCCCTCACTGCGCATCCCCGGCATCGCCGGCCGTGGGCATCCCCCCGGCCGCCCACGCCGATGCCGCGCGGACGTCTTCCGCCGCCGCGCGCCGCTCGAGGAACTCCGTCATCCCGCGGTGGACCGGCAGCATGTCGAGCGCGTTCCGCTCGCCCGCGGCGAGCACCGTCTCGGCGCTCGCGAAGTCACCGCGCGCCGCGTACACGTCGACGGCGAGGTCGCGATAGAGCCGGCCCTGCTCGGGCGTGTCGGCGAGCGCGGCGAGCAGCGTCGCCTCCGCGGTGTCGAGGTCGCGGACGCGGAGCGCGTTCCGTGCCGCGCGGGCGAGGAGGGCGCGGCCGTCGTGGCTCAGCTGGGCTTCGGTACGCAGCAAGGTCGCCGCGTCGGCGAACCGCGCGCGGGCCTCGAGCAGGAGCGCCAGGTCGTTCAGGATGACGGTGCGCGTGGTGCCGGGCGGCGTGCTCGTGAGCGCGCGGCTGAGCCCGCGCTCGATCGCCGCCGCCGTCGCGTCGTCCAGGGCGGCGAGGCGGACCGGCACGGTGTCGCCGTCGGCGAGCGCGCGCAGCATCTCGGCGGGCGTCCGGGCCGTGAACGTGGTCGCCGTGCTCATGTAGTCGTGCGACACCAGGTAGGGGTAGCGAAACATCGACTCCTCGATCTCGGCCGCGGCGGCTTCCGTGAGCCCGCGCTCGGCGAGACGGCCCGCGAGCGTGTCGCGGAGCTCCGGAGCCCAGGGGGCGAGCGCGATGGCGCGCCGGAGCTGATCGTCGCCCTCCGGGCCGGGGCCCGCGGCGAGCGCGGCGACCTCGTGGGCCTCGCGATCGGCAGGCGACCAGTCGAGCGCCCGGTGGGCGAGGGCGCGCGCCCGTTCGCGTCCGTCGTCGCCTTCCTCGGCGAGCACGAGGTCGCTCTCGACGAGCGCGGCACGGGGCGAGAGCGGCGTCGCGCCGGCGAAGCGGCGGATGCCGTCGACGGTCGGCCCGATCGCGGCGACGAGCAAGAGCGCGACCAGCATCGCGAGCGCCGGGGCGTGTCCCGGCGGTGTGATGGCCGGCGGCAGCGTCAGCGCTTCCTCGGCGGCGGCCGGCGTCCGCGGCCGGCCGGCGAGCACGAGCAGTCCCACGACCAGCATCAGCGTCAGCAGATTGGCCGGCAGGCGCAGTCCGAACTCCATCAGGCTGTGCACGAGGATCGCGCCGATGCCGCCCGCGAGCCCCCAGCGGAGCGGCGCGCCGTCGCGCAGCGCGGCCCGCCATTCCGGTATCTCGAAGCCGGGCGGGAGATCGCGGTTGCGGTGACGCTCGGGCGTGGCGGCGTGCCGCAGCTCGCGCTGCCGGAGCAGCGTCAGCACGACGGCGATCGCGAACGCGAGCGCGGCGCCGGCCCCGACGAGGCCGCTGTCGGCGACGAGCTCGAGATAGTCGTTGTGGGCGTGATCCCAGATGCCGCCTTCGACCGGCGGCGCCTGATGCGGCCGGAAGGCGTGCAGCCACGAGCCCATGCCGGTGCCGAAGAGCGGATGCGCGCGGACGATCGCGCGGCCCTGCGCGGCGACGGCGAGGCGGCTCGTCAGGTTGACGTCGACGCCGTCGCTCATCGCGGTCGGCTCGTCGCCGTCGGCGCTCGCCCAGAGCGCGAGCGTTCCGACGCTGCCGAGCGCGAGGATCACGCCGAGCGCCGCGGGGACCCAGCGCGGAATGCTCGAGTGCCGGCTGCGCCGCCGTGCGCTCGTGACCATGCCGGTCGCCGCGATCGCGAGCCCGATCAGCAAGGCCGCGCTGCCGGCCCGCGACCCGGTCGCGAAATGCGCGACGGTCATCGCAATCACCGCCGCCCCGGAAGCGAGCGGCAACGCGAGCGCCTTTTGACTCGAGATGACGGCGGCGATCCACGCCCGCCGCGCGTTCACGCCCATCCCGCGCGCGGCGTCCGCCGCGGCGACGATGTGACGCCTGACGCGCGTCCCGACGGCCACGGCATAGCCGAGGGCCACCGGCACGATCATCTCGAGCCAGGCCGCGAAGTGATTGGGATTGACGAAGGGACCCGACGCCCGGTTGGTGCTCGTCGGCACCCCCGTGACCCAGAGCACGTCACCGTTCCCGGCGATCTGCTCGACGAGCGCGACGATCGCGAGCACGCTCGCGCCCGCGATCAGCGTGAGGAGCAGACGCGCCACGACCGGCGCCTCGCCCGGCTCGCCCGGGAGGTCGCTCCGCCACGGATAGGCGACGACCACCGCGAAGACCCCGAAGCCGAGCGCCAGCCGTCCGAGCTCGACCCAGACCCCGTACGGATCGATGGCGAGCGTCCGCCAGACGCTCCAGTCGCCGCCGCCCGGCCAGCCGGGCAGCATCGCGGCGTAGAGCTCGGCCGTCGCCGGCGACAGCAGGCGCAGCAGGAGCGGCGGCACGGGCAGCGTCGTCACGAGCGCGATCGCGACGAAGGCCGCGAGCGCCGCGATGCCGGTCGCGGGCGGCCCGCCGCCGGCGTGCTGCCGCGCGCGCAAGGTGGCGACCAGGAGCGCCAGCAGGATCGGACCCGCAAGCGCCACGGTCCAGGGATGACGGCCCCCGAGCAGCAGGGGAACCGCGAGGACGACGATCTGCAACCCGAGCAGGACGCGACGATCGGTGCGGCTCATGCGTGGGCCTCCACCGCCGTCGGCTGTCGGTAGTAGCCGTAGTAGCGGTTGTAGAAGTAGAGGTCGCCCCATCCGAGGTCGACGTTGTTGATGACGGCGCCGAGGAGATGCGCGTTCGCTTGCACCAATTGGTCGCGGGCGCGGCGGATCAGCTCGCGCGGAGTGTCGTGTCCCTTCACGACCTGCACCACGCCGTCGACCTCGCGCGCCAGCACCACGGCGTCGGTCACCGGCAGCACCGGCGGCGAGTCGAGGATCACGAAATCGTACTGCTCGCGGAGCTCCTCGAGCATGCTGCGCATCCGGGCCGAGCCGACGAGCTCGGCCGGGTTCGGCGGCGTCGGGCCCGCCGGAATGAACGAGATGCGCGGCGCATCGAGCGCGAACGTGACGTCGGCCAGGTCGGCCTGACCGGCAAGGAAGCTCGAGAGCCCGCGTTCGTTCGGGACGCCGAGGCCGCGATGACAGCTCGGTTTCCGGAGATCGACGTCGATCAAGAGGACGCGCGAGCCGGCCTCGGCGAGCGTCGCCGCGAGGTTCAGCGAGCTCACGGTCTTGCCCTCGCCGGCGCCGGCGCTCGTGACCAGCAGCATTTTCGGCGGGGCGGCGGGCGTCGAGAAGAGCACGGCGGTGCGAAACGCGCGGAAGGCCTCCGCCACCGGCGACCACGGCTCGTGCACGACCACGAGCTCGCGGGCGACGCCGGCGTTCGCGGCGAGCGCGGGCAAGTCGGAGTGACCACCCGCCAGCGCGCGCGACACCGGGGCCCGCCGGGCGAGCGCGAAGTTCGGAATCGTCGCGAGCGCGGGCAGACGGAGCAGGCTCTCCATTTCCTCGCTGCTCTTCACGCTGTCGTCGAAGTACTCGCCGACCGACATCGCGCCGAACGCCAACACCAAGCCGGCGCCGAGTCCGAGCATCAGGTTCAACGGAATCCGCGGCGTGCTCGGCCGCGCCGGCAGCTCGGCGCGCTCGATGATGCGGACGTTGGTCGCGGCGAGGCCGGAGTTCACCGCCGTCTCCATCTGTTGCTTCAGGAGCGACGCGTGGAGGGCGGTCACGGTGTCGACGTCCTCCTTCAAGAGGTCGTAGCGGACGCCGAGATCGCGGAGCGCGATCGCCGAGGTCTCGAGCTGCGCGACCTTGTCGCGGAGACCCGCTTCGCGGGCGAGCGCGGCGTCGTACCGGGCGCGCACGCCGTCGACCTCGTGCTGGACTTCGGCCTTCAGCTGGCGCCCGACCTCGGTCTCCTGGCGGACGAGCTCGCGCATGGCCTCGTGATTGGGCCCGAGCCGGCCGTCGAGGGCCGCGCGTGCGGCGCGCAGGTCGAGCAGCGCCAGGTGCAGCTTCTGGACGCCGGGCTTGTCGAGGAAATAATCGAGCGGCGCGGTGTTCGGCGTGTTCAGGAACGCGTAGCGGCTTTGCAGCGTGACGCGCTGGCCCTCGGAGCGCGTCAGCAGGCTCGCGAGCTCGCTGATCTTCTGGCCGACGACCTTTTGCTCCTGATTGACGGCGACGTTCGGATGCGTCGTCGAGAAGTCGCGGAGCGCGGTCTGCGCCCGCGCGACGTTCCCGCGTGACTCGCGCAACTGACGGTCGAGGAAGTCGCGCGCGGTCGCGTCGGTACCGAGCCGCGCCTCCTCGTTCGCTTCGATGTAGGCCTGCGTGTGCGCGGCGGCGAGAATCGCCGAGAGTCCCGGGTCGGGCGTGGTGAAGCGCACCTCGATCAGGTCGGTGCCGCGGACGTCGCGGACGTCGAGCCAGCGCATGTAGCGGTCGAGCAGCTCGGCATCGATCTCGCCGCCGGTGCCGGTCTCCTCGGAGGCCGGCAGGCCCCCGCCGATGCCGCGCGGGCGGAGCGCGCCGATCAATTGGCCGCCGACGGCCAGGAAGCCGTCGCGATCCGAGCCCGGATGGAGGAAGCTGTCGTTCTCCGCCAGGTGGCGCGTGCGGATCACGCGCTCGGCGAGGTCGCGGCTCTTCAGCGCCGCCACCTGGGTCGCGAGGAAGCTCGAGCTGCCGTTCACGTTGCGCTCGTTCTGCTCGAGATCGAGGACGTTGCCTTCGAGCCGCAGCTGGATCGGCGACTCGCGCGACAGCTGCAGGCGGGTCGCGGCGGTGTAGAGCCGCGACGTCAACAACGTGACGAGGATCGTCGCCGCGAGCGTCAGGCCCAGACATGCCGACGCGAGCCAGCGGTACTTGTAGAGGATGCGGATGTAGTCGCGGAGACGGCGCGACGGCGCGTCGCCGACGTCGGCGGCATAGCCGGCCGCCGGGCCGAGCGGCAGCGCCGTGGCCGGAATGGCCTCTGCAATTTCGTTCGTCGCCATCGGATCCTCCGTCAGAAAAGCAAGACGCTGCCGCCGACGTGGACCATCTCGCGGGCGACCGACCAGACACCCCAGGGCACCAAGCGCTCGGGGGACGCCGGGACGTGGACGACGTCGCCGTCGGTGATCGGCACGTCGGCGATTCGTCCCGATGCGACCGCGGCGAGGTCGACGTCGAACGCGACCGTCTCACCCGAGGTCGACACCCGACGCACGGTCGTCTTCGTGCGATCGGCCGGGAACAGATGGCCACCCGCCGCCGCGATGACACCGGCGAGGGTGAGCCCACGCGTCACCGGGTACGCCCCCGGCTTGTCCACCCAGCCGTCGACGGTGACGCTACCCGCCGCGCCGACGCTGATCGTGTCGCCGGGGCGTACCTCGGCGTGAAAGCGGAGATCCGTGCACTGCACACCCTGACATTCCGCGCCGGACGCCGACCCGCCGACCTCGGGGTGCTGGAGCACCTCGAGGTCGATGCGAATCGGCGTCCCGCCACGCGGACCACCACCCGCCACGAATTCCACCACCCTCCCAGCGTCCTTGCTGGGCCCCCCCGCCGCCCACAACAAATCGGCGATCGTCGCGTGCGGCCGCGTCACCGGGTAGAGACCCGGGCGCTCCACGCTTCCGATCACCGCCACCACCCCGCTCCGATACTCCGCCACCTGCACGCTCACTTGCGGCGCGCGCAGGATGCCGGATGCCACCAGCCGACGCGCGAGCTCGGCTTCGAGCTGCGTCGGCGTGAGTCCAGTCGCGCGGACGAGGCCGAGCGACTGCACGTTGATGTCCCCCGCCGCGTTGACGCGAAGGCCCTGTTGAAATGCCGGTGCCGGGGCGACGGTCTGCCCCGCGCCGGTCGCCTGCCCGAGCCGCGTTCCCACCAGCGCCTGCGGATCGGTGAGGTCGGGAATGCGGATGTCGAGCAGGTCGTCGGCGCCGATGCGATAGCCATCGATCGCCTTCTCGGCAGCACGCGCGGTCGTGAGCGTCGCGAGCGTGTCGCGATCGCGGGTGCTCATGACGCTCCCCGCTGCCGCCGTCGATCCGAGAGCGTTCTCGGGACTCGACGGCCGATGCGGACCGCAGCTCCAGGCAAAGAGAAGCCCGAGCGCCAGCGCGCCCGCGCGTGCTACCTCGTGTGTGCGCATGGGTGGCGAAGGATCCGACTAGTTCGGGGAGTTCGCCGGGCAGGGCTGGAACGGACGGCAGTGGATCTGGCCCGAGGGACGCTGGCAGCAGACGCGTTTGCGGATGTGGGACGGACGCTTCGGCGTCGCCGGGCAGCCCTTCTCCTCGATGCGCTGCACGACCTGCTTGCCGGGACACGTGAGGTTCGCCGGCGGTTGCGCGAACGCGGGTTGCACGGCCCCGATGCTGAAGATCACCGCGGCTGCGGTTAGGAAACGAAACATCATGTTGATTCCCCCCTGACGTGAGCTGCCGATCCGACGCCACCCAGCGTGCGAATCGACGTGGTTGATGAAAACGACTTCTGAGTTCTGGAGCGATCCGGAGTCGCGCGCCGTCACAGCGACGACGGCGGCGATTGGTTCGGCGGAGACAACGAGCAAGCGCCGTACCCGCGATGGCGCGTTGCGCAATGCGCTTGCGTCTGGCGATGCGCGGACAGTCAGGTCGCGAGGTTCTTCACGCGCCCATGCACGTGCATCAGCTCACGCGTTCCCACACGCGCAATCGACGGTTTGCCGCCGCGTTCAATCGTGAACGGCGCGAGGGTCGCTAGCAGCCCGTTGAAAAAGGCGCCTGCCGCGCGTGACGTCTTCGACGAGTGA
>CAZWAX010000291.1:0-7676 GCA_964631985.1 uncultured Polyangiaceae bacterium | reverse complement strand
CCGAGCTGCTTGGCGAGGAGCTTCCGGCCCGCAGTCACGACGGCGCGCTGACAGCGCACTGCGTTCCGCGACGGGAAGATGGCCCCGGTCGGTGCGGCAGCGGGCGGCAGGCAGAGGCCGGCACTGCCGGCGTCGAACACGAGGGGCAAGAGCTCCGAAAGGTGGGGCACCGCGATGGCGAGCGATCGCTCGGCGGCGCACGTGCCGTGCTCCACGCAGGTGCGGAGCGCTCCTGGTGAGGTGAGCCGGAGGCCGACCTCGGCGGCGCAGGTCTCGTCGAGCGTCGCGAAGCTCAAGACCGCCGTCGAGCGCATCACGGCGAACGGCAGGACCGGGGGATCGCCGGCGCAGGACTTGGTGAAGGTCGACGCGAACTTCGCGCGCGCGCGCGTGAGCTTCCCGAAGCGACTCTGACAGCGGCGGGCGACCTTGAGCATGCAGGGCGAGCCTTCGCCTTGGCCCGCGGCGAGACACCCGAGGGCGTCGAGCGTGCAGGTCTCGAGGAAGGCGAGCTCGCCTGCGACGAGCCGGCTGCTGCCTTTGGCCAGTGCCCGCGCGCACCCGAGCACCGCGCGTGGCGCGATCGGCGGCAGCGGCGGCGTGGTGGTGGCGGTCGGGGTGGGCGTGGCGGTCGGCGTCCGGGTCGGCGTCACGGTCGACGTCGGCGTCGGGCCGGTGGCCTGGACGGTCGGGGTCGGCGAGGCCGTCGGGGTCGGGCAGCTCAGGGCGAGGCAGTCGCTCTGGCAGCAGACGCCGTCGGCGCCGGCACCGGGATCGCACGGCTCGCCTGGTTGGCGCACGCCGTCCCCGCAGACCGGGCACGGCGGGAACGGCGAGAGTGCCGGCGTGGCGACGGTGACCACCACCTGCGGGCTGAAGACCACGCCCGGACCGATCGCGACGGTCGTGTTGGGCGCCCGGACGAGGCGGGTGCTGCTGTTCGCTTGCGTGAGGAAGCGCGCGTTGGTGCCGATCGTGAGCGCCGTGCTGCCGGCGAGGGTGATCGCCGGCAAGCTGCTCGTGCCGCTGCCGCGGGCGTCGATCAGCACGCCCGGCTGAACGGTCAGGCGACACGCGGCGAGCCGCGCGTCGCCGGCATCGCTGCCGGCACCGGCGCTGAGGTCGATGGGCTTGGCGGCGGTCAGCGTGGCAGCGCCGGTCGCGAGCCCGGCCTTCAAGTCGACGAAGCCCCCGGTCGACGTCGTGACCCGACCGTTGGCGGCGATCGCGCCGTCGAGGTGGAGGTCGGCGCCGGTCGTCACGATCATGTAGCCGGCGCCCGCATCGTCGCCACCCCCGCTCAGGTCGAGCGTGCCTTGCATGAGGAGCGAGCGTCCGATGGTGCCATCGACGCTGCCCCCGTCGCCGTTCGACCCGCCGCGCAGGTTGATGGGGCCGCGCAGGGTGACGTCCCCGTCGAGAGCGGTCAGCACCCCGATGGGCAGCGCTTGGGTCAGCACGGTGAGGGCGCCGCCACCGCCGTCCGGAGGTGCACCGGTGGCGCGGATGGTTGCCGTGGCGTTCACGATCACCGGGCCCGCGGCATCGAGGGTGATGTCGCCGCCCGCCTCGCCGAAATCGCCCTCGCTGTCGGTGCTGCCGTCGGCAATGAGGTCGGCTTCGACCGTGAGCGCCCCGCCGAGCGGTGCGCCGGCAAGCACGGGATCACCGGCGCGGAGGTTGATGCTGCCGCCCTCGCCGTCGCCCTGGCTCCGCACGTCGATCGTGCGTTGGACGAGGACGTCGCCGCCCGCGATGAGGGAAATCACCCCGCCATCGGTGCCGGTGCTGACGGCTTTCAAGGGGGCGGCCTGCGTGATGGTGGTGGCGGCCCGGACGTCGATCGTCCCGCCGAGCCCGGTGGTCGTGTTCGAGACCAGCTGCCCGGCTTCGAGCCCCACGCGACACGACGCGATCAGCCGGATCGTGCCGCCGCTCAGCGCCGAGGCATCGATGGTGTCGCGGACGAGGAGGTCGCCGCCACCGGTCGCGCAGCTCGTGCCCGTCGTCGTGAGCTGGACCTCCGTCGCTCCGCTCGCGACGATCGCCTCGTTCACCGTGATGCTCTTGGCCGTGACCAGGAGCTTGCCGCTCCCGATCGTGAAGGTGCCGTCGAAGCCGACCGGACGAGTGCCGAAATCGAGCGCGCAGCCTTCGACGCTCGCGGGACAGGCGGCCGGGCTCAGCACCGTCGTCGCCGCCAGGGAGCACGACGTCGCGCCGAGCGGACAGACGAGGTTGGCGTTCATCTGCGCCGCCGTCAGCGAGAGCGATCCCGCTTGATCGCAACAGATCTCCTGCGCGCCCCATGCAGGTGCCGCGAGCAGACACGACGCGAGCACGAGCGCGAAGCACGCTCGGCGGGAGGGCAGGGACGGCACGACCCGCATATATGGCGGGGACGGCGCGGTCGCGCAAATCGCAAGTCGCATGCGAGCTGTGTACGGACGCGCCGCGACCTGCGACGCGGGCGAGCTACGGCGTCGCCGTGACGACCGGGGTGGGGGTCTTGCTCGGCGTCGGCGTCGGGGTCGGGTCCGGCGCGCTCAGGCAGGTGAGCAGCAGCGTATCGCTGTCCTCGATGCCGTTGACGGCGCTCTCCGTCGGCACCGACGTCGTGTTGATGCGGAACTTCTCGCTCCGTTCGCTGAGCTCGCGCCGCTCCACGACGAGCAGCGCCGTATCGGTGCAGTTGTCGGGGGGAGCGACCACGAGCGGCGGATCGAACACCAGCGTGTTTTCGCTGTCCCCGCTTGCGACGACCGAGCTCAGGCCGCCGAAGCTCTCGACGAGCGCGAGCGCGTTGGCCGCGTCGCCGGGCTCGCTCGAGTTCGGGCGTGGGCTCACCAAGACGTACTTGCCGATGCCGGGTGGGGCGATGCAGTCCGGCAGGTTCGGGTCGACGTTCTGCAGGCAGAGCGCGACGCGGAACGTGCAGCGGTCGTCGAACGCCCCGTCGGCGTCACACGTCGGGTCGCCGTCGACGCAGTTCTGCTTGAAGCTCGGGAGATCGTCGGTGTCGAGGAACGGAGTGTTGAACGGATTGATCACCGCCCATTCGGCGATGCAGTCCGACGTGGTCGTCCCGCCGCCGGGCAGGAGCACCTCGAAGCGACAGAGCGCATCGCAGCCGTCTCCCGGCACGTCGTCGCCGAAGTCGCACTGCTCGCCGGCTTCGAGGAGGCCGTTCGGGCAGCCGGCGTTGGCCGTCGCGGTGGGCTCGGGCGTGGGCGGATCACCGGGTGTCGGCGTCTCGGTCGGAACCGGGGTGCTGGTTGCGCCGGGCCCGGCCGTCGGCGTCACGGTCGAAGTGGCCTGGACGGTGAGCGTTGGTGTCGGCGTCGCGGTCAGTGTCGGGGTGGCCGTGAGAATGGGTGTGGCGGTGCGGGTCGTCGTCGGGACCGGGGTCGCGGTCGCCGTCGGTAGCGGGATCGCGCAGAAGGCGTCGTCGCCGAGCGACAGGCCGACCCGGGCGAGCTCGCTGTCCACGATCGGGAGCGCCTGACGGACGATGGTCGAGCCGGCGCATCCGTAGGCGCGGGTCACACAGCGCGCCATGGACGCGCTGTCGGTCGCCGGATCGGACCCGAGGGCCGCACAGCGCTCGTCGATCGCTCCGTAGCCGATGCCGGTGGCGTCGCGCAGCACGTCGGTCGGGAGGGCGCCGCAGGCGGCGTGGATCGCTCCCAACATCTTGGCGCGTGCACCCGACGTCGGATCGTCGAGCGTCGCCAGCTTGCGGGCGCAGGCGGCGCCGACCTTCAGACAGGCGTCGCGCGGCTTGCCGCTCAGGCGGCACTTGAGCAGCGAATCGACGCAGCTCCGGGCGACCGACAGCTGGCGCGTGAGCAGCTTCCGCCCGCTGGCGGCGACGGCACGCTGACAGCGCACGGTTTGCGGGGCCACGGCCGAGCCGGCGAGCCCATCGCCGTTCCCGAGCGGGGGCGGGAGACAGCTCGTGTCCTCGCCGGCGTTGCTCGTGACCAGCGAGATCAGGTCGCCGATCCGCGGGATGCCGACGCCGAGCGCGTTCTGGACCTCGCACGGGCCGAGGATCTGGAGACAGCCGAGGATCACGTCCGACGACGTGGGGTCGATGCCGAAGCATTGCCGCCGCAACAACGAATAGCCGAGAGCCTCGGTGCTGCGGAGGATCTCGATCGGGATCATCGGTGGCTCGCCGCCGCACGCGTCGATGAACTGGGCGCGGAAGCGCGTATGGGTCACGTCGAGCTTCGCCAGCTTGGCCTCACAGCGCCGGCCGGTCGTGCCGAGGCAGGCATTGCGATCCGGCCCGGCGGCCTTCGTGTGGAGGCACTTGAACGCTTCGAGGCCGCACGCCTCGAGCGTCTTCAGGGTGGTGAGGACGAGGGTGCTGTTGGCCTTCCCGACGGTCTTCTCGCACTCCAGCACCGTCCGCGGCTCGATGAGGGGGAGGATCGGCGTGGCACTCGGACCGGCGGTCGGTGGTGGCGTCGGCGTCGGGATGTCCGTTGGCCCGGTCGGTGCCACCGTGAAGGTGGGCGTCGGCGTACGCGTCGGGGTCGGCGTACGGGTGCGGATCGGCGTGGCGGTCCGGGTCGGGGCGGTCGAGATGGGGGTCGCCGTCGGTGTCGGGGTGATCGTCGCGCAGGCGAGGGCGCTGCAGTCGGCGTTGCAGCACGCGCCGTCGGCGGCGGCGCCCTTGTCGCAGGGCTCGCCCTTTTGGCGGATGCCGTCGCCGCAGACGGCACAGGCCGGGAACAGGGCCGGATCGTTCGAGGTGGTCGTGTTGGGCGAGAACGTGACGTTGGCGCCGATCTGCGGAGGCACGCCCCCCGGATGACCGAGGAGCACCCGTCCGAGCGGGTCGGCGCGGTAGGAGCCGCTGGCGCCGATGCTCATGGTGCTCGCGGTGACGAGGTCGATGCGCGGCGCCTGGTTCGGGCGGCCCGTCCTGGCGTCGACGGTGAGGCCCGGTGCGAGCGTCAAGCCGCAGCCTTTCAGGCTCACGTTGCCCGCGGCGCCGTTGGTGGCCGAGACGTCGAGGGTGCGCGTCACGGTCAGCGACCCCAGGGTCCCACGGCCGCTCTCCAGGCTCACCGACCCGCCCGAGGCGTCGGTGACGGTCCCCCTGGCGTTCACGATGGCGTTGAAGCTCAGCGTGCGCCCGACCATCGCCGTGACGTCCCCCCCGCCGTCGCTGCCACTCACGTCCATCGAGCCCGCGACCGTGCCGTCGCGGCCCACGAACAGGTCCACGTCGCCGCCGCTGCCGGTCGCGTCGATCGTGCCGACGGTCGGTCCGTGCACGTCGATGACACTGTTGATGGTGAGGTCGCCGTCGAGGGCGGACACGCGGCCGACGACGTTGTCGCTGCTGTCGAAGGTGACGAAGCCGCCGCCGCCATCCGGTGTTCCCCCGACGGCGCGGATTCCGCCCGTCACCGTCACGGGGCCGAAGGCGCGGAGCTCGATGTCGCCGCCGTCGTAGCCGCCGCTTTCGTCGGCGCTGCCGTGGGCGATCATGTCGCCGGTGACGACGAGCTCACCGCCGATCTTGACGCCGCCCGCACGATCCACGCCGGCGCGGACCGCGATGCTGCCACCGCCGCCTTTGGTCGTGCTGCTGACGTCGAGGTTGCGCTCGACGCGAACGTCGTCGCCGGCCGTGAAGTCGAGATCGCCGCCGTCACTCTCGCCGCCGGTCGCATCGATCGGCTGCGCGATCAGAAGGTTGGCGCCCGTTTGCGCGAGGATGCTGCCGCCCCCGCCCAGGGGGCCGCCGCTCAGGTCGATCGCGCCGCGGATCGAGAACGCCCCGCCGCTGACGACGTCGATCGAGCCGCCGCTCGCGCTGTTCCCGGTCGACGCGGTCTCGAGGCCCTTGGCCCGGAGCAGGCTGCTCGGGGCGAGGTCGATCGCGCCGCCGGCGCGCAGTTTGATGAGGCCGGCCGAGTTGCCCGAGACATCGAGGTTGCCGGTTCCCGTGACGGTGATGCTGTCGCTGGCGGTGAGCTCGATGCCGCCCCCGCCTCTATTGTCGTCCGAGCGGGCCTTGATCGTGCCCTGGACCACGATCTGGCCGGCGGTGACCGACAGGGTCGAGGCTTTCTGGCTCGGCACGGTCAGGTCGAAGGTCCCGGCGAAGATGACCTTGCGGTTGCCGAAATCGAGCTTGCAGCCGCCGGGAGCGCTCGCACTGCCGATGGTGCAGGTCTGCTGCGCCGGCGAGCAGCCGAACAGGATCAGGTTGGCCACCGGATCGGGAGTGCACACGGCGGCATGAGCCTGGGGCGCGGCGGAGAGGCCGCTCACCAGAAGACTCAGCGCCATGACGACGAAGCGGGGGCCCAGGCGGGCGGACGGCACCATGAGTCGACAGGATAAGGTGCATGCGACTTGCGGTGCAACCTCCTTTCTCAGCTGCGAAAACAAGTGCCAACGGGTGGGGCGCAGAGGCCGTGAGGCCCCCTATGGGGAGGGCCTGAGCCGCGCGATCCCGCGCCGGGAACGCGCCCGGGGAGCGCTGCCAGAGGCGCAAAACCGAGC
Source organism: uncultured Polyangiaceae bacterium (assembly GCA_964631985.1). Lineage (GTDB taxonomy): Bacteria > Desulfobacterota > Binatia > UTPRO1 > UTPRO1 > UTPRO1. Next base: position 1,145 of record CAZWAX010000291.1, on the reverse strand, counting down.
GCGGGCGCTCGGGCCCGGGTCGCGGCTCGCTCAGTCGGCGCGGAGACCGCGGAGGTGGCGCGGGGAGGTCGGCGGGGAGGTCGGACGGGCCGGCACGCCCACGTACGTCCGGTCGCCCTCGAGCGAATCGATCGCGACCGCGCCCGCGCCGAGCACGGCCCAGCCCCCGATCGTGAGCCCGGGAATCACGGACGACCCGGTGCCGAGCTCGACGCCCTCACCGAGCCGCACGTCGCCGGCCAGGTGCACGTTGGGGTGCAGGGTCGCGTAGCGCTCCACGATCCCGTCGTGGGCCACCTGGGCGTGCATGTTGACGGTCACGAAGGCGCCGAGACGGACGTTGACGGTCACGATCGCCCCGGCGGCGACGTAGCTCCCGGGGCCGATCTCGACGTTCGGGCCGATCACCGCGCGCGGATGGATGACGGTCGCCCACGCGAGCCCGGTCGGGGCCAGGCGCTCGGTCAGCTGCACCTTCAAATGCGGCAGACCCACCCCGAGGACCAGCAGCGTCCCGCGCCGATCGGCGTAGTCGCCGACGGCCGCAAGCGGCCCGACGATCGCCCCCAGTCCGGACGCGAGCGGGCCGACCGGCAGCGCATCGTCGAAGAAGAGGATCTCGTGGCTCGCGCCGCGCCCGCGCTCGTGTTCGGCGAGCGACCACGCCACCTCCTGCGCGTGCCCCGCCGCGCCCACCACCAGGTATCGCACGGGGTCGAGTCTGCCGGGTGCGAGCCCGGGTCGGCAAGGTCGCGAACGCAGCATCCCGGCGGCGGCTGCGTCAGATTCCTGACCCGATTCGGCAAGGTCGTGCCAATGCGCGGGCTTGCGGTTGGGCCGCAGCTACCCGCCGTGCGAGCTGCGACGGCGAGTCGCCAGGTCGGGCGCAAAGCGTGGCCGCGACTCAAGTTTCCCCGCGGCCTCGACGATAACGAACGCGAGTGGGAACGAACCAGTGAGCCGGGCGGGATGGTCCCACCGGTGGTCGCTCCCGACGTCCAACTGAGGCCCAGACGCGGCCGTCGGGGACCACCAAACCACGGCGGAGCAACAGGGCTGTCAACACCGGCCCCAACGTCCCGTAGCTGAACGCCCAGCGGCAGCTCGCACCCCCGGGCCACAACCTCCACAACTCCCTCGAGCCC
>CAZWAX010000290.1:0-7704 GCA_964631985.1 uncultured Polyangiaceae bacterium | reverse complement strand
CCGACGACATCGTCCACAGCGGCTTCGACCTGCCGGGCGCGCAAGTCGACATCATGGTCGCGCCCGAGGGCATCAGCCGGCGCGAGCTGGCGCGTCCGCTCTACGACGAGTTCCGGAGCACGCCGAAGCAGACGCGCGATTGGAAGCGCGAGATGGAAGACGCCCAACGCCAGATCGAGAAGACCATCGGCCGCGACGGGCGCTGGTCGCCGACGCCGCGCGATGCCGGGGGAAAACAATGAATCCCGTCCACGACCCGTTCAGCGTCGCCGGCAAGTCGGTGATCGTGACCGGCGGCGGCACCGGTATCGGCGCCGCCATCGCGCGCGTCTTCAGCGAGCGCGGCGCCAAGGTGCTGATCGCGAGCCGGAACGGCGAGCACCTCGGGCCCGTCGCCAAGGCGCTCCGCGACGACGGCGGCACCGTCGAGAGCATCACCTGCGACGTCCGCGACGCCGACCAGGTCGAGACCATGTTCGACCGTGCCGAGGCAGCCTTCGGCGGCGTCGACGTGATGATCAACAACCACGGCGCGAGCTTCTACGCCCGCGCCGAGGAGCTGAGCCCGAACGGCTTCGCCACCATCGTCGCCATCAACCTGAACGGCACCTTCCTCTGCGCCCGCGCGGCGGCGCGGCGCTGGATCGAGAAGAAGCAAGGCGGCCGCATCATCAACATGTCGTCGGAGGCCGGCATCTACGGTGCCCCCGGCATGTCGCACTACGCGGCGGCCAAGGCCGGGGTGCAGAATTTGACCCGCACCCTCGCGATGGAGTGGGCGCCGCACGGGATCCTGGTCAACTGCATCGCGCCCGGCCCGATCGACACGCCCGAGGCGGGCACGCGCAGCTGGGGCACGCCCGAGATGAAGAAGGTGGTCGAGGCCTCGACGGCGCTGAACCGCCTCGGCAAGGTCGAGGAGATCGCCTGGCCGTGTGTCTTCCTCGCGTCGGAGGCAGCGGGCTTCGTGACCGGTCAGACGTTCTCGGTCGACGGCGGCCCGACCTCGACGCTCACGATCCCGTAGCGGTTTCTCGCGCCGTCGCGTCAGAGGTCTAGTGGGGACGTCGCGCGGGCTCGCTCATGGAACGAGGCGTACCAGCGGTGTCGTCGCGCTGCATGGCTACTCGGCGTCAGCGGACGCGGACCGCCGTCCCCCGCTGCACCCGGCGCGCGAGCGCGGGGGCGATGCCCTTCCAGACGCAGTAGCGCTTGAGCCCGTCGCGCCCGAGGTCGCACGCGACCGCCATCACCAGCGCGTCGTCGATCATGCCGATCCGCGGCAGGAAGTCGGGGACGAAGTCGAGCTGATCCGCGAGATAGACGACGCCCGCGGCGAGGAGGCTGATCGAGTAGTACGGGATCTGCGGGCAACGCCCGTTCACGTGATCCTTCAGACAGAGGAGCGCCAGGTCGAGCTGAGCGCGCAGCGTCCGCCCGGGCACGCCCCCGAGCTTCGCGGCGCGCGCCCGAATCGACGACTCGGCGACCAGGAGATCGCCGACGTCGGCCGGCGCGAGCTTGTTCGCGAGCTCGATCACGGCGTGCACGACCTCGGCGCGGGTGAGGACGGGATGCGGCGTGGCCTTCGCCCGCCGCACGACGCGCGTCGTGCGCGTGACACGCGGCGCGGCTCGACGCACCTTGCTCTTCTTGACGGCTCGACCCATGCCGCGTCCATAGCGCCATGGACGTGGAGTATTCAATGGCCGGGATTTATTGCTGCAGGCAGTAGACGGCGAGCGTGTCGGTGCAGTCGCCGTTGGCGGCGAGATTCCACCACGTCGGGTCGGCGAACGTGTCGGCGCCGATGTACGCGCTGTCGAGCGGAGCCGTCGAGGTCCAGTCGTTGCACGAATTCGCCAGCAAGGGCGCGGCCGCGGAAGGCGACGGTGCCCCCGTAAAGACGAGATCGCCGGTCGCCGGCACGTACGTCCCGTTGGCGCGTTGCCAGATGCCGCTCTCGAGCGCGCTCCCGCTGGCGATGGTCGCCCCGCTCGCGATCGGAATGCCGTCGGGTCGGACGTAGAGCGGCGCCAACGTGACCCGTGACGCCGCGCTCGCCGTCGTGGTGGCAAGCAGCGCTTTGTAGGTGCCGGGCAAGCTCGCGGCCGCGGCGTTGGCCGCGCAGAGCGCGTCGGCGCCGTCGATGCCGACGCTCGGACCCGGCAGGAACGTCTTGTCGCTGACGAAGGCGATCATGCCGCTGGTCGGCGGCGGCACGAGATTGGCGCCGCTGTGGTCGATCTGGAAGCAAAAGAGGCGGCGCCCCGTCCCGCAGTTCGAATTCTGCCGCGCCGTCCACGTGACGGGCCCGCCAGAGACCTCCCCGCGTCTGGCGCTGCCGGCAGTAGAGGTAAAGTCGCTGCACGTGGCGCCGGTCGCGACGGTACCGTCCCCGAGCGTTCCCGTGAAAACGGTGACGGGGGCGGTATCAGGCACGATCCCGTTCGACACGTCGACGCCGCTCTCGTTCAGACGGATCGGGTTGAAGATCCGGTTGGCGAGGATGTCGGCGACCGAATTGGCGAAGGGCTTGCCGTCGACGCGCACGAAGCCCTGCGCGCTGCCGAGCCGCGTGAAGGCGTTGACCGTCGCGGTCGAGAGCCAGGCGCGGTAGGTGCCCGGCAGGCCGCCGGCGGCCGCGCGTTGCTCGCAGATCAGATCGGCGCCGGCGAGACCGTCGAGGTCGCCGTTCTGCAGCGTCGACGTGACGAACACGCGGTTGAACTCCGGCGTCGCCGTCACGGTCGGGGTCGGGGTGTTCGTCGGCGTCGGCGTCGCCGCCGTCGCGCTCGGGGTGAGCGTCGGGCTGGCCGTGAGCGTGGGCGTCCCGCCAACGGGCGATGGCGTGGCGGTCCGCGACGGGGTGGGCGTACGCGTGCGGGTCGGCGTCGGGGTCCGGGTCGGGGTCACGCTCGTCGAGCCCGGCGTCGGCGTCGGACACGCCGCGAGGTCCCGCCCGACGAGCCCGAGCATCTCGCTCGCCCGTGGAGCGGCGAAGCGCAACAGGTCGCCGACACGGCACTGGTAGGCACCGCGCAGGCAATCCTTGTAGTCGTCGAGCGATTGAATGACGAAGACGCCGTAGGGCCGGCAATCGGTCGCGAGCGAGTCGATGTTGGCGGCGAGCGCGGTCCGCAGCGTCGCGAACGGGATCAGCTCCTCGGCGCAGCGCTTGTCGACGGCGAGCTCGAGCTTGAGGGCCTGGTTGTCGAGGGCAATGAACTGCTTGTTGCAGGTGTTCTGGGCTTTCGGGATCAGGCACTCGGGATCGGCGGGCTTCAGCTGCACGCACGCGTAGATCGCGTCGACGCATTTCTTGAGCGCCTTGTAGCTGTTGTTGATGAAGGTGCGTCCCGCGGCGCTGACGTTCTTCTCGCAGTTCACGACGGCCTTGGCCTGGCCGGGGTCGAGGAGCTGCGCGCGCGCACCCGGCGTGGACCCGCCCACCCCGATCAGCAGGGCGGCGATCACTACGACGACGATGGCGCGAGTGTGCGGAAGGAAAGGCGTGACGGGATCCTCGTACTCGGCCGACCCTAAGCGGGCGTCCGATGTGGGTCAAGCTGGATTCTCGGCCGGTTGCGCGTCATGCGGTGCTGCCTGTCGGTTGTTGTTGGGTGGCGCAGTGGAACGCCCCGAGACCCCAGACCAGATCGCGGCTGTCGATCCCGACCAGTCGCCGCGTCGGGAAGCAGCGCTCGAGCACGGCGAGGGCGCGGGCGTCGTTGGGATCGGCGAAGGTCGGCACCAGCACGACCGCGTTGCCGACGTAGAAGTTGGCATAGCTCGCCGGCAGGCGCTGACCGTCACGCACCACCGGCCGCGGCATCGGGAGCTCGAGGATCGTGAAGGGCTTCCCGTCCTGGTCGCGGGCACCGTGGAGGCGTTCGAGGTTCTCCTGGAGCGGACGATGGTTCTCGTCGCCGGGGTCGTCCTCCACCACCGTGACGATCGTGTCGGGCGCGACGAAGCGCGTGAGGTCGTCGACGTGCCCGTCGGTGTCGTCGCCGGCGATGCCGTCCCCGAGCCAGATCACGTGACGCACGCCGAGGAAGTCGCGGAGGTGGCGCTCGATGGCGGCGCGGTCGAGCGTCGGGTTGCGGTTGGGATTGAGCAGACACGACTCGGTGGTGAGCAGCGTGCCGCGCCCGTTCACGTCGAGCGAGCCGCCCTCCATCACGATCCCGGGGTGAAACGCGCGGAGCCCGAGCAGCGCCGCGACCTGCCGGGGGACGGCATCGTCGCGGTCGAACGGCGGGTACTTGCCGCCCCACGCGTTGTAGCCCCAGTCGACGACCGCGACCTCGCCCGGCCGCGTGACGAAGATCGGACCGTGATCGCGACACCACGGCTCGTTGGTCGGGATGCGATGGAGATGGACGCGGGCGCGGTCCGCGATCGTCGAGCCCGCGACCAGCGCGGCGACGCGCGCCTCGTCGGCGGCGTCGAGCACGTTCACGTGCACGTCCTCGCCCGTCGAGAGCTCCTCGATCATGCGCAGCCAGAGCGCCGGCACGCGCTCGTAGAGCCCGGGGAAGCTGATCCCCTCGGGACGCGGGAACGAGAGCCAGGTCCCGGCGTGGGGCTCCCACTCGGCCGGCATGCGGAACCCGAGTGCGCGCGGTGTGGCGTCGGTCGTCACGCCCACACGATCGGGCGAGCGTACGCGGCCATGACGCGGTCGTTGGTGACGAGCATGAGATCCTCGATCTCCGACTGCGCCACCAGCATTCGGTCGAACGGATCGCCATGGTGCTTCGGCAGCCGCGCCGCCCGCTCGGCATGGGCAAGCGTGATCGGCAATTTCTCGAAGCCGCTCTGCTCGACTCCCGCGTCGATGGTTTCCGGAAAGCGGAGGCGACCCAGGCCGGCCTTGATCCCGGCCTCCCACGCAGTGGCCGCGCTCACGAACACGACATCGGCGGCCGCGATCGCCTCGCGCGCCGCTCGCCCGAGACGCCGATCGTCGGAACGCCACCACAGGAACACATGCGTGTCGAGCAAGAGCCTCACGCCTTCTCACCGAACGCGCGGCGGAGCGCCAGGGGGAGTGGCGCGTCGAAATCCTTGGCGATCCGGACACGACCTTCCCATCCACCGGGCTTGCGTCGCCGCGCCCCCCCGCGCACGGGCACGAGCTTCGCACGCGGCGTTCCGGACTTCGCGATGATGATCTCCTCGCCCGCGGCCGCTCGCTCGACGAGGCTCGAGAGTGCCGTCTTCGCATCGTAGAGGTTGTAGATCTTCTTGGACATCTGCTGTTGGTCAGGCTTGACCAACCGTACGGGCGCGCGCGCCGGGAGTCAACGCGTACTCGGAGTGGTCAGGCGGCCGCGAGGTGCGTGCGCAGGAACGCCACGGCGCGCGGCCAGGCATCGGCGGCGGCCTCGGGACGGTAGGCGTCGGGGCGGGTGTCATTGAAGAAGGCATGACCGGCGCCCGCGTAGCTCTTGATGGCGAAGGTCTTTTCTTCGCGTGTGAGGATCGTCCGCAGCTCGTCCACGTCGGCGGCAGGGATCAACGCGTCCTCGGCGCCGAAGAGGCCGAGATAGGGACAGGCGAGCCGCGGCGCGAGCTCGAGCGGGCTCACCGGCTTCCGCGCGTTGTGCTCGGCGTAGCGCAGCATGCCGTACCACGAGACGCAGGCGGCGAGACCCGGGACGCTGCACGCCGCCATGAGTGCGTACTGCCCGCCCAGGCAGTAGCCGGTGATGCCGATGCGCTCGCGCCGCACCTCGGCGCGACTCGCCAGGTACTGCACGGCGGCACCGAGGTCGCCGAGGATGCGCGGGTCGGGGAGCGACGCGATCCACGCGAAGACCGCAGGCCGGTCCGGGAGGTTCGGCGCGCCCTCACGACTGTAGAGGTCGACGGCCAGCGCGAAGAACCCCTCTCCCGCGAACCGCCGCGCAATGTCGCGATAGTGGTCGGTGAGCCCGAAGACGTCGGGGACGATCACCAGACCAGGAAGATCGCTCCCCTGCGCCGGCCACGCGCCGTAGCCGGCGAGCAGCGTGCCGTCGCGCGTGAAGCTCAGCTCGGCCTGGGCCAGCGTCGTCGCCATGGTCGTCGTCAGTCGGCGTAGCGCCGGGTGATGTCGCCGTAGGCGTCGATGCGGCGGTCGCGGAGGAACGGCCAATGGGTGCGCGCGGTCTCGATCGCGCCGAGATCGCAGGGCACGACCAGGATCTCCTCGCGGTCGGCACTGGCACGCGCGAGCACCTGTCCCGCGGGATCGACGAGGAAGCTCTGGCCCCAGAATTCGATGCCGTCGCCGCCGGGGTGTGGCTCGTGGCCGACCCGATTCGGCACCGCGACGAACACGCCGTTGGCGATGGCGTGGCTTCGTTGCACCGTCTCCCACGCCGCGTGCTGCGCCTCGCCGTGCTGCGCCTTCTCCGCCGGATGCCAGCCGATCGCGGTCGGGTAGAAGAGGATCTCGGCGCCGGCGAGCGCGGTGAGGCGCGCCGCCTCGGGGTACCACTGGTCCCAGCAGATCAGCGTACCGACCCGCGCCGGACCGCCGACGTCGAAGGCGCGGAACCCGAGATCGCCGGGCGTGAAGTAGAACTTCTCGTAGAAGAGCGGATCGTCCGGGATGTGCATCTTGCGATACATCCCGCTGGTCGCGCCCTTGGCGTCCAGCACGACGACGGTGTTGTGGTAGACGCCGGCGGCGCGGCGCTCGAAGAGCGAGGCGACGATCACGATGCCGAGCTCGCGCGCGAGCTTGCCGAGCGTCGCCGTCGACGGACCCGGGATCGGCTCGGCGAGGGCGAAGTTGGCGTGGTCCTCGCTCTGGCAGAAGTACCGCGATCGGAAGAGCTCGGGGAGACACACGATCTCGGCCCCGCGCTTGGCCGCCGCCCGCACGTGCTTCACGGCGGCGGCGCTGTTCGCCGCCGGGTCGACCGCGCATTTCATCTGCACCAGGCCGACCTGCACCACCCGCTCCGATGTGCCGTTCTTGGCACGGCTGCCGCGACGCTTCACAGGACGGGTTATCCCTGCGGGCGTCGCAGCTTGCAACCGCGCCTTGCGCGTTCACGACGTGCGTGTGCAAAGAGCCTGGTCATGCGGGTTCTCGTCGCGAGCGGCATCGACGGCTTCTGCCATCGCTACGGCCCGCTCCATTGGGCCGAGCAACTCGCCACCCAGGGCATCGCGAGCACGATCCGGGCGCACGGCGACCCGCGCCTCGCCGGCGACCTCGCGACCCACGACCTGCTCGTGCTCTATCGGGTGCCGGACGGTCCGTGGGTTCGTCATCTGATGGCGCGCGCGGCGGCGCGCGGGCGGCCGACCGTGTTCGCCGTCGACGACCTGATCGTCGTCCCCGAGCTGACCGACGTGCCGCCGCTCCGCGGCCGGAGCGCCGACGAGCGCCGCCTCTGGCACGACGGCGTCGCCCGCTATCGGCGAACCCTGGAAGCCTGCGACGCGTTTCTCGCCACCACGGAGCCGATCGCCGCCGTCGGGCGCGGGCTCGGCCTTCCCACCCACCTGCACCCCTGCGGCGTCTCGGCGATCGACCTGGCGCTCGGTGCCGCCGCGCGCGCCGGCGCGCCGCGCGCTGCCGGACGGCCGCGGCTCGGCCACTTCAGCGGCACCGCGACCCACGACGACGACCTCGCGACCGTCGCCGCCGCGCCCGCCGTCCTCCCTCCCCGGCATCCGCACCTGGCGCTCCCGGTCGGC
>CAZWAX010000289.1:0-7718 GCA_964631985.1 uncultured Polyangiaceae bacterium | reverse complement strand
AGTTCCTCGCGACCAGCGTCGCGAGCACCGCGGCGGTCGTCGGCGCGGTCGCGACCGGCGGGCTCGGCGTCGCGCGCACGTACGGCCGCTGGCAGGCACCCGTCGACGAGATCTTCCGCGCCGAGGTCGAGAGGACGGCGCCGCGCGTGCTGCCGGCTTGGCAGGGCGCGCGCATCCGCGCCTACCGCACGCTCGGCCGGACCGGGGCGACGGTGTCCGACGTGGCCCTCGGCACCGGCGCGATCCACGGCGAGAACGGCGAGGCGATCGCCCGCGACGCGATCGAGCGCGGTGTCACCTACTTCGACACCGCCCCCGACTACGCGGGCGCCGGCTCGGAAGAGGCGATGGGCCGCGCCATGAAGGGCCATCGCGACCGCATGTTCGTCGCGACCAAGTTCTGCACACCGCAGGGCCACCTGCCCGCCGGCAGCCCGGTCTCCGCCTACGTCGAAGCGATCGAGGGCAGCCTCCGCCGGCTGCAGACCGACCACGTCGATCTGGTCCACATCCATTCGTGCGACGAGGTCGAGCGCCTGCTCGACCCGAACGCGCACGAGGCCTTCGACCGGCTGAAGGAACAGGGCAAGGTGCGCTTCCTCGGCGTCTCCACGCACACGCCCGATCTCGAACGGGTCGCCCGCGCCGCCATCGAATCGAAGCGCTTCGACGTCATGATGCTCGCCTACCACCACGGCATCTGGGGCAACCTCGACACGATCATCCACGAGGCCGCCGAGCAGAACGTCGGCATCGTGGCGATGAAGACGTTGAAAGGCGCGCGCCACCAGAACCTGACCGACTTCCGCACCGACGCCGCCTCGTACGCGCAGGCGGCGTTCCGCTGGGTCCTCTCCAACCCGGACGTCAGCTGCCTGGTCGTGTCGTTCTCGAAGCCCGAGCACGTCGACGAGTACCTCTACGCCTCGGGCGGCAAGCTCGACAAAGACGACCTCGCCGTCCTCGAGCGCTACGACGACCGCATCGCCGGCACCTACTGCCACCCGCACTGCGGCGAATGCCTCGACGCCTGCCCCGAGCGAATCGCGATCAACGACGTGCTCCGCTACCGCATGTACTTCGAGGACTACGGGCAAGAGAAGGAAGGCATGCGGCTCTACGCCGCGCTCGACCCCAAGGCCGACCGCTGCCTCGGCTGCCCGGCCCCGTGCGAGCCGACGTGTCCCGTCGAGATCCCGATCCGGAGCCGCCTGCTCGGCGCGGATCGGTTGCTGCGGCTGACCTGAACCAGGTTCGTAGGCCGGCCGCGGCCTCTTCGAGCGCACGGTGATCCATATTGGATCACCGTGACGACGGCGTCCTCCGTCGCTCGTGAGGGCGATACGCCGTGTCGCATTGACACTTTCGATGCGGCGCTGGTAGTCCGCAAACGCCCTTGCCGTCGGCAACGAAATCGCCATGACCCGCACGTCGAAGCGCCCGCGGCCGAATCCGACACTTCGGGTGCTCGCGGTCCTGCTGTGGGCCGCCATCACGAGCCTCACCGTGATGGCCGACGCGGCCAAAAGCCCGGCCAAGGTGTCCCTGGAGTGTCGCGGTCGCATCGCGGATCAGGCCAAAAGCGCGCTCGCCAAGAGCCTCGCCGCGCTCGACGCCTGCCACCGCGCCCGCGACCAAGGCAAGCGTTCCGACGATTGCAACGCCCTGCCGTTCACGGCTGGCAAGCTCGTCGGCAAGGTGCATGAGAAATGCCTCGTCGGTGATCCGGTTCTCGTGAACTACGGGAACGGCGACGTCGCGGCGCAGGTGCTCGCCGCGCTCACGGACGTGGTGCAAGCGATTGGACGGGACCTGGCGAGCTCGCCGCCGCTCACGGGCGACGCAACCGGCGCGAAGTGCCGCACGGCGATCGGCAAGGCGCGCACCAAGATCGTGAAGGACGTGGTTGCACGCTCGGTCACGTGCCAGAAGAGCCTCGACAAGACGGCGAGCACCTTCGGTCCGCTCGCGACCGCATGCCGGGTCGGCCCGACCGAGAGCGTCGTCGCCGGCGCCACCAAGGCGATCACGAAGGCCTGCCGTCGGAAAGCCGCCGACAAGACGTTCACGCCGATCCCGGGTGCGGACGTCGGCAGCTGCGATGCGCTGCCCGGCTGCGTCGTGTCGTCGGCGTCCGCGAGTGGCAGGACGGCGGCGGCGGCGATCTACAAATCGCCCGTCGCCTGTGGGGACGGGGTGCTCGATGCGAGCGAGGACTGCGACGTCGGTCCGGACGTGGCGGGTGACTGCTGCTCGGCCACCTGCACGTTCGTTGCGCCAGGCACGACCTGCCGCGACGCGGGCGGTCCGTGCGACCTCGTCGAGACGTGCACGGGAACGAGCGCGCTCTGTCCGCTGGACCAGAAGAGCACCGATCAATGCCAGGCGGCCGGCGACCCGTGCGCGCCCCCTTCGACCTGTGACGGTCTCGACAATCAATGCCCGCCGCTCAGCGCGGCTCTCGCGGCGCGGATGCGAGTAGGGGGTCCGTCCGGACCGTCGTTCCTCACGCGCAGCTCGTTCATCACGGTCAGAGACGGGGCCCTCAAGAAGCCGGCCTTCGGGACGCTGAGAAAAGGTGCGAAACCATCGCCGCCCGCGAATTCGGCGCCGGCACCTTCCGTCGGCGTTCGAAGCACGAGGATCGTCGCGGGAGGCGGCAGGCAATTCGGTGTCCTGGGAAAACTGCCCAAAGGAAGGCAAACCGCGGAGGATTTCCTCTGGGTTATCACGGGTCCCGAGACATGCCGCGACGTGTACACCATCGCAATTCCATCGGACGGCAGCGAGGTGGATTTCGAGGCCGAGTTCCTCGACGATCTCGCCACGGGCGTGATCCCGCTGGAATTCGCGCTCGGCGACGCGACCGGACCCCTCACGGCCTACGCGACCGTCTCGCTGGAATCGACCGGCGGCTTCTTTCGGATCGTGCGCGACCTTCAGGCGGGTGCGGGTGCCAGCGATCCGCGCGAGCTCACGAGCATCGGCAGCACGCTTTTCTTCGTTGCCGAACAGAATTCCGGAAAGCCCCGGATCTGGAGAACGAACGGCAGCAGCGCTGGCACGTTGGCGCTGTCGCCGGAGGAGCCCGACATCGAGCTTCGCGACCTCACTGCGGTCGGGCCCCGCTTGTACTTCAACCGCTGCGGGAAGACCGGCGACGCGCAGTGCGACCTCCATCGGACCGATGGTGCCGCACCAGCGGTCGGCGCTACGCCGTCCGCCGTCCCAACCCCCGCGCCCGTCGCGACGAACGTCAAGACGTACTGCGGCGCGGGCACTGGAATCGGTGCAGCCAACGTCTCGGAGCAGGCGGCGGTCGGGTCGACCCTGTACTTCACGTCCGACAGTCCCTTCGGTGGCAGCGACAAGGGCTGCGAGCTCTGGAGCAGCGATGAGCCCGGGTCGACGCAGGTGATCGACATCCGCGCGGGTACGGAGAGCAGCCATCCGAGCAGTCTCACGCCGTCCGCTGACCGACTGCTGTTCCTCGCCAACGACGGCGCGAACGGTCTGCAGATCTGGGAAGCGGGCGACGCGAACGGACCGAGGAGGCTCACGGAGCTGGAGCGCGGGACCGAGATCGACGAGCTCACGGCGATCGATGGCACGTTCTTCTTCGTTCGGAACCAAGTCGAGCTGGTACGGCAGACGGGCACGGAACCGCTCGTGAGCGTGGGAACCTTCACGCGGGTGACCCATCTCACCAAGGTCGGGTCGCAATTGTTCTTCGTCGGCTGCGACGACAGCAAAGGCTGCGAGCCCTGGCGCACGTCGGTGACCGGCCCCGCGACGCGTATCCGCGACATCCATCCGTCGTCCGGCGACTCCGACCCCGCCGAGCTCACGGACGTGGGTGGCATCGCCTTCTTCAGCGCGACGGATGGCACAGCCGACGACGGGAAGGGTCGCGAGCTCTGGCGGAGCGACGGCACCGAGATGGGGACCTTCCGCGTGAGCAACATCGCGCCGGGAGCGAGCAACAGCAACCCGACGAAGCTCACGAGCGTGCTTGGCGCCCTCGTATTCCTCGCGAGTGACGGAACACGTGGAATCGAGCTCTGGCAGAGCGACGGAACCGACGCCGGCACGGACCGCGTACGGGACTTCGCCAAGGGCACGGCGGACGCGACCCTCTCCGGACCCATCGTGCCCGCGAGCTCGACCGCGTATCTGGTCCTCAAGGACAACAACACCGGTTCCGAGGTCCACGCGTTGAAACCGTTCGTCGTTCCTCCGATGCCGGCGCCAACGCCGACCGCGACCGCCGCCCCGCCGACTCCGACGATCGTGCCGACCTTCGGTGGCAGTTGCTGCGAGGGCCGTGACGTCGTCGCACCGGGCTGCGAGATCACGGGGTGCGCCGCCTGCGTCTGCGCCTTCGATCCGTTCTGCTGCGAGACGACGTGGGACGCGATCTGCGCATCGGAGGCGGGCGCGAACTGTCCGGACAGCTGCCCGTGCGTCCCGACGCCGACTCCAACCCCGACGCCGCAACTGCGAGACTGCTGCGTGGCCCATCCCGAGCCCGCGTGCGAGATCGGCGAGTGCAGCGCGTGCGTGTGCGGGCAAGATCCCTTCTGTTGCGACGAGCGCTGGGACGAGATCTGCGCGTCCGAGGCGTCAGGCGGGTTCCCGGCATGCAGCGAGGCGTGTCAGGTCTGCGTGCCGGCCACGCCGACGGCGACACCGACACCCGAGGAGACGCCGACACCCGAGCCAACATCGACCCCGATCCTCAACAGCTGCTGTCTGTCGCATGGCGATCCCGGATGCCACGTCGCGGAGTGTGCCGCATGCATCTGCGGCGGCGATCCCTACTGTTGCGATGTCACGTGGGACGGCGTGTGCGTGTCGGAAGCGTCCGGCGGCTTCCCGGGATGCGCGGATGCGTGCGCGGTCTGTGCACCGCCGCCGACGCCGACGCCGACGGCAACGCCGGTCCCGACCGCGACCCCGAACCTCGGAAGCTGCTGCGCACCCCACACGGAGCCCGGATGCGACGTCGGGCCGTGCAGCGACTGCGTCTGCGGCGGCGATCCCTACTGTTGCGGTGTCACGTGGGACGACGTGTGCGTGTCGGAAGCGTCCGGCGGCTTCCCCGGATGCGCGGACGCGTGCGCAGTCTGTGCGCCGCCCCCACCGCCGTAGCGACGCTGCAACTCAGCTGAACAGCTCGTGTCGCGCCGCGGACGAGATCGCGACCACCGCCGGGTGCTTCAAGCGGCGCTCGGCCGAGATCGCGTAGAAGCGCTCCCGCACCTCCGGCAGGCGGCCGACGACGCGTACGCCGTATTGGCGCGCGACCTCGCGCTCGACCACGCTCGGGATCGGGAAGATGCCGACGCCCTCGCGGCCGAAGGCCTGCATCAGCGCTGCGTCCTCGAACTCGCCGACGACGTGGGGCCGAATGGCGTGCCCCTCGAGCCACTGATCGAGCCCGCGCCGCATCGCCGAGCCGAGCACCGGCACCAGGAGCGGCGCCCCCTCGAGCGTGCGGGGAAAACCGCGTCGATGGCGCGCCACGAGCGCGGGCGCGGCCATCAGCACGACGTCACACTCGCCGAGGAGATGGGTGAAGACCCGCACCGCGACGCTCGGGTCGGCGGGCACGTCGGAGAGCACCACGTCGAGCCGATGCAGCGCGAGCTCGGCGAGGAGGCTCGCGGGCTTGCCCTCGGTGCACACGAGCCGCACGGGGTCGCCGAGGCCGAGCGCCGGCGCGATCAACCGGTGCGCCACCGCCTTCGGCAGCACGTCGGCGACCCCGACGTTCAAGCGCAGCGGCCGTCCGGTCGGCCGGTCCTTGACCGTATCGACCAGCTCGCGGCCGAGCGCGAAGATCTCCTCGGCGTACTGAAAGACGATCTGCCCGGTGTGGGTCATGACGAGCCGGCGGCCGTGCCGCCGGAAGAGCTTCTCGTCGAGCGCGCGCTCGAGCCCCCGGATCTGCGCGCTCACCGTCGACTGCGACAGGCGGAGCTCGTCGCTCGCCTGGGTCACGCTGCCGGTCTTCGCCGTCAGCCAGAAGTAGAGGAGGTGGTGATAGTTCAGCCATTCCATGGGCCGCGACCATACTTCGCTTATTGCGAAGAGTCAGCCGTAAATTATCTATTTGCCCACAGTGGGATCGATGCCTAACCCTGACGGGGAAAGGAGATCCACCCATGACTCGCTGGAACAACCATCTGAAGACGATCGTCCTCCTGGGCGCCCTCTCGGCCCTGCTGGTCGGGATCGGCAACGTGGTCGCTCCGGGTTACCTCGGATTCTTCGCCATCATGGCGCTCGCCATGAACGTCGGCGCCTACTACTTCTCCGACCGCATGGTCCTGCGCATGCACGGGGCGCAGGAGGTCGACGCCGCCCAAGCGCCGCAGCTGCACGCCATGGTGCGCGAGCTCGCCGCCCGCGCCGCGCTGCCGATGCCGCGCGTGTTCGTGATGGACGACCCGCAACCGAACGCCTTCGCGACCGGCCGCAACCCGGAGCACGGCGTGGTCGCCGTCACGCGCGGTATCATGGAAATCCTCTCCCCCCGCGAGCTCCGGGGCGTGATCGCCCACGAGCTCGCGCACATCAAGAACCGCGACATCCTGGTGGCGACCATCGCGGCCTGCGTGACCGGCGTCATTACCTACGCCGCGCACGCGGTCGGGTTCCTCGGCATGGGGAGCCACAGCAACGAGGATGGCGAGCAGGCCTCGCCCTTCGCCGGCATCCTGATGATGCTGGTCGCGCCGATCGCCGCCACGCTGATCCAGCTCGGCATCTCGCGCTCGCGCGAGTACCTGGCCGACGAGACCGGGGCCGCCATCTCGGGCGACCCGCTGGCGCTCGCGAGCGCCCTCGCCCGCATGGAGCAGGCGGTGGCGGTCGTGCCCTCCGAGGCGGCGCAACCCGCGACCGCGAGCCTCTTCATCGTCAATCCGTTCGCCGGCGGCGGGGGCATGGCCCGGCTCTTCTCGACCCACCCACTCACGGCCGACCGGATCGCGCGCCTCGAAGCCCTCGCCGGCAGCCGCCTCCAAGGCTGAGCGACCCACGATGGAACTGGTCACGATCGGGACGCCGGCCCTCTGGATCGGCTTCACACTGCTGGTGCTGGCGCTCCTGGCGCTCGACCTCGGCGTCTTCCACCGGGATGCCCACCCGGTGGGCTTCCGCGAGGCGCTCGCGTGGACCGGCGTGTGGGTCGGCCTCGCCGGCGCCTTCAACCTCTGGCTCGCCTCGACCTACGGCAGCGAGCGCGGGCTCGAGTTCCTCACCGGCTACCTGATCGAGAAGGCCCTCGCGGTCGACAACATCTTCGTCTTCCTCCTCATCTTCTCGGCGTTCGCGGTGCCGACGGCCTACATCCACCGCGTGCTCTTCTGGGGCATCCTCGGCGCGCTGGTGATGCGCGCCGTGTTCATCCTGCTCGGCGCGGCGCTCCTCGAGCGCTTCCACTGGGTGATCTACCTGTTTGGCGCCTTCCTCGTGGTGACCGGCGTGAAGCTGCTCTTCCAACGCGAGGGCGACCTGCATCCCGAGCGGAATCCCCTCTATCGCGCCTTCACACGCTGGATCCCGTCGGTGCCCACGTACCACGGCCCCGCCTTCACGGTGCGTGAAGGCGGCCGGCTCTTCGCGACCCCATTGCTGCTGGCGCTGATCGTGGTCGAGACCACCGACCTGATCTTCGCCGTCGACTCGATCCCGGCGATCTTCGCGGTCAC
>CAZWAX010000288.1:0-7736 GCA_964631985.1 uncultured Polyangiaceae bacterium | reverse complement strand
GGCATGGCGTCGGCCGTCTCGATCTGGTCGAGAACCGCTACGTCGGCATGAAGTCTCGCGGGGTCTACGAGACCCCGGGCGGCACGCTGATGCTCGCCGCCCATCGCGCCGTCGAGTCGCTGACGCTCGACCGCGAGGTGATGCACATCCGCGACGGCCTCGTGTCGCGCTACGCCGAGATGGTCTACTACGGCTACTGGTTCGCGCCCGAGCGTCACATGCTGCAGACCGCGATCGACGCGTCGCAAAAGACCGTGAACGGAACCGCGCGCCTGAAGCTCTACAAGGGCAGCGTGACGGTGACCGGCCGGAAGGCTGCCAAGTCGCTCTACGATCCGTCGATCGCGAGCTTCGAGGCGGGCGGCGTCTACAACCAGGCCGACGCCGAGGGCTTCATCCGCCTCTCGGCGCTCCGCCTCCGCATCCAAGCCATCGTCGCCAAGCGCGGCGCCAAGGGGTAGCCCGCGTGCCGACCAAGAAGTCGAAGCCCTGGGAAGGACGGTTCGCGACGGCGACGGCGCCGATCGTCGAAGAGTTCACCGCCTCGATCCACGTCGACAAGCGCCTCGCGCCCTACGACATCGCCGGCTCGCTCGCGCACTGCCACATGCTGGTCGCGTGCAACATCATCCCCGCGGCCGACGGCAAGAAGATCATCAAAGGACTCACCGAGATCGAGAAGGAGATCGGTGCCGGCGAGTTCGTCTTCACCCAGGCCGACGAGGACATCCACATGGCGATCGAGCGGCGGCTGATCGAGAAGATCGGTCCCGCCGGCGGCCGCCTGCACACCGCGCGCAGCCGGAACGACCAGGTCGCGCTCGACCTGCGCCTCTTCGTGCGTGCCGAGATCGGCGCGATCATGAAGAGCATCACCGCCTTCCAGAAGGCGCTGGTCGCGCTCGCCCGCAAGCACGCCAAGGTCGTGATGCCGGGCTACACGCATCTGCAGCACGCCCAACCCGTGCTCTTTGCGCACCATCTGCTCGCCTACCACGAGAAGCTCGAGCGCGACGGCGAGCGCTTCGCCGACTGTCGGCGCCGCGCCGACGTGTTGCCGCTCGGCGCGGGCGCGCTCGCCGGCACGACGTTCCCGATCGATCCGGAGCAGGTGGCCCGTGAGCTCCGCTTCGCGCGCGTCTCGAACAACAGCCTCGACGCGGTCTCCGAGCGCGACTTCATCGTCGAATTTCTGGCCGCGGGCGCGATCACCGCCACCCACCTCTCCCGATTGGCGGAAGAGCTGGTGCTGTGGTCGTCGAGCGAGTTCGGCTTCGTCACCTTTCCTGACGACTTCGCGACCGGCAGCTCGATCATGCCGCAGAAGAAGAACCCGGACGTCGCCGAGCTGGTGCGCGGCAAGACCGGCCGTGTCTACGGCAACCTGATGGCGATGCTGACGATCATGAAAGCGCTGCCGCTCTCGTACAATCGCGATCTCCAGGAGGACAAGCCGCCGCTGTTCGACACCGTCGACACCGTGAAGGGCTGTCTCGCCGTCCTGACCGCGTTGATGCCGCGGCTCACCATCAACGCCGACCGCATGCAGGCGGCCACGGCCGACGGGTTCCTCCTCGCGACGGACGTCGCCGACTACCTCGTCACCAAGGGGCTCCCCTTCCGCGAGGCGCACCACGTCGTCGGACGCGCCGTCCGCCGTTGTCTCGCCGAGAAGCGCACGCTCGAGGATCTGACCCAGAAGGAATGGCAGGAGCTCTCGAAGCACTTCGGACCGGACCTCCGCGAGTGGTTGTCGCAGGACGCGGCGCTCGCCCGTCGCGTCGCCGGCGGCGGCACGGCACCCACGAACGTCGCGCGCCGCCTGCGAGGGCTCTGACGATGCGACGGGCGGCGCTGATCGGTCTCGCGTGCCTCACCCTCGCCGTCGCCGGGCCGGCCTGCGGACGGAAGACGATGCCGAAGCCGCCGCAACTGGTCGCCCCGAAGCCGGTGCAGGAGCTCTCGCTCGCGACCCAATCGGGCGGCATCCTGGTGCGCTGGTCACGCCCGACGGAATACGTCGACGGCACCAGCATGGAGGATCTCGGCGGCTTCGTGGTGGAGCGCAACCGGTACAACTCGCCGTTCGAGGAGATCGCCCGCGTCCCCGTCACCGATCAGGGGCGCTTTCAAAAGGCGAAGCGCTTCGACTACGTCGACACGCAGCTCCTGCCGGGCGCCGTCTATCACTACCGCATCGTCACCTTCACGACCGATCGCTACTACAGCACGCCGTCGGACGCGGCCGAGATCACGTGGACCCCGCCGTCGGAGGCACCCGCGGCGGCGGCGGAGCCGAATCCCTGACGCGCGCTGGCGGGGACGTGCGGACGGGCGTATGGTCCCGATGATGGCGGCGGGGATCGTGCGCATGACCAAGATGCACGGGATCGGCAACGACTATCTCTACGTCGATTGCCGGACGCGCGACCTCGACGCTCTCGCTGATCCGGCCCGCCTCGCACGCGCCGTCGCCCGCCGCCACCACGGCATCGGCTCGGACGGGCTCATCCTGGTGCGGCCGTCCGACACCGCCGACTGCCGCATGGAGATGTACAACGCCGACGGGAGCCGCGGAGAGATGTGCGGGAACGGGATCCGCTGCGTTGCCAAGTACGTCCACGACCGCGGACTCGGGAAGCCGACGCTCCGCATCGACACCGACGACGGCGTGAAGACGATCACGGTCGGGCTCGACGCGCACGGACGCGTCGCCACCGCCACCGTCGACATGGGCGTGCCGGTGCTCGACGGCCCGCGCATTCCGGTCGCGAGCGAGGGCCGCGTCATCGACCAGTCGCTCGAGGTCGCGGGCCTGCACTGGCAGATCACGTGCGTCTCGATGGGCAATCCGCACTGCGTGGTGTTCGTGCCCGACGTCGCCACACTCGACCTGCCGCGCCTCGGTCCGCAGTTCGAGCATCACCCGTTCTTTCCGAAGCGCGTCAACACCGAGTTCGTCGCCGTGCGCGGGCGCGACACGATGGATTTTCGCGTGTGGGAGCGCGGCTCGGGCGAGACCATGGCCTGCGGAACCGGCGCGTGCGCGGCGTTGGTTGCCGCCGTGCTGACCGGCCAGTGCGACCGCCGGGCCACCATCCACCTTCCCGGCGGCGACCTCACGATCGAGTGGCGCGCCACCGACGACCACGTCCTCATGACCGGCGCCGCCGCCGAGGTCTTCACTGCCGACGTCGATCTCGACCAGCTCTACGCGGCCACCGGCGCGTGAGCGCCACCAACGAAAGCATCCACCCATGACGACACGCAGGACACGTTTCGGCGGCTCGATGGTCGCCCTCGCCACGCCCTTCGCCGACGGCGCCATCGACTGGAAGGCCTTCGGCGCGATGATCGAGCGTCAGATCGCCGGCGGCTCGTCGGCGCTCGTGCCGTGCGGCTCGAGCGGAGAAGCCGCGACCCTCCCCCACGACGAGCACACCGAGGTCGTGCGGTTCGTGGTCGAGCAGGCGCTCGGCCGCGTGCCGGTCATCGCCGGCACCGGCTCCAACGCGACGGCCGGGGCCATTCGCCTGACGCGCGAAGCCAAGAAGGCGGGCGCCGCCGCCGCCCTCATGATTTCGCCCTACTACAACCGCCCGATGCAGGAGGGGCTCCGGCTCCACTACCTGAAGGTCGCCGACGCGGTCGATCTGCCGATCATCCTCTACAACATCCCGGGCCGGACCGGCCGCGTGATCGAGGCCGCCACCATCGCCGCGCTCGCCGAGCATCCGAACATCATCGGCCTCAAGGAGTCGGACGGCCTCGACCACACCCTCGACGTCTTTCATGCCGTGCCGCCCGACTTCGAGATCTACGCCGGCGACGACTCGACGACGCTGACGGTCATCGCGCTCGGCGGCGCCGGCGTCATCCCGACCATCCGCAACCTCGTGCCGCGCGAGATGGCCGACCTCGCCGCCGCCGCGCTCGCCGGCGACTTCGCGAA
Organism: uncultured Polyangiaceae bacterium; assembly: GCA_964631985.1. Taxonomy (GTDB): domain Bacteria; phylum Desulfobacterota; class Binatia; order UTPRO1; family UTPRO1; genus UTPRO1. Next base: position 3,784 of record CAZWAX010000288.1, on the reverse strand, counting down.
GGCACGGGCGATCCAGGCGCGGCTCTTCTCGCTCATGCGGACCTGCTTCACCGAGATCAATCCGGTGCCGCTGAAGCACGCGCTGTCGCTGCTCGGCCTCTGCCGCGACGAGCTCCGCCTGCCGCTGGTCCCGATGACCGACGCCGGCCGCCGCGCCGCGCTCACCGCGTCGCTTCGCGGGCTCGGGCTGCTGGCATCGTGACGCCAGCCGTCACGCCGATCGTCGTCTGCGGCGCCGCCGGCCGCATGGGCAAGCTGCTCGTCCAGCTCGTGCTCGAGGAGCCGACCGCCGTGCTCGCCGCCGCCGTCGAGGCCTCCGGCCATCCCGCGCTCGGCCGCGACGCCGGCGAGGTGGCGGGCGTCACCAATGCCGGCATCCCCATCGTCGACCGCTACGCGCCGCCGAGCAACAGCGTCACGCTCGACTTCACGGCCCCCGCCGCGGCTCTGCATCATCTCGAGATCGCCGCCGATGCCGGGGCCGCGATCGTGGTCGGCACGACGGGCTTCACGCCCGACGAGCGCGCCCGCGCGGCGGCGTTCGCGGCCCGGACGCGCGCCGTGATCGCTCCCAACATGAGCGTCGGGGTCGCGGTGCTGGAGCGCCTGATCGAGCAGGCCGTCGGCGCGCTCGGCCCATCCTTCGACGTCGAGGTGGTCGAGATCCATCACAAGCTGAAGCGCGACGCGCCGAGCGGCACCGCGCTCCGCCTCGCCGAGGTGGCGGCGGACACGCAGGGCTCGCCGCTCCAGGGCCGCGGGATCTTCGGACGCGAGGGCCAACCCGGACCGCGCGAGAGCACAGAGCTGGGTGTACTCGCGGTGCGCGGTGGCGATGTCGTCGGCGACCACACCGTCTACCTGCTCGGTGCCGGCGAGCGTCTCGAGCTCACCCATCGCGCGCAGAGCCGGGAGTGCCTGGCACGCGGAGGCCTCCGCGCCGCGCTGTGGCTCGCAGCACAAAAGCCAGGCGTCTACAGCATGCGGAACGTGCTCGGCCTCTGAGAACGAGCTATTCGATTTCGCCCCCGTGCGCTCGACCGCGGAGCGGTCGATGCTCCGATGGGCCGAGCCCCCGGGAGTGAATCCCGGGGGCTCGTGATTTCGCCTGATTTCGCCCCCGCGGGCTGGTCGTAACTTTGCGTGCCCGTTAGGAGCTTCGACCAATGGCTGACTCGGTTTTCGTTCTCGATGGGGAGTCGATCGTGCCTACCGATTTGGCGCGGGGGCCTTGGACGCCGGAGGCGCAGCATGGCGGGGCGCCGGCGGCGTTGTTGGCGCGGGCCCTCGAGCGCTTCGATGGTGGGGAGGCGTTCATCGTGGCGCGCGTCACCGTCGAGCTCTTGCGGCCGGTGCCGATCGCGCCCTTACGGCTCGCGACCCGGGTGACCCGGCCGGGGAAGAAGGTGCAGATCCTCGAGGCGTCGCTGCTGGTCGCGGAGACTGGCGCCGAGGTCGCGCGCGCGAGCGGGCTGCGGATGCGGCGGGCCCAGGTCCCCCTGCCGGAGGGCGCGGCGCCCCACGGGACCCCGCAACTGCCGAAAGACGGCCTCATCAGCCGGCCGCCCTGGGCGGGGCAGATCGCATACGAGGCGTTTCACTCCGGGGCGATCGAGATGCGTTTCGTCCGCGGCACGTTCGCGGAGCCGGGACCGGCGACGGCCTGGATCCGGTTGCGCGTCCCGCTGATCGCCGGAGAAGCGACGTCGCCGCTCACCCGTGTCGCGGCTGCCGCCGACTTCGGCAACGGCATTAGTTGGGTGCTGAGTCGGAGCGGGGGCTACCGCTTCATCAACCCGGATCTCACGATCTATCTGCATCGCCATCCGGAGGGAGAGTGGATCGCGCTCGAGTCGACGACGTTGCCAGACCCCTTGGGCGTCGGGATCGCCGAAAGCCGACTCTACGACGAGCAGGGGCCGATCGGGCGTTCCGTGCAGAGCCTCCTGATCGAGCACGGAGAGTGAAAGGAGATCCTTCCGAGCTAGGAGGGCATCGCCCGGCGGAGCAAATGCGTCTCGTCCTTGCGCGGGCTTTCCACCTTGACGCTCCCTCGCCGCTCGAGAGCTCCACGGCGCGGGTCCTCCATGACGGACGAGGCGCCCGAACGCTCTCGGGGCACCACCGAAATCATCTCCTCGCCGTCGACGAGCTTCACGATGCGGATCACAGTCATAAGGAAGGATTAGAGCAAAGAGCACGCCATAGCATTGCGCCCCCAAAGCCCAGCAATTCCACAGCTCACCTTCTTGACGTCTTCTCACTTCCGGGACGAAAGTTCCGATGATTGCTCACGCGCTTGTAAACTCTGCGGGCACCGGCGACGCTCCGAATTCCCCGATGCGACCTAGATCGGCGGCTTGCGATGCTCGGAGCGTTCTCGCCCGCTGGCATCGTGGTTGCTGAAGCGTACCGACCACGTAGCCCAGGGGGAATTTCGCCGATCGGATTGCCATGGCTCCGCCGCGACGTCGTGCGGCCGGAGGACACGCATTGTGAGTTCCTGAGCTTGGAGAAGCTCGAGGAGCGTGCGCACGCGTTCGCCCGCGAGCTCGGCCCGGGATGGCTCGCATCACGCTGGCGAATCCTCGGGCGGAGCGGCCGACATCTGCGCCGACTCCATGTCCATGCGGAGCGCCTCCGTGACGCGTATCGCTCGGCGGCCGACGACGTGCACCGCGGTGAGCCCCTGCCGCCCGCAGGCGAGTGGTTGCTCGACAACTTCCACATGGTCGAAGCGGAGGTGCGGAACGTCCGCCACGACTTGCCGCGGGGCTATCATCGCCGCCTGCCCCGCGTCGATCGCGGGGAGGACGCGGCGCGCATCGAGCGCCTCGCCGACGATCTCCTCGCCCACAGCGACGGGCGCCTCGAAGCGGCACGGGTGACGCGCTACCTCGCCGCCTTTCAGACCGCCGCGCCACTCAGCATCGGTGAGCTCTGGGCGTGGCCGAGCGTGCTCAAGCTGGCATTGCTGACGCGCCTCCGCGGTCTAACCGATGGCATGCTGGCGGCGCGAGCGTCGCGGAGCCTGGCAGTCGCGTTCTTGCGGCAGATCGACGAAGCGCAAGAAGGCGGCGCGCTCCCCCCGTTGCCCGACACGCTCCCGGTGCCCTTCGTCGTACAGCTGGTGCAGCGCCTGCGCGAGTACGGCTCGACGGTCGCGCCGCTCCGCGCCGCGCTCGACGAGCGGCTCGCCCGGCTCGGCCGCTCGATCGAGGGTGACATCCACGACGAGACCCAGCGTCAGGCAACCGAGCAGATCTCGGTCGCGAACGTGTTCACCAGCCTCCGCTTCTGCGCCACCGAGGATTGGCGCGAGCTCTTCGAGCGCGCGAGCCTGGTCGAGCATGTCCTGCAGCGCGACCCGGCGGGCATCTACGCCCGCATGGATTTTCTCAGCCGCGACCGCTACCGCCACGTGATCGAGTCGCTCGCGGGGCCGCGTGGCGAGGCGCAACTCGAGCTCGCGGAGCGCTGCATCGACATCGCGCGCCACGCCGCCGACCGCGACGGCCCGGAGGCGCGGAGCGCGCACGTCGGCGAGCACCTGATCGGCGCGCGCCGCCGCGCCTTCCAGGAACGCTTGCCGCGACCGCCGGCCTGGTCGACGCGACTGCACGCCGGCGCGTTCGCACATGCCACCGCGATCTACCTCGGCATCCTGGCCGTGCTGACCGGCGCCGGCATGCTCGGCGCCGCCTGGTACGCCGCCGCGCACGACGGCGGTCTCGGCCTCGTCGTCGCCGCCGCGCTCGTGGCCTTCCTGCCCGCGAGCGAGCTC
>CAZWAX010000287.1:0-7751 GCA_964631985.1 uncultured Polyangiaceae bacterium | reverse complement strand
ACGGCAGCAACTCCAACACCGCCACCATCGCCCTCGGCTACCTCGAGCAGATCACGCTCGCGCAGGCCGTCGACGTGCAACTGGTCGACAAGGGCGTCGGCGCGACCTCGACCGCCCGCCACCCGGTGGTCGCGGTCGAGCCGCGGGCCTGGTTCAACCCCGAGCTCCGGAGCGTCAACTTCATGGTGCCGGCGATCACCTGCGTGCTGCTCATGGAGTCGCTGGTGATCCTGACCGCCATGGCGATCGTGCGCGAGAAGGAGCACGGGACGATGGAGCAGCTGATCGTGACGCCGATCCGGCCCTTCGAGCTCATCATCGGGAAGGCCATCCCGTTCATCGGGCTCGGCTACATCAACGTCGCAATCGTGATCCTGGTCGGGACGTTCTGGTTCCAGGTACCGATCGCCGGAAGCCTGCCGCTGCTGCTGGTGTTGACCGGCCTCTTCATCGTCACCTGCCTCGGCATGGGCCTCGTCGTGTCGGCGGTGTCGAACACGCAGCAGCAGGCGTCGATGACGGGCCAGTTCGTGCTGCTGCCGAGCATGTTCTTCTCGGGCTTCATGTTCCCGATCGCGAGCATGCCGCCCCTCGTGCAGCAGCTGACCTATCTGATCCCGCTCCGCTACTACATCTCGATCTCGCGCGGGATCTTCCTCAAAGGCGCGGGCTGGGCGGAGCTGAAGGACGAGGCGGCGCTGCTGGCGGTCTATGGCGTGCTGATCCTCGGGCTCGCGACGTCGTTCTTCCGGAAGCAGATTCGCTAGGACGGAACGCTTCCGAGCTCTCGCGTCGCCAGGCGTCGCTACGCGCTCGCGTCGATGACCAGCGCCGAGCGGTCGAGGTCTGGCACGAAAGGCGTCGGACTGCCGGAACAACAGCGTCGGGGGGCGTGGCTCCGGTCGACACCGCCGCGACCGATTGCAACCCGCCTCACCGCGCTCAGCGAGCAGATACGCGATACCCTCAGCCCGGCACGTCGGCAGGTTCGAGGAGTCCGTGCCGCCGCCAGCCCACTGTGAGCAACCAGGTTCGGGCACGCGCGACCGGTCGGTGCCGAGCGGGGGGCGCCGTGCTGTCGTCGCGCCCGGTATCAGGCGTTCTCCGCTTCCAGCCATCGAACCAACGACCCGAGGAGGCGGGATCGAGGCGGATGGGACGCACCGCCGCCGTCCGCACGGCGATCGACGCTTCGGCGGCATGGCGCCGCGCGTTCAGAAGGACGTAGCGAAGCGCGTTTCGTACCTCCTTCGGCGTCGGCAGTAGCCGGAGGTGGTAGCGATCGGCCAGCACCGGCCCCGAGCGCCCCATCACCCGGTTCACCGCCCGCGCCAACCGCGCCCCGATCGCTTTCATGCCGCGCCCGAGCGCGTCGCGGTCGCGCGCCTCGACGATCAGGTGGGCGTGATTCCCTTGCAGTGAGTAGTGCACGAGCCGAAATTCCGAGCGCTCGCACCCCTGCGAAAAGGTATCCTCGATCTCTCGCACGAGCCGCACCGTTCGCAGCGACACGAGCTCAGGCCGGAGCCGAAGCGTCACGTGCGCAGGCATCGGCCGCACGAACCGTTCGCGCGAGCCATGCCGAAGCGAAGGCTTCTTCCCGGCCTCCAGCTTCCTCCCCGCCCGCACTCGCCGCCCACCCCACCGCGGCCGGTCGACGAAATCCAACTGGAGCTGGCGGCGGATTCGAGGCATGCATTTCCATACTTGATTAGGCGATCTTTGTCAACCACCCACTGGTACGGTCGAGATGTCATCGACCTTTCAACCGCCCGCGACGACCCGATTGACGCCTGCTCGACGACGGTGCACTAGTTCCAGCGACCACGGTGCTGCGCACGCTCGAACGACTCCGCCGTTTCGTCGCTCCCGGACAGCTCGCGCTGGCGCTCGTGCCGCGCGCCGACGTCCCCGCGGCACCGCACGCCGGCCCATCCGTGGACGACGCCAGCGCGCTGCTCGCTCGTCTCCGCGGGCTCGGTCTCCGCGGCATCCGCACGTGCACGCTGACCGCCAATCGCTCGACCGTGGTGTCCTTCCAGCGCGACGCGCTCCGCGTGCACCGGGCGTTCACGGCGGCGCCGGGCGAAGTGTTGCAGGCGGTGGTCCGATTCGTGAACGGGCGCGGCGTCGCGCGGCGGCAGGCGCGACGCGTTTTGCTGGCCTTCGACATTCCGCACCCGGCCGACGACCGCGCGGCGCGTCCGCGGCGGCGTCCGTCGTCCCATCCGGACGACGCGGCGTTGACCGTACGGCTTCACGAGGCGCACGCGGCGCTCAATCGCGAGCGGTTCGACGGGGCGCTTGGTCCGGTCGCGATCCGGGTGTCGCGACGGATGCGCTCGCGGCTCGGCCACTACTCGCCGGGCGGCAGCGTGCCCCCGGAGATCGCCATCGCGCGTCGCCACGCACGCCGCGACGGTTGGGCGAGCGTCGTCGACACGCTCGTGCACGAGATGGTGCACCAGTGGCAGAACGAGACCGGGCGCCCCGTCGCCCATGACAGCGACTTCCGGCGGCAGTGTCGCGTCGTCGGCATCAGTCCGCATGCCAAGCGGCCGGCGCCCGTGCGCTGATCGGTGCGGAGAGCTGGTACTCCGCGGCAGCCCCCGGTACGGTGCCGCGCCACGTAACGAGTGAGGAGAGCGGATGGGCTCGGCGAACGCACACGAATCCGAGAGCGCGAGCAGACCGGAGGCACCGCACCGACCGACGCGCGGCTCGGGACTGCTCGAGCCCTTCCTCGCGCGCCTGCGAGCCCGCAAGGCCAATCGCCTGATTCCGGCACGGCTCCGGAGCGGCCGCATTCTCGACGTCGGCTGCGGCTCGTTCCCCTACTTCCTGTCCCATACCGAGTTCGCCGAGAAGTTCGCGCTCGACCAGGCCGAACGACCGGCGACGGCCCCGTCGGGCGTGCAATGGTTCAGTCTCGATCTGCATCGCGTCGAGCACTTCCCGTTCCCCGACGCGCATTTCCACGTCGTGACGATGCTTGCGGTGATCGAGCACCTCGATCCCGAGCGGCTGGTCGGCCTGCTGCGCGAGGTCCGGCGCACGCTGGTGCCGGGCGGCGTGCTGATCATCACGACACCGGCCCCATGGAGCGACTCGCTGCTGCATGCGATGGCCCGCCTCGGTCTCGTCAGCGAAGAGGAGATCGAGGAGCACCAGTTTCCATACAGTCTGCCGTTGATCGGGTGGTACTTCGGGGCGGCCGGGTTCGACATGCGGAAGCTCCGCTTCGGCTACTTCGAGGCGTGGCTCAATCTGTGGGCGGTCGCGGAGCGCTGAACGGCGGCGGCATCCGGTAGGCCGCCAGGAACTGCGCGTAGCGCCACTCCCAGAGGAGCGGCGGCTCGCCTTCCTGCGCGCCGAGACGCTCGTTCCAGACGAGCGGCGCGATCTGCAACGCGCCGGGGGCATGGAGCGCCGCACTCACGACGGCGAGCAGGACGCCGACCGCGAGCTCGAGTCGCCGGGGCCGCGCCGGCGCGCGGCGGCGCGCATCGAGCGCGAGCACGGCCAGCAGGAAGATCCACGGGATGAAATCGGAGCAGAGCCGCGGTCCGTACGCGTGGCCGCCCCACCAGACGCGCCACGTCGACATCACGAGGAAGGTCGTCCCGACGATCACGACCGCGAGCAGCGCCAGGTCGGGAAAGCGCAGCGTCCGCCGATGGCGGACCGCGATCCATCCGACCCACAGCACGATCGGCGAGTAGACGAACAGGCCGCGGCTCGGCGAGAACAACAGACCCGCGGCGGACGGCAGCATCCAGTGCGGGCTCATCGTCGCGGTCAGCCGGTAGTAGGCCGGCAGCCACGTGCCGAACTGCAGCCACGAGTAGGCGAAGAAGAGGGCCGCCCAGCACGCTCCCGTGACGGCATAGACGGCGAAGCCCCGGGGATGACGGAGCAGCATCCAGACCGTCACGGCCGCGATCACGATCGAGGTGGCGGGCCGCGAGAGATACGCCCACGCGAGCAGGGTTGCGATCGCGGATGCGCGGACCGCACGTCCGTGCCGCGCGGCCGACAGCATCTCGAAGGCGACGAGCGCGAGGAGCAGCGCGTGCCAGGTGTGGCTCGACATCGCCCGCGAGAGCGTGCTCCAGATCGGGCTGCCGAGCGCGGCGATCACCGTCACCGCCGCGGCCGAGGGCAGCGGCAGGAGCTCCGAGGCCAGCACGAAGAGCACGCCGACGAGCGCGGCGCTGACGAGCGGACCGAGCCAGCCGTGCAAGGCCGTGTCACGGACGGGATCGTAGCGACCGTCGGCGCCGATCGGCGTCAGGCCGAACGCGGCGGCAGCGGCGACGAGCGGCACGGCGAGCAGGCTCGGCGCGGGCGGATACCAGTAGAAGAGGTGCCCGCCGGTCGCCTCGATCTGATAGGGCCGGCCGACCTCCGGCACGAATCCCGGCAGGTGCCGCATCGCCGCCGCATCTCCGAGGAAGGGCTCGACGTGCACCGACCCCGCGGTGAGCACGCTCCACGAGAGCAGCGTCGAGTAGAAGGCGTCGGCGAGCGCGCGGTTCGGCGAGACGCGGAACACCACGAACGCCGCCACGACGAGCGCCACCACCGTGAGCTGCCGGGCCCGCCCATGCCGCACCGGGCGGCTTGTAGCGAGTCGCTCGACGAGAATGAAGGGCTCGTGCGAAAGAGGGCCCCGCGTGCCCGCCTCCCCATCCTTCGTGACGCGCTTCGCGCCGAGCCCGAACGGCTACCTCCATCTCGGCCATGCGTTCTCGGCGCTCACCGCGTTCGACGCCGCGCGGGCCGCCGACGGCCGCTTCCTGCTGCGCATCGAGGACATCGACGGCGGCCGGTCGCGCCCCGAGCTCGAAGCGGCGATCCGCGAGGACCTCGCCTGGCTCGGCCTGCGCTGGGAGGAGCCAATCCGCCGGCAGTCGGAGCATCTCGCCGAGTACGCATCGGCGCTGGCGCGGCTCGAGGCCGCCGGCCTGCTCTATCCCTGCTTCTGCACCCGGCGCGAGATCGAGAGCGCGCTGACCGCGCCGCACGGGCCCGAGGGCAGCATCTACCCCGGGACGTGCCGTGGCCTCGCCGGCGCGGAGCGTGCGGCGCGCATCGCCAGCGGTCGGCCGTACGCGCGCCGGCTCGACCTCGCCGCCGCGCTCGCCCGCACCGGGCCGCTCGGGTTCGAGGAGTCCGGCGTCCGGGTCGCGGTCGATGCCGCGCGCCTCCACGCGGAGATCGGCGACGGCGTGCTCGCGCGGAAGGACGTGCCGGCGAGCTATCACCTGGCGGTGGTCCACGACGACGCGCTGCAGGGGATCACGACCGTGATCCGCGGTGTCGATCTGGCGTTCGCGACCCCGCTGCACCGGGTGCTGCAGGCGCTGCTCGCCCTCCCCACGCCCGCGTATCGCCATCACCGCCTGATCACCGACGCGCGCGGCCGGCGCTTCGCCAAACGCGACGGCGCCGCGACGCTCCGCGCGCTTCGTAAGACCGGCGTGACGCCCGCGGAAATCCGCGCCCGCCTGGGACTCACATGAGCAAGAGCCGCCACGTCTCGGAGACGCCTGCGACCGCCTGGCTGCGCCGCAACCAGATCGCGTTCACCGAGCACGTCTACGACTACGTCGACCGCGGCGGCACGGCCGAGTCGGCGCGGCAGCTCGGCGTCGAGGAGCACCAGGTCGTGAAGACGCTGGTCATGGAGGACGACGCGGCGCGCCCGCTGATCGTGCTCATGCACGGCGACCGCAGCGTCGCGACCAAAGCGCTGGCGCGCGGGCTCGGCGTGAAGCGCGTCCAGCCGTGCGCGCCGGAGGTCGCCGAGCGGCACAGCGGTTACCAGGTCGGTGGCACGTCGCCGTTCGGCACGCGCAAACGCCTCCCGATCTACGTCGAGGCAACGATCCTCGAGCTCGCCACCGTCTACGTGAACGGCGGTCGGCGGGGCTTTCTGGTCGGGATCGCCCCGGCGGTGCTGACGACGGCGCTCGGCGCCGTGCCGGTCCGGTGCGCGGCGGACTGATTGGCCTCTGCCATTCGCCGCGAAGTGGGTATTCCGAGATACCAATCCCGCGGCTAGGTTCGGCGTCGAGAAAGGAGCCGTCCCATGCCCACCCCCATCGAGCAACTCGCCGCGTATGCCATGGCCTTCGAGCAGACCTTCGCCGACGACGATTGGCAGCGTCTCGTCCCCCACTTCGCGCCCGAGGCCGAGCGCGAGGTGCTCGGCGGCGGCGTGCTGGCCTACCACTCGGTCGGCCGCGAGCACGTGATCGCCGACCTGAAGCGCAACGTCGAGGACATGGATCGCCGCTTCGACCTCCGCATCCCCGAGGTGCTGGCCGGCCCCGAGGAGCGCGACGGCGTCGTATGGATGGACTGGCGGCTGACCCTCCGCCGTGCCGGCATTCCCGATCTCGTGGTCGAGGGCAGCCACGGCACCTGGCACCGCGACGGCGCGATCACTCGCATCGAGGAGCACGTCAACGACGAGGTCGGCGCGCGGGTCGAGGCGTTCCTCGCCAAGCACGCCGCGGCGCTCCGCCCGCCGCCACCCGTCGAGCCGATCCGCGTCGGCCGGATGCGCTCGCTCGTCGAAACATACGCGCGCGCCAAGAGCCGCGCCGACGTCGCCGGGGCGATGGCGGTGTGCGCCGAGTCCTTCGTGCTCGACACGCCCGCGTTCGGCGTCGCCTCCCGGAACCGCGAGGAGACGGTGGGCCACCTCGGCGCCTTCTTCCATGCCTTCCCCGACTACGGCGTCCGGGTCGACGCGGCGACCTTCGGGCCCGCGACGGCCGCCTGCTGGGGTACGGCGCGGATGACGCTCGGCGGCGCGTTTCTCGATGTCGCGCCGACCCATCGCACGGCCGAGATCCCGTTCGCGAGCGCCTTCGACTTCGTCGGCGACCGCATCGCGCGCGAGATCTTCTTCATCGATCTGGCGCAGCTCTGCGACGGCATCGGCGTGCGCGTCGAGGACATGCAGGCGGCGCTGGCGCAGATCCGCGCGGCGGCCTGAAAACGGCGGGACACGCGACGCTGGCTCAGAACGGATAGTCGCAGCGCCAATCGGCGTAGGGCCCGAGTGCCAGCGCCGTGCCGGCGAGACCGGCCTCGACGCCGAAACAGCGCACGACGGCGGGTGCGTCGGGCGGCGCGATTCGTGCGCTCACGAGAAAGCGGCTCGTCGCGCCGTCGAAGATCTCGTTCGGCCAATTGCGATCGACGTCGACGACGGCGATCGCGGCGCGGGCATGCTCCGCGAAACGACCACGGATCGCAGCGACGATCACGTCGTCCGTCGGCTGACCGTGCCACCCGATGCCGAGCCCGCCCAGCGTCACCGCGAGGATCGCCCAGGCCACCTGCCGCGCGCGCCGCGCGAGCCACGTCCGTCGCAGCATCGTACCTCCGAGGACGCGATGGCCGTCCGACGCGCCATCGCGAAGCGATCGGGTAGCACCGGAACGGGCGCTGCGCTACAGGACCGCCATGGCCACGCCCGCGTCGCCGTCGTCGTCGTCGTCCGCGCGTCCGCTGTCGCAGCATCCGCTTCTGCTGGTGACGCTCTGGGTCGTCTCCGCCCTGCTCTCGTGGCGCCTCGTCGCCGCGTACGTCGCGAACCGGTTCATCGGCATCGACCCGGCGGGCGTGTCGGCGACGGGCCTCGTCGTGACGGCCGCGGTGCTGCTGCCGACGGCCCTGCTCACCTACCGGGCGCTCCGCCGCGCGCTCATCGCGCGCCGCCTCCGCGGGCTCGC
>CAZWAX010000286.1:0-7783 GCA_964631985.1 uncultured Polyangiaceae bacterium | reverse complement strand
GCGCGGTGGCGTCGCGCACTCTCGTGATCGAAATCGCTTACGGTGCGGCGGGTGCCGGTGCCGCTTCCGGTGCAGGCTCGGCCGCGGGTGCGGCGGGAGCGGCTTCACCCGCGGGCGCAGGTGCGGCGGCACCGTCGGCGGGAGCCGCAGCGCCATCCGCAGGCGCGCTGTCCGCGACAGCCGCCGCTTCCGGATCCACAGCCGCGCCGCCATCCGCGGCGGGCTCGCCGATCGGCGCGTTCTTCGGCATGCCGCTCTCGGGCATGATCGTCGAGCCGCCACCGTGGGAGCCGACGTAGGTGAGGGCGAGCGACGTGGTCATGAAGACGACGGCGGCTCCGGTGGTGAGGCGCGTGAGGAAGTTGCCGGCGCCGCTGCTGCCGAAGATCGTGCTGCTGGCGCCGCCGAAGACGGCGCCCATGTCGGCGCCCTTGCCGGCCTGCAGGAGGACGACGAGGACGAGAATGATGCAGGCGATCACGTGCACGACGGTGACGAGAATGATCATGGCTTCGTAACTCCTATTGATAGGCGATGATGCGACTGAAGGTGGCGGCGTCGAGGCTGGCGCCTCCGACGAGGGCGCCATCGATGTTGGGTTGGGCCATCAGCGAGTCGATGTTGTCGGCCTTCACGCTGCCACCATAGAGGATCCGGACGGCGTCGCCACCATTGTCGCCCGCGAATTCGCGCAGCAGGGCACGGATGACGGCATGGACCTCTTCGGCCTGCTCCGGCGTGGCGGTCTTGCCGGTGCCGATGGCCCAGATGGGCTCGTAGGCGAGCACGAGGTTGCGGACGGCCTCGCGCGAGAGCCCGACCAGGCCTTCGCGCACCTGGCGCTCGATCACGGGGATGGTGTTCTCGCCCTCGCGCTCGCGGAGCGTCTCGCCGATGCAGACGATCGCCCTCAGATCCGCACGGAGCGCCGCGCCGATCTTCGCGCGCACCATCTCATTGGTCTCGTTGAAGTACTGGCGACGCTCGGAGTGGCCGATGATGACGAAGCCGCAGCCGGCCTCCTTCAGCATCTCGCCGGAGATCTCGCCGGTGAAGGCGCCCTTGGCCTCGGTATGGAGGTTCTGCGCGGCGAGGCCGATACTCGTGCCGGCGATCGCGCGCACGGCGGTCTCGAGCGCGGTGAAGGGCGGGGCGATGACGACGTCGCGGTCGCGGGCGCTTGCGGCCGCTTCCTTGATGCCGTCGATCAGCGCGGTCGTTTCGGTGCGGGTCCCGTGCATCTTCCAATTGCCGGCGAGGAGGGATCGACGTCCCGTGGGTTTCTTCATTGCTCGAGCACCGCCAGGCCGGGGAGCTCGCGCCCCTCGAGAAACTCGAGGGAGGCGCCGCCACCCGTCGAGATGTGAGTGATGTCGTCGCTCCGGCCCGAGCGGGCGAGTGCCGCGATGGAGTCTCCGCCGCCGACGACGGTGAGGGCGCTGCTCTCGGCCATCGCGTCGGCGATCGCCATCGTGCCCTTGCTGAACGCATCGACCTCGAAGATGCCCATGGGGCCGTTCCAGAAGAGCGTCCGCGCCTTCGCGATCTCGGTCGTGTAGAGGGCGATCGACGCGGGGCCGATGTCGACGCCCTTCTTGCCGGGGGGGATGTCGGCCGTGACTTCGGCGGGGGCGCTGCCGTCGAGGGCCGTCGTCACCAGATGATCGATCGGGAGCCGCAGCACGATCCCGAGCTCCTGGGCGCGCGCGAGCACGGTACGGGCAACCTCGACCCGGTCCTGCTCCACCAGCGAGTCGCCGGTTTCCTGACCCTGGGCGCGGAGGAACGTATAGGCCATGGCGCCGCCGATCAGCAGCGCGTCGACCTTGGTGAGGAGGTGCTCGATGATCTTGATCTTGTCGGAGACCTTGGCCCCGCCGAGGATTGCGACCAGCGGACGGTCGGGGCTGTTGGTGATCTTGGAAAGCGCCTCGACCTCCTTCTTCATGAGGAAGCCGGCGGCGCGGACGGGGACGAGTCGCGCCATGCCCTCGGTGGAGGCGTGGGCGCGGTGCGCGGCCCCGAACGCGTCGTTCACGTAGACGTCGCAGAGCGCGGCGAGCTGCTTCGCGAACGCGGGGTCGTTCTTCTCCTCCTCCGGATGGAAGCGGACGTTTTCGAGCAGCAAGATTTCCTTCCGGTCGAGGCTGCGCGACATCGTCTCGACCTCGCTGCCGATGCAGTCCGGCGCGAGCTTGACCTTCAGATGCAGCAGGTCCGCCAAATGCTCGGCGACGGGTTTCAGGGAGAGCTTCGGATCCGGTCCGGTCTTCGGACGGCCGAGGTGCGACGCCAGGATGACGTGCGCGCCCTTCGAGATCGCCCACTGGATCGTCGGCAAGGCGGCCTCGATGCGCGTGGCATCGGTGATCGCGCCGTTTTTCAGGGGCACGTTGAAGTCGGCGCGGATGAAGGTCCGGGTGCCGGCGAGGTCGAGGCTATCGATGTATCGGAGCGCCATCTGGCGCGCCTCGCCTTCAGCGCAGTCCGCGCCCCATGAGGAGGGCGACGTCGCGCATGCGATTGGAGAACCCCCACTCGTTGTCGTACCAGGAAAGGACCTTGATGAAATTGCCGTCGAGAACGCGCGTCAGCTCCGAGTCGAAGATCGACGAGAACGACGTGCCGTTGAAGTCGGTCGAAACCAGCGGCTCGTCGCAGTAGTGAAGGACGCCCTTCAACTCGCCGTCGGCCGCCTTTTTCATGGCGGCGTTGATGTCCTTCTCGGTCGTCTTCTTGTCGAGCTCGGCCGTGAGGTCGACGAGCGAGACGTTCGGGGTCGGGACGCGGACGGCCATGCCGTCGAGCTTGCCTTCGAGCGCCGGCAACACCAGCGAGACGGCCTTGGCGGCGCCGGTCGTGGTGGGGATCATCGAGAGCGCGGCGGCGCGGGCGCGACGCAGGTCCTCGTGCGGAAGATCGAGGATGCGCTGGTCGTTCGTGTAGGAGTGGATCGTGGTCATGAGGCCGCGCTTGATGCCGAAGGTCTCGTGCAGGACCTTGGCGATGGGGGCGAGGCAATTGGTGGTGCAGGAGGCGTTCGAGACGACGTCGTGCTTGGCGGGGTCGTACGTCTTTTCGTTCACGCCGTAGCAGACGGTGAGATCGGCACCCTTGGCCGGCGCGGAGATCAGCACCTTCTTGGCACCGGCGGAGAGATGCTTGGCGGCTTTGTCGCGCGCGGTGAAGAGACCGCTGCACTCGAGGACGACGTCGACCTTCAGATCCTTCCACGGCAGGTTGCCGGGGTCGCGCTCGGCCGTGACCTTGAGCGCTTTGCCGTTCACCGTGAGCGAGCCCTCGCCGTGGGTGACGGTGCCGTCGATGCGGCCGTGCACCGAGTCGTACTTCAACAGATGCGCGAGCGTTTCCGCATCCGTGATGTCGTTCACGGCGACGATGTCGAGTCCGGTTTCACCGAGGCAGGCGCGAAAGACGTTCCGTCCGATGCGACCAAAGCCATTGATACCGACGCGCACTGCCATCTGGATCTCCTCGCGGGCGAAAAAGTGATCGCGTCGTATGACACGCAGGGCTGGCGCAGTCAAACCAAATGTCCTGTAAGGACGCGTAATTGACTGCTTTGACGCGACATACTAGCGTGCCGCCTTCGACGCGTGACGGGCGCGTGGGGTGACGGTGCTACGCCGTCGTGGTTGAGGGGTGCTGTGAGGTGCGCATGTGGGAGTCCGCTGTCCGCGAGTTAGTCAGCCAAGCTGCTGAGCCACTTACGATCAACCGGCCGCAGGAGACCATCATCGACATGGTCACCGGGTCGGGAGCCGTGGTCCAGCTGGTCCTGTTGATGTTGATCGCCTTTTCGGTCGCGAGCTGGGCGATCATCTTCACCAAGCGCCGGCAGGTGCGGCGGGCCGAGCGCGAGTCGGAACGGTTCATCGACATCTTCTGGGACGCGAAGAACCTGACCGCGATCAACACCGCGAGCCTGGATCTCAAGGCGAGCCCGGTCGCCCAGGTGTTTCGCTCGGGGTACCAGGAGCTGGTGCGGATCACGCGTGCCAAGCGCGAGGCGGCGCCGGGCGACGACATGACGACCGACCTCGGTGGGGTCGAAAACGTCGAGCGCGCGATGAAGCGAGCCGCCTCCCAAGAGATCACCAAGCTCGAGAAGTCGCTGACGTTCCTGGCGACGACCGCGAGCGCGGCGCCGTTCGTCGGCCTGTTCGGCACCGTCTGGGGCATCATGAACGCGTTTCGCGGGCTCAGCGTGACGCAGTCGTCCAGCATCCAGGCAGTGGCGCCCGGCATCTCCGAGGCGCTGATCGCGACGGCGATCGGCCTCGCGGCGGCGATCCCGGCCGTGATGGCCTACAACTACTTCGCGGATCGCGTGCGGGTGCTCGGGACCGAGATGGAGAATTTTGCGTCCGAGTTCCTGAACATCGCCGAGCGGCATTTCTTGAAATGAAGCGGGGAGCGCGCGATGGCCTTCGATAGAGGCGGGAACGGCGGCTCGATCGCCCAGATCAACGTCACGCCGCTCGTCGACGTGATGCTGGTGCTGCTCGTGATCTTCATGGTGACGGCGCCGATCATCCAGCAGGGCGTGAGCGTCGATCTGCCGAAGACCCGCGCCGCCGGCCTCAACAGCCAGGAGGATCCGCTCGTGGTCGGGCTGACCAAGAGCGGGGCGGTCTACCTGAACGACAACCAGATCCCGCTCGCCGACCTCCGCGCCAAGCTGATCGCGATCGGCCAACAGAGTCCCGATCGGGCGGTGTTGCTGCGGGCCGATCGCAGCGTCGCCTACGGTGAGGTGGTCGGGGTGATCGCGGCCATCAAGGAGGCCGGCATCACCAAGCTCGGCATGGTTACCGAGCCGGCACCCGAGGCGGCGCCGAGCCGCGCGGGGGATCGTCGGCGGTGAATGGGTCGTCGGGGGCCGCGTCGGACGCCGTCGCCGGACGTTGAGCGCGCCGCATGAGGGACGAACGACGTCACCGCGAGCAACGACCGCGGGGCGGGAGCGGCTGGTCGCCGACCGGCGTCGGGCTTTCGATCGTCGTCCATGCGTTGGCGGTGGCCCTGATCTTTCTCGCTCCGCACCCGATGCCGGCGCCCCATCCGACGGCGTACACGGTGGAGCTCGTCGATCCGAACGCGCTCGGCGGCAAGCTGCTCGAAGGGCCGATCGGCGGGGCCGAGGCCAAGGCAAAGCCGGCTCCGAAAGCGCCGCCCCCTGAGCCGCCGCCTCCAGCCGAACCACCCCCGGAGGAGCCCCCGCCGCCGCCCGAGCAGGTCGCGAAAGCCGAAGAGCCTCCGCCGGCACTCCCCGAGGACGAGGACGATCCGGACGCCGTGCCGCTCGGCACGCCGGTCGCGACCGCCATCGTGACCTCCACGCCGCGCGTCGTGGCAACGGCCCGGCCGACCAAGCAGCCGACGGCGCAACCGACGGCACGCCCGACCGCGCGGGCGACGGCGAAGCCGAGTCCGCGCGCGAGCGCGACGGCCGCCGCGCCGGCGAAACCCAAGGCGACCGCGACGCCCGGGATCGTCGTTGCAAAGAAGGGGACGCCGGTACCCGCCGCGTCGGGCCGTCGCCCGGACAATGCGCCAGCGACGCCGGCGCCGCAGGGGAATGAGGCGCGTGCGAAAGCCGGCGCTCCGGCGGCTGCGGCCGACGATCTCGACGGTAAGCTCGCGGAAGCCATCAAAGGTGTGGAGGCCAAGGTCGAAAAGTCGGGGCGCGCGGGCATCGGCGGCGCGACCGGACCCGGCGGCGGACAGGGCGGCACGGAGAAGACCCTCGACGGGCCCGCCGGCATCGGGGGTGAAGGCCCGGGTGGCGGCGGCACCGTCCGCGGGCTCGAGTTCGTCGTCTACTACAATCAGATGTTGAACCGGATCAAAGACCGCTGGACGTGGGTCGGCACGCGGAGTGACTTGCGCGTGACGGTTCAGTTCAGCATCTTGCCGTCCGGGGAGATCACGAACATTCGCTTGACGGAGCGCTCCGGGGATCAGACGTTCGACGCGTCGGTCGAGCGCGCGGTGAAGGGCGCGGGACCGCTGCCGCCGCCGCCAGGGGCGTACCGGAGCGACTTCGCCGACGTCGAGCTCAAGTTCCGGCCGGCCGATCTGCAGCGCTGAAGGATGAAGAAGGAGGAGTGATCGTGGGCTTCGACGGCTACGGAAGGGTCATTGTGGTGGCGATGGCGGTGGTGCTCGCCACGGGCAGCGCGGAGGCGCAGGTGCGGGGGACCATCGTCGGTCCGGGCGCGACGAGCTTCCCGATCGCCGTCTCCCCCCTCAAATCGACGACCGGTGCCGAGCGCGATGCCGGGACGTTCGCCGACATCGTCGCCAAGGACCTGGATCTCTCCGGTCTTTTCAAGGTGATTGATCGCGGCGCCTACATCGAGAACCCGCAAAGCTCGGGCGTCACCGCCGACACCATCGACTTTCGCGACTGGTCGACGATCGGCGCGCAGGCCCTCGTGAAGGGGACGGTCGAGCGGGAGGGGGACGGTCTCGTGATCGAGGCCCGGCTCTTCGACGTCGTCGAGGGAAAGCAGATCGGCGGCAAGCGCTACCGGGCCGGCGACGACGAGCTGCGCCGCGTGTCGCATCGGTTCGCCGACGAGATCATGCAAGTCCTGACCGGCGAGCGCGGGCCGTTCGAGTCCCGGATCGCGTTCGCATCCCGCCGGAAGGGCCGCTTCAAGGAGATCTACACGATGTCGCTCGACGCCGGCGATCTCCGGCCGGTGACCCGTGACGGCTCGATCGCGCTCGCGCCGTCGTGGAGTCCCGATGGCCGGTCGTTGCTGTTCACGTCGTTCGCGTCCGGCAATCCGAGCCTCTTCATCAGCGACCTCGGCGGGGCGAAGCGCCTCCTGTCGTCGCGCCGGGGCTTGAATCTCGGAGGTCGGTTCTCACCCGGCGGCCGCGCCATCGCCGTCGCGCTGGAGGCGGGTGGCGCTACTGACATCGCGCTGCTCGACCCCGAGGGGCAGGTGATGCACTTCGTCACCAAGGACCGCAGCATCGACGTCTCGCCGTCGTGGTCACCGGATGGACAGTCGATCGTCTTCTGCTCGGATCGGGGCGGCGGTCCGCAGATCTACGTGGTCGGCGCCCAGGGGGGCACGCCCCGCCGGGTGACGTTCGAGGGCAACTACAACACCTCGCCGGCGTGGTCGCCGAAGGGCGACCGGATCGCGTACGCGAGTCGCGTCGGCGGTCGGTTCCAGATCTTCACCGTCGGGCTCGGCGGCGGTGACGTGAAGCGCGTCACCAGCACGCGCGGCGACAACGAGGATCCGTCCTGGTCGCCCGACGGTCGCTACCTGGTGTTCAGCTCGACGCGCGACGGGAGCGGCGCGATTTACTTCTCCGATGCGGCCGGAACACGCCAAACTCGATTGACCCCACCAGGGGGCGATGATAGCAGTCCCGCCTGGTCGCGTTGGCTCGAGTGAGCGTGCGCGTAGGTCGAGGAGGGGCATGATGGCACGATCGTTTCGCACCGTTGGTGTGCTGATGATGGTGGCGGTGGTCGCCGTCACAGGCTGCGCCAAGAAGAAGAGCATCACCGACGAGTCGACGATCAGCGGCACCAGCGGGACCGGCACCGAAGAATCGCTCAACGAGAGCGGGAGCCTCGGACGCTACAAGCGCGGTCTCGGTCCCGAGGAAGACGGCGTCCTGAAGGACGTCCACTTCGCCTACGACTCCTATGATCTCGACGGCAGCGCCCGTGACGTGCCCGCGGCCAACGCGGAATGGCTCAAGGAGAACAGTCGCGCCCGCCCCGAGG
>CAZWAX010000285.1:0-7808 GCA_964631985.1 uncultured Polyangiaceae bacterium | reverse complement strand
GGCGACCGGGATCGCGGGCACGCGCGGTGCGACGGCGGGCGACGCGACGACCACCGGGGGCGGCACGGCGGCCGGGGGCACGGCGGCCTCGGCCATGGCGGCAAGCGCGCGCTCGCGGAGATTGGCCGGCAGCGGCAGGCGCGACAGCACCACGATCGGACGCGCGTAGTCGGCGCTCTGGCCGATCAGCTCGCCGTACGGCATGGCGAGGCCCTGGCTGATGCGCTCGATCTCGGACTCCCACGAGCGGCCCTCGAAGCACTCGGGCTGGCTCGCCATTTCGAGCATCACGTACGAGGGCTTGAGCGCCGCGAGATCGGCGAGGAAGCGCGCCTTGTTCCGGATGTGGTGGTACACCGAGTAGATCGTGACGAGGTCGATCTGGCGGCCGGCGAGGCGCTCGGCGAGCGCGTCGTCGCCGCCGACCGCGCAGTGGAACTCGGCGTTGTCGGCGTGGGCGAGGAATGCCAACACCTGCGCGAGCTCGACGTACTTGTCGTAGGCCTCGACGCCGATCGAGCGCTTCACCTCGGGGCGCTGGGCCATCGTGATGGCGAACATCCCGATGTTGGCGCCGATGTCGAGGTGCGTGTACGGCCGGTCGAAGAGGCGGGCGCCGACGGCCGCGATCACCGGAATGCGCGGGTCGTCGGCGGGCCGCTGACCCGCGATCGTCAGGCCCGGGATCTGGATGGTCTGGTAGACGCGCTCGTCGGTGCCGTGATCGAGCGTCGTCAGGAAGGGGCAGGCCGAGTCGAAGTTGCACGACTGGATCAGCGCGTCGAGCTGCGGCAGGACGCGCGCCGCGAATACCGAATGCAGACGGTCGAGGCAGGTGAGGCCGGGGATGCGTCCCGGCCCGTCGGGCATCGCGCCGACGTCGCCGAGCGCGGTCCGTCCCAGCACGTCGAGCGAGCGCTCGAACGGCACGGTTTGCGCCACGTCGCGCGCCTCCTCGAAGTCGACCAGGACCGGCACGGTGCCGCGGAACATGAGGTTCTTCTCGTGCACGTCGGTGTGCGCCACCCCGCGCTCGTAGAGCGCGCGGACGCCGGCGGTGATCGCCCGGAAGGCCTCGGCGAGCGCGGCGGCGCCGAGCGTCGGCACGACGGTCTCGAAGGGCGTCAGCCATTCGAGCAGGAGGAAGGCGTGGTCGCCGTCCTCGGCGTACCCGAAGACGATCGGCACGAAGGGCTGCCCGGCAAAGCGCTGCAACTGGCGCTGCTCGTTCCGCAGCGACGGCTCGGGCGAGAACTCGGCCTCGCTCTCGAGCTTGCTCTCGACCGTCACCGCCAGGTGCTTCACTTTGAGGAAGTAGGTGGCGGCCGCGGTCGTGACCTGAAAGAGCGACGCGCCGCCGCCCGGCTCCCACGGCCGCGCGAGCGGGGTCAGCTCGTACGGCGCGTCCGAGAGCAGGGCGCGCAGCACCCGCGCCAGGCGGGTCGGGTCGGCGTGGATCGCGTCCAGGTGGCGGTGCTTGGCTTCGAGAGCGACGGGGTTGAATTCCATGGGTGGCGGATCCTCAGAGCGCGGCGGCGGCCGCGGCGTCGTGATGCGTGGGAACGACGGTGACGAGATAGAGGTCCATGACGACCGGGTTCTCAGGGCGCGGCGGCGGCCGCGGTGTCGTGATGCGTGGTGGCGAGCGCGGGACGGGGCTTCCGCGCCGTCCAGCAGAGGAAGAGCCCGTCGGCCTCGTGGCCGTCGTAGCCGACGTAGTCCGCCCGGGTCGTGAGCCCGAGCGACTGCAGGAGCGCCGTCAGCTCGTCGGCGTCGAACCAGCGTTCCCAGCTCGGCATCGCGAGCGCGCCGAGCTTGGCCTTGTTCTTGTCGATGACCACGAGCGTGCCGCCGGGCGCGAGGACGCGCGCGAGCTCGCGCACCGCCTCGGGAATGCGGACCGCGTGCTCGAGCGCTTCGACGCAGAGCACGGCGTCGAAGTGGCCGTCGGGGAACGGCATGTCGAGGAGGCTGTGCTGCACGGTGGCGATACCGGGCGGGACGTGGCGCAGCATCTCGGCCGAGACGTCGAGGGCGGTGACGGACGCAGTCGGATGGTGCCGCGCCACGAGCGCGGCGTAGCGCCCCTTGCCGGCGCCGGCGTCGAGGACGCGCTTGCCCCCGAGGGTGCCGAGCGCGGCCAGCACCGCGCGCACCCGGCCGTCGTGCTCCGCGATGTCGGGACGGTACTCGCCGACGGTCGCGTCGAAGTGGCTCGCGATCCGGCACTGCTCGGCCTCGATCGCGTACTTCACCCCCCAGGACGGCTCCTGGTCCGGGAAATAGGCCGCGCCGACGCCATAGGAGCCGAAGAAGCCGCCGCTCGGATTCTGCAGGCTCGCGACGAAGGCGAGGGCGCGCTCGGCGCGGTCGGTCTCGCCGAGCCGAAACCAGACCTGGGCGAGCTGGGCGATGCCGGTGGTGCACACCCACGACACGTCGCTGTACGCGGGCACGGCACCGTTCTCCTGTTGCCAGCGCGCGACGTCCGCCATGCCGCGGCGGGCCTCGTCGTGACAGCCGAGCTCGACCAGCGCCTCCTGCACGTAGGCGTAGAAGTGCGTCAGCAGATTCGGCTCCTCGAAGCGGGTGCAATTGACGTGGCGGAGGTAATGGTCGCGGCTGCGCTCGACGAAGCGCCGGTAGCGCGGCTCGTCGAGGAGATCGCCCGCCGTCGCCAGCGGTGCGAGCACGTAGAGATGGATGGCCTCGCTCACCTCGCCGCGCGTGCCGAGACTCCAGGCGCCGCCGGGGACCGGCACCGGCAGCCGCCCGGTTGCGGCATCGGCCGAGGCGAGCAGCCAGTCGCACGCTCGGCGGAGCGGCGTCGCAACGGTCGGATCCGTCGGCAACAGTGCCACCCATCCGCGCACCACCTGGCCGGTGTCGAACGCGAAGGTCTCGTCCATGCCGGGACCACCGAAGGACCCGTCGGGCCGTTGCACGCCGACGAGCCACTCGGAGAACGCGCGCGCGAGGTCGCGTTCGCCGAGCCCGAGCAACGTCGGGATGAAGTACCCGGTGACCTCGGGGTAGGCGACGTGCTGCTGCGACGAGACGGCGATGCCCCCGCCCCCGAGCGCGTGTCGCCGAATCCATCGTACCGCCGACTCCAACATTGCTGCCTCCTCATCCTTGCCGCGCCGCGGGCGCGACCCGCCCTTGGATCCCGGTGAGGATCAGCAACGGATGTGCCATGGCGGCGCGCGCCGCATCGCAGGCGTCCGTGCTGGTCGCCGCGGTCAACTTCCTGACCGGCGCGCGCGGGTCGGCACATTTTTCCGCCACGGTGCGTGCGCCTCCGAACGCGCATGCCGCCGTCACTACGTCGTCACAGGGCCACGGCGCATGGCATTCGTCTTGCTGCCGACGCCGCGAGATCTCCGCGGGGGCGGAGGTCGCAATGGGTGTGAGGTGAGTGGAGGTGTGGGGAGGATGTGGGGGGAGTGGATGGGGAGACGCCGGATCGTCGCTCGATGAGCCGCAGGGCTCGTCGGGCGGCGGGCGGCACGCCCCGAGACGCGTGATGTCGACGACGAATCACACGGGACCGCGATGAGCGAGCTCCAGCGCGGCAACGTCGCGGTGCTGGAAGCACGCGCGCCCGCGCTCGCGCGGCGCCTCGACGCGGCCGTGGTGCCGCCGACGCACGTGCTGGCGGCGACCGCCACAGGACAACCGACGCTCGCGATCGCGGGCGTGCCGTTGCAGCATCTCGTCGATCCCGTCGCCGAGGCGACGCGCTGGGCCCGGAGCACCGTCGAGCGCCTCGAGGCGGTCGCCGCGACGCGCGTCGTGATCGTCGGCCTCGGGCTCGGCTATCACGTCGAGGCCCTGGCCGAGCGCTTCGCAGGCACGATCGTCGTCGTCGAGCCGGATCTCGCGGTGGTGCGGCTGGCGCTCGCGAGCCGCGATCTCGCGGCGCTGCTGGCGCGCATGGAGTTGGTCGCGGGAGAGGCCCCGACCGGGAGCGGCGAGCGCGAGAACGGCGAGGCCGGCAATGCCGCGGCCGGCGAGCGCACGCTCGTGGTCGCGCACGCACCGGTGCTGCTGGTCCCCGAGAGCGCGTATCGCCGGGTGCTCCAGACCTGGCAGGCGGAAGCGGCGCGGAGCGGGCTCCGCTTGAAGATCCTGGTCGTGACGCCGCTCTACGGCGGCTCGTGGCCGATCGCGGGCTATGCCGCCCGCGCCCTCACCGAGCTCGGGCACGAGACGCACCTCCTCGACCTGGCGCCGTTCCACGACGCGTTTCAGGGCCTCGAACGCTTCGGGGCGCGGCGCGCCAACCGGCGCGTGCTCGAGTCCGGCTTCTGCGACGTCATGGCCGCCGGGGTCGCGGCGCGCGTCGACGCGATCGAGCCCGACGTCGTCCTGGCGCTCGCGCAGGCGCCTCTGAACGCCGCCGCGCTGGACGCGATCGGCAAGCGCGGCGTGCTGCGCGTGCTCTGGTTCGTCGAGGACTATCGCGTCATGACCTACTGGCGCGAGCTCGCGCGCCACTACGACCACGTCTTCACCATCCAGACCGACGCCTGCCTGGAGGCGATGGGGCAGGTGACCGACGCCCGGCTCGCCTATCTGCCGTGCGGCTTCGACCCGCGTGTGCACCGCCCGCTCGTGCTCGACGCCGCCGAGCAACGCGAGCTCGGGAGCGACGTGTCCTTCGTGGGCGCGGGCTACCGCAACCGCCGGGGCGCGCTCCGCCGCTTCCTCGATCTCGACTTCCGCCTCTGGGGCAGCGACTGGGGCGGCGCCGACGACCTCGGCCGCGTGCTGCAACGCAACGGCGCGCGCGTCGACACCGACGACTCGGTCCGCATCTTCAACGCCAGCAAGGTCAACCTGAACCTGCACTCGTCGACCTACCACGACGGCGTCGACCCGCGCGGCGACTTCGTGAACCCGCGCACCTTCGAGCTCGCCGGGGCGGGCGCGTTCCAGATCGTCGACCAGCGGACGCTCTTGCCGCCGCTCTTCGCCGCCGACCGCGAGCTGGCGGTCGTGTCGAGCGTCGCGGAGATGCGCGACCGGACCGACTACTATCTCGCCCACGAGGACGAGCGACTGGCGATGGCGGGGCGCGCCCGCGCCCGCGCGCTGGCGGAGCACACCTACCTCCGTCGCATGGAGGACCTGCTCGCCGCCGTCGTCGGCCCGGCGCAGGAGCAGCTGCTCGGCAAGCGCCGCACGGTCACCGTCGGCGACGTCGCGCGCGGCGAGGCCGAAACGGGGGAGGGGACGAGCCCCGACGCCGGGCGCCTCGCGCAGTTCCTCGGGCGCTTCGATCCGCACACCCCGTTCACCATCGACAGCCTGGCCGCGAGCCTCGCGTCGCGCGCAGGCGCGCTCAGCGAGCCCGAGGCGATCTTCCTCTTCCTGCACCAGTTCGACGAGCTCTATCTGCGGGAGCAGCGGCTGTGATCGAGCGCATCCTCATCGTCAACCTGACGCGCTTCGGCGACCTGCTGCAGACGTCGCCGGCGCTGGCCGCGCTGAAGCGCCGGCACCCCGGGGCCGCGATCACGCTCATGGCGGAGAAGAATTTCGCCGACGTCTGCGACGACATCCCCGGCATCGACCGGGTGTACCGCGTCGAGCTCGACCGCGTCGGCAAGCTCATGCTCGACGGCGGCGCGCATCTGCTGGAGGCGTACCGCTACGTCGAGCAGATCATCCACGAGCTCCGGGCCGAGCGCTTCGACCTGGCGCTCAACTACTCGAGCTCGCGCATGAGCGCGGTCTTCATGGGCCTGCTCGGCATCCCCGACGTGCGCGGCTGGTCGATGACGCCCGACGGTCTCAGGGTGATCCGCCATCCGTGGTCACGGCTCTTCGCGACCATGTGCCTCAACCGGCGCGTCGCGACCTTCAACCTGGTCGACTACTATTGCGCGATGGCGGGCGAGATCGCCGCCGTCCCGCGCCTGCAATACGTCGTGAAGCCCGCGGCCGAGACCCAGGCCGCCGCGTTGCTCGGCGAGCTGGGGATCGCGGCGGACGAGCGCATCGTCGCCATGCAGCTCGGCGCGAGCCGCGCCATCCGGCAATGGCCCGAAGCCTCGTTCGTGGCGCTCGGGCGGACGCTCGCGGGGGCCGGGTTGCGCTTGGCCATCATCGGCGGCGGAAGTGACCGCCCGCTCGGCGACCGGGTGGCGGAGGCGATCGGGCCGGCGGCGATCAACACCTGCGGCAAGACCGGCGTCGGCGAGCTCGGCGCGGTACTGGCGCGGGCGTCGGCGCTCGTCACCGGCGACACCGGGCCGATGCACATGGCGGTCGCCGTCGGCACGCCGGTCGTCGGCTTGTTCTTCGGTCCCGCGTCGCCCTTCGACACCGGGCCGTACGCCGCCGATCACGTGGTCATCCACACCGGCGCGCCGTGCGCGCCGTGCGACCACAACGTCACCTGCCTCGAGCCGTTCTGCCGCGACGAGCTGCCACCCGACGCGATCGCCGCCGCCGTCATCGCGAGGATCGCCGGCGACTGGGGCAAGCTCGAGGCGCTCGCGCGCGGCCTCGCCCCGGCGCGGCTCTATCGCACCGGGTTCGACGCCGACGGCCGCTTCCTCACGACCGCGCTCGGCTCGCCGGTGCGACGCCGGGAGGACGCGCTCCGCGACGCGTATCGCGCCACGTTCCTGCACGTGCTCGAGGGCGTGCCGCTGCCGCCGCCGTGTCCGGCCGCGCTCGACCTCGGACCGTTCGCGGCATTGGCGCAGCTCGGCCGCGACGGGCTTGCGGAGGCCGGCGCGCTCGCCAAGCTCGCGCGCGCCAAGCAGCCGCGCCTCGCCGACCTCGAGCGTCTCGGGCGCGAGCTCGAGGTTCTCGATCGCGCGATCAAGGAGCACGGCGGGATGCATCCCGACACCAACGTCCTCTGCCAGATGTTCACGTTCGGCAAGGAGAACCTCGAAGGCGACGACGTCGCGACCCTGGCGGTCGAGACCGCGCGCCTCTACCGCGATCTGGCCCGGAGCGCCGATTGCATGACGGCGTTGCTCGGCGGCGCCCCCCAAAAGGAGCAAGAGACCGATGCACGTCTTCATCAATGAGCAGGAGATCATGGCCGGCACCACGCCGGGCGCGACCGTCGGCGAGATCGTCGAGGCGAGCCGCATGCACGTCGACCCGAGCGAGATCGTCACCGAGGTCGAGGTCGACGGCGTCGCCTTTCACGCCGGCGACGAGCAGCAGTTCGCGCGGCGCGCCGCGTCCGCGGTGCAGCGCTTGAAGATCCATACCCGCACGCCCGCCGCATTCGCCGCCGACAAGCGTCGCAGTCTCGCCGAGACGCTCGACGCCGTCGCCGAGCGGACGCGCATCGTCGTCACGCTGCTCCGCGAGTCGAACACCCGCTCGGCGAACGGCCTGCTGGCCTGTCTCATGGAGGAGCTCCGCCTCACGCTCCTGCTGGACTACCAGCTGTCGATGCTTGCCGCCGACGCGCCGTCCGGCGCGGCGCGCGAGGAGATCGCCGCCATGGCCCCGCAGCTGCTCGATGCGGAGGAGAAGCGGTCCTGGGAGACGCTGGCGCAGCTGCTCGAGACGAATCTGGCGCCGACGCTGGAGCGCTGGGCGGCGGCGACGCGGGCGCGGCTCGACGCGGCGGCGTAGGCGCGGGCGGGGAGGGTCGTCAGAAGAGTCGCGGGGGCGCTACTCGCCGGCGTCGGGGTCGTGGTGGTGGGCTTCGTCGCCGTCACCTGGCCGATCTGGCGGGAGATGGTACTCGGCTTCCCGGAGCTCTGTGCCGATCGCTATCTGGATCTCGGCGTGGGCCGGGATCGCGTACGGGTGAACCTGCCGCATCC
>CAZWAX010000284.1:0-7822 GCA_964631985.1 uncultured Polyangiaceae bacterium | reverse complement strand
CGCCTGCGGTCCGTGAACGTCGATGACGCTGCTCAAGGTGAGATCGCCGTCGAGCGCCGTCACGCGGGTGATGACGTTGTCGCTGCTGTCGATGATGACCGACCCGCCCCCGCCGCTGGGATTGGCGCCGACCGCGCGCAGCGCCCCGGAGATGGTGACTGGACCGAAGGCCCCGAGGTTGATCTCGCCGCCGTCGTAGCCGCCGTCGACGTCGCTGCTCCCGTTGGCGTTCATGTCGCCGCTCACCGTGAGCGTGCCGCCCAGCTTGACCCCGCCGAGGCGATCGGCGCCCGCCCGTACCCGGATGTCGCCGCTTCCCCCGCCCGAGTTGCTGCTGACGTCGATATCGCGCTCGATCGTGATGTCGTCGCCACCCAGGATGTCGACGTCGCCGCCGTCACCGGCGCCGCCGGTCGCGTCGACGGGCTGCGAGAAGAGGGTGTTGGTGGCGGCTTGGGTCGTGAGGCTCCCGCCGCCGCCCCCGACGCCGCCGCCGAGGTCGATCGCGCCGCGATGGGTGATCGAGGTGCCGGCGACGAGCTCGATCGCGCCGCCGCTCGCGCTGTTCCCGGTCGAGCTGAGCTCGATGCCGCGGGCGCGCAGGATGCCCCCGGCGACGAGGTCGATCAGGCCGCCCGCTTGCAGGCGCATCAAGCCGGCCGAGTTGCCGGAGACGTCGATGGTGCCGGAGACGACGATGCTGTCGATCGCGGTCAGGCGGATGGTGCCGCCGCGCTTGTTCGAATCCGAGCGGGCCTTGAGGGCGCCTCTCACCTCGATCTGCCCGGCGCGCACGATCAGGCTCGTGTTGTCGACGTCGAAGGTGCCGGTGAAGATCACCTTGCGGGCGCCGAAATCGAGCTCGCACCCGGCGGGCGCGCTGCTGCTCGTGAGGGTGCAGGTCTGGGAGAAGGGCGAGCACCCGAAGATGATGGGGTTCGCGGTGGGGTTGGGGCCGCAGACCGCCGCTTCGCCGGCGCTCGCGCATGCGAGCATCCACGCGAGACCGAGGAACAGCGCGAACACCCGCCGAGGGAAGCACCGAGCCATGAGCCTGTAGAATAAGGGTCATGCGAGTTGCGGTGCAACCTAGTTTTTGTGCGCGTTTACGCCGCAGGTGTCAGGCCAGATCGCATGGCGCCGAGGGGTGCCGGACCCGGATTCAGGCACGCCGGCGCGTCTTGGTCGCGAGTGGCCGTGCCGGGACGCCGGCGTAGGTGCGGCCGCCCTCGAGGGACGCGACGGCGACGGCGCCCGCCCCGACCACCGCCCAGGGGCCGATCGTGAGCCCGGGAAGCACCACCGCGCCGGTGCCGAACTCGGCGCCTTCGCCGATCTGGACCTGGCCCGCCACGTGGGCGTCGGGGTGCAGCGTCGCGAAGGCCGCGACGACGCCGTCGTGGGCGACCTGGGCATGCATGTTGACCGTGACGAAGGCGCCGAGGCGCACGTTCACGGTGACGATGGCGCCCGCCGCGACGTAGGTTCCCGGCCCGATCTCGACGTTCGGACCGATCGTGGCGCGGGGGTGGACGACCGTCGCCCAGGTGAGCCCGGTCGCCGCCAGGCGCTCGGTCAACTGGACCTGGCGCTGCGGCGGGCGGCCCCCGAGGACGAGCGGCGGGCCGCGCCGGTCGGCGTGATCGGGCACGGCGTCGAGCGGACCGACGATCGCGCCGAGCCCCGAAGCCAGCGGGCCCGGCGCCAATGCGTCGTCGAAGAACAACAGCTCACAGGACGACCCGCGGCCGCGCTCGTGCTCCTGCAGCGACCACGCGACCTCCTGGGCATGTCCACCCGCGCCCACCACCAAGTACCGCACGCCCTCGAGTCTGCCGCTCGCCGGCCGCTCTCGACAAGGTCCGAACGCCCGCCCGCACGCCCCGGCCGGAGTCAGAATCCTGACGCGCGTGGGTGCGGACGCCGAACGTCGCGACAACACGTGGCCCGGCGACAGGCGCCGTGCGAGCTGCGGCGGCGGCTGGCCAGGGTGGGCGCAAAGCGCGGTCGGGACTCAAGTTTCCCGCAGGCGTCGTCGATAACGAAGGCGAGCGGGATGAACCAGCGAGCCGGAAGGGATGGTCCCGACCGGCGGTTCTTCCCGAACACGCAACTGAGGCCCGGACACGGACGTCGGGGACCACTAACCACGGAGGAAGAACATGGCTCTCAACATCGCAACCAACGTCCCGTCGCTGACCGCTCAGCGACACCTGGAGTCCTCGAGCAACAACCTCAACAAGTCCCTCGAGCGGCTCGCATCCGGTCTCCGCATCAACAGCGCGTCAGACGACGCCGCCGGTCTCGCCATCGCCGACCGGCTGCGTGCCGATGTCCGCATCGCCACCCAGGCGGTCCGGAACGCCAACGACGGCATCAGCGCCATCAGCATCGGTGAAAAGGCGCTCGGGAAGTCGGGCGAGATTCTCGCTCGTCTGTCCGAGCTCGCCTCGCAGTCCTCGACTGGCACCGTCAGTGACTCGCAGCGCAGCGCGCTGCAGGAAGAGTTCACCGCCCTGGTCTCCGAAATCGACCGCATCTCGGACACCACCACGTTCAACAGCGTGAACCTGTTGTCGGCCGGCACCACGGTCTCCCTCCAGATCGGCCTCGACGGTTCCAGTACGAGCCGCATCGCCTTCACCACCGTCGACGGCTCGTCGAGCGGTATCGGTCTCAACGGGGTTGCCATCTCGACCGCCGGGGCCGCGCAGTCCGCCCTCGGGGCCATCTCCTCGGCGATCGCGACCGTCGCGAGCCGCCGCGGCTCGCTCGGCTCGATCGAGAGCCGGCTCAATACCGCGATCGCGAACCTGCGCGTCGCGCGTGAGAACTTCTCGGCTGCAGAGTCGCGTATCCGCGACGCTGACGTCGCCGAGGAAACGGCAACGTTGACCCGCACCACGATTCTCCAGCAGGCGGGTGTCTCGGTGTTGGCGCAGGCGAATCAGCAGCCGTCGCTCGCGCTGTCGTTGCTCCGATAGTCGGTAGCTAGCAAGGCCACGCACGGCCGCCGGTGCAGCACGCACCGGCGGCCCGCGTGGGAGAACCAACGATGTCGGTCACACGAATCGAAGGAGTGCGGGCGCTGGACGCGGCGCAGGCAAACACGGCGCCGAAGCCACGCGTACCCACGGAAGCCAAGCACACCGAAGACAAGGAACGTCCGTCCGCGGCGCCGGAAGAAGCGCCGCCGCCGGTGGAGTCGAACTTCAAGCCGTATTCGTTGTCGTTCCGTTTCGAGAAGGAGCTGAACCGGGTGGTGGTGAAGGTGATCGATCCGACGACGGGCGAGCTGCTGCGGGAGATTCCGCCCGAGTCCGTGATCGAGGCGCTGAAGCAGCTGCGGAAGGCGCCGGGCACCTTGGTGGACGAGGAGGTCTGAGAACGCGATGGCTACGATCACGATTGGTGGGCTCGCCACCGGGCTCGATACCGACAGCATCGTCACGCAGCTCGTGGCGCTCGAGCGCCAGCGCGGCATCGGGTCGCTGCAGACGCAGAAGACCGACGCCAGCAGCCGGAAGATCGCGCTCCAGACCTTCAACGGCAAGGTCGCGGCGTTCCTGAGCGCGATCAACAAGCTGAAGAACCCCGACGACGTCCTGATCCGCACGGCCACCTCCAGCAACCCGTCGGTCCTGACCGCCAAGGCCGCGGCCGGCGCCCACAGCGGCTCGACCGAGATCACGGTCAACCACCTGGCGCGGCCCGCGATCGCCACCTCGGCGAACGGCAAGACGGCTGCGACCTCCACCGTCGCGACGGGAAGCGGGTCGTTTGCGTTCCGGGTCGGGCCGAGCGGCCCCGTGCAGACCGTGAACGTCGACGCCACGACGACGCTGGAAGGCCTGGCGACCGCGATCAACGCGCTCGACGCCGGGGCCACCGCCTCGGTGGTCAACGTCGGCACGACCGCAGCACCGGATTTTCGCCTACGGCTCGGCAGCGACGAGAGCGGCACCGGCCAGGCGGTCGGCATCGTCACCGACGACACCACGCTCGGCATCACCGTCACCCAGTCCGCGCTCGACGCCGAGTTCACGGTGAGCGGCTTCCCCGACCCGCTGACGCGCGACGGCAACACCGTGAGCGACGTCATCCCCGGCGTGACCTTCGATCTCCTGGCCGCCGGGGGCCCCGTAACCGTCACGGTCGGCGGCGACGACGACGCCGTCGCGGCGCAGGTCGACGCGGCGGTCAAAGCCTTCAACGACATCGTCACGTTCGTCGCCAGCGAGAGCGAGATCGAGCAGGACACCGAAAGCGAGGACCGCAGCGTCAACATCGGACCGCTCGCGCTCGACTCTACGGTGCGCGGCATCATGGATTCGCTGCGCCGGCTGATCTCCGATCCGACCGACACCGGCGACACCGACGGCTACACCGTGCTCGCCCAGGTCGGGGTCACGACCGCCCGCGACGGGACGCTGACGTTCAACCAGGCCGCCTTCCGCGCCGAGCTCGCGTCGCGCGGCGGCGACGTCGCCAAGCTGCTCGGCGGCGCCACCAGCGCGGGCGTCGCGGATCGCCTCTCCGACTACCTCACCGCCGTCACCCAGGCCGGCGGCCTCATCGACGTCCACAACACCGCCGTCGGCGACGAGATCCGGTCGCTCGAAGACCGCATCAGCGCCGGCCAGCGCAACCTCGACGCCTTCGAGGAAAACCTCCGGGCCCAGTTCACCAGTCTCGAAGTCTTGGTGCAGAGCCTCAAATCACAGGGCAGCTTCCTTCTGAGCGCCCTCGGGAGCAACCAATGATCTCGGCGCAGACGTCCGCACGGCAGTACCAGCAGGCCCAGTTCCAGACCGTCGACCGTGGGCAGTTGCTGCTCATGATGTTCGACGGCGGCGAACGGTTCCTTGCGCAGGCCGAGCAACGGCTCGCGGGTGGCGACGTGCCGGGCTTCCTGCAGGCGCTCGGCCGGGCGCAGGCGGTGATCGCCGAGCTGCTCTCGACGCTCGACCACCAGCGCGGCGGCGAGATCGCCCGCAACCTCGATCGGCTCTACCGCTTCATGCTCGACCATCTGCTCGAGGCGACCGTCGGTAAGAGCGGCCGCCAGGTCGGCCAGGTACGACGCATCCTCGGCATCATCGGGGGTGCCTACCGCGAGGTGCTGCGCAACGGGATGCCCCAACTCGATGTCGCCTGACCCGACACCGCTCGCGATCACCCAGCGCGCCATCGGCCTCTGGAACGAGGTCGCGGCCGCCTACGACGCGATCGAGCGCCGGCTCGGCAGCGGCGCGTGGGACGGGTTCGAAGAAGTCGCAACCCACATCGCCGCCCTCGACCGCGAGCTGCAGCCGCTGCTGGTGACGATCGCGGCGATGCGCGCCGACGGCTCCACGCCCACGCCCGAGGTCGCCGAGCTCTGGCACGAGCTCGACAACATGATGGAGGCGCTGGCCCGCCGCCAGAAACAGCTCGAGCGTGCGGCCGTCGGGGCGCGCGACACGACCGCGGCGCGCCTGGTGCGGACGCGCATCGCCCGCTCGCGGGCAGCAGGCTATACCCCGTTGAATCCGCTGTCGCCGCGCATCACTTCGCGGCGCGTGTAGCCAGATCCTAAGGTCCCGTGCATCCGCGGCGGTCGTGGCGGGTGGCCGGGGGTCGTTTCTCCACGCCGGAGTCGGTGGTGCCCAGCGCGTAGAGCCCGCCGCGTCGTATCCGGCCTGCGCACGACGCGAGGCACCCGGCGCTCCAAAACGACCCCCAGCCACCCGGCGCCAGGCATCGCGAGTTCGTGACGTGCGATCGCCTTCCGCCCGGCGCGTCGGCTTCCGACTTCGTGCTCCACGCACCAGCTGGCGCGCGCTGATGTCGTGCGACGCCGGGCGGGTCAGTTAGCGATCTTAGGCGTGCGCGACCGTCGGCTCGGCGTTCGGCGCCGCCACCCCGTGCATGCGACGCAGGCGGTCGACCCAGCGTTCGACGCCCTTGTCGTCCGGCCAGTCGGTCCAGGTCGAGAGCAGCGAGCGGAGGGTGGGGAAGTCGTCGTCGAGGAGGGCGCGTTGGGCGCGGGCCACCGCGTTCCAGCGACGTTGCTGCTCCGGATTCTTGATCGTCGCGAGGGTCATGCGGTTCTCCCCGACGAGGTGCGAGTACCAACCGTCCGGCACCAGGACGACGTCCTCGTCGCCGATGTGGGCCCAGTGGGCGGACCAGCGTTCCATCAACCGTCGCGCGTTGGCTTCGTCGTGAGCCTTCCGGCCGGGCGACTGGCTCTCGAGATGATGGAGCGTGCTCCTCGGCTGATAGATCACCCGCTCGCCGCGGGCCCGCACGCGCAGGCAGAAGTCGACGTCCTCGAAGCCGTTCCGGTACCCCTCGTCGAAGCCGCCGAGCGCGTCGAAGGTCGCGCGGCGGACGGCCATGCAGGCGCCGGTCACGCATTGCAGCTCGCGGCGGTGGTTGACGACGGGCAGATCGCCCGGCGCGTGGGTGAAGGCGTGATAGGGCAGCGGTACCTCGCGTGAGAAGACGACGCCCGCGTGCTGCACGGTCCCGTCGGCGTAGAGCAGCTTCGAGCCGACCACGGCGACGGTCGGATCGGCGTCGAGCTCGGCGATGAGTGGAGCGAGCCAGCCGGCGAGCGGGACCGTGTCGTTGTTGAGGAAGACGACGTGGCGTCCGCGCGCGGCACGGGCGCCCTGATTGCACGCGACCGCGAAGCCGAGGTTCTCGGCGTTGCGAATTACCTGGACGTCGCCGCCGAGGGTCTCGAGAAGCTTCGCCGTGCCGTCCGTCGAGGCGTTGTCGACGATGACCACCTCGAAGGTGACGTCCGTGGTGACGGCGGCGAGGGCCACCAGGCACTGCTCGGTCAGCTCGGCGCGATTGAACACGGGGATCACGATCGAGCAGTTGAACGCGGGCGTCGGAGGGGTCGTCGGTGCGGGCGTGGGCTTCGATGCGGGGGCGGCGCCGACGAGCCCCGACTCGGCCGCGACCCGCGACCGGAGGTCGGCGAGAAAGCGGGCGCGGGCCTGGATGAGGTCCTGCCGGCCGGCCACGTCGGCGGCGGTGCGCTCGTAGATGAGCTCCGCCGTTCGCAGGAAGTCGCTCTGCATGCCGCTCGTCATGGACGAGCCATCGAGGCGGTGGGTGAACTCGGCGGTGATGCTCGCCACGTGCAACAGCGGAACCTGCGCCGACATGCGGAGCCAAAGATCCCAGTCCTCGTGCGAGGTCAGCGTCTCGTCGAACCCGCCGACCGCGTCGATGCAGCGACGCTCGTGCATCATGCACAGCACCGGGAACTGGTTGCTCACGAGGAGGCGGGTGCGGTCGAAGTCGTTCGAGTAGGGCCGATCGCGGGCGACGGTGACGTAGCGGCCGTCGCGCTTCTGCTGCAGCACGCGGAGCGCGTCGCTGTACACGGCCGGATGCCCGTCGTGCTGCATGAACTCGACCAGCGTCTCGAGGTGCTCGGGGTAGAAGCGGTCGTCGTCGTCGAGATACGCGATGTAGCGGCCGCGGGCGACTCCGATGCCGCTGTTGCGGGCGGCGGCGAGCCCGCGGTTCACGGCATGGCGCACGTACGAGATGCGGCCGGCGCCGCCGTCGCGGGCTTCGATCTCGGCGATCACGTGCTGCACGTCGACGCCGTGGTCGTTCACGACCACGATCTCGAAGTCGCGGAAGGTCTGGGCGAGGATGCTCTCGAGCGCGAGGCGGAGCGTGTCCGGACGGTCGTGGGTCGGGACGATCACCGACACGAGCGGACGGGGGGGTCCGTTGGCGACGACGCGCGTGATGGTCGGCGCGGGTACGGGCGGGGCGACGCGCTCCGGCGCCGGACCGCCGGACGCGA
>CAZWAX010000283.1:0-7854 GCA_964631985.1 uncultured Polyangiaceae bacterium | reverse complement strand
CACGTTTCGGCTCTCCTCAGTCTGGCGATCCTCGCCCTCTCGGTCGCGGCGGCGCCAGCCGCGGCGTTCGTCTTCAACACGACACCTACCTATTCGCCGGGTAACGGCTGGAGCTGCACGGCACCGCTCGCCGGCACGGAGAAGAACGCCGGCGGCGCCAACTATTCGTGTGGCGGCACCGCCTCGGCGTTCAGCAATCTGTACCTCGGGGTCAAGCGAGACACGACGGTGCCGTTCGGCGACAAGATGAACAGCAACGGCAGCACGCAGCCAAGCGGCAACGAGATGTGGCTCTTCAATTCGAGCGGCGCCACGTTCATCCGCTACCAGGGGACGACGGCGATC
Source organism: uncultured Polyangiaceae bacterium (assembly GCA_964631985.1). Classification (GTDB taxonomy): domain Bacteria; phylum Desulfobacterota; class Binatia; order UTPRO1; family UTPRO1; genus UTPRO1. Next base: position 7,509 of record CAZWAX010000283.1, on the reverse strand, counting down.
ACCGGCTTCGGCAACGTCGACACGCGCGTGACGCTCACGTTCAGCGGCTCGGGTGCGGTGGTGAGCGACGCGACGACGCAGGCGCTCACCGGTACCAACATCCGAGGCACTACGGGCAGCAATACCGCGCCCGGCGTGAATTCGCTCTGGCGCATCGGGTCGGGGGTCGCCAGCCTCACCGTCAACGTCCTGATCGAAGCCAGTAACGCCGGAGCCGGCGTCTGGTCGCCCGCGAACACGTATTTCGGCACCACCACGACGCACCGGAAGGCACCGACCGCACTGGAGTTCGACAAGTCGAACGTGGACCTCGCATTCTACACCTCCACTTGTGGCGACTCCCAAACCGATACCGTGAGTGGGACCGATGGGAGTGCCGAGCAGTGCGACCTCGGCGGCTCGAACGGCAGCGCGACGTCGTGCTGCACCTCGACGTGCACCTTCCGCGCGGCCGGGCAGGTCTGCCGCACGGTAGCGGGCGTCTGCGACGCACAAGAAACCTGCACGGGGTCGAGCGCGACCTGTCCCGCCGACGGCTTCCTGAACTCTTCGAACGTGTGCCGCGCGACCGCCGGTGTCTGCGACGTCGCGGAGAACTGCACCGGATCGGGCATCAACTGTCCCGCCAACGGCTTCGCGAACTCCGCGACGGTTTGTCGACCTGGCGTCAGCACGTGCGACGCGACCGAGAACTGTACGGGCTCGGGCGCAGCGTGTCCGGCCGATGGCTTCGCGTCGAGCGCGACCGTCTGTCGACCGGTCGGAGGCGTGTGCGACGTGGCCGAGAACTGCACCGGCTCGAGTACGGTGTGTCCGACGGACGGCTTTGCGTCCTCCGCCACGGTGTGTCGTGGGTCGGCCGACATCTGCGACGTGGCCGAGAACTGCACCGGCTCGTCGGCGGCGTGCCCGGCCAACGGATTCGTCTCCTCTGCCACCGTTTGCCGCCCGGTGAACGGCGTCTGCGACACCGCCGAAAACTGCACGGGGTCGGCGGCAGCCTGTCCCGCGGATACCTTCGCGAATTCGTCGACGGTTTGTCGCCCTTCCATCAGCACGTGCGACGTGAGCGAGAGCTGCACCGGATCGGGAACGGCGTGTCCCGCGGACGGCTTCGCGAGCTCGGCGACCATCTGTCGTCCGTCGGTCGCAATCTGTGACCTCACCGAGAACTGCACGGGTTCGGGTACCGTCTGTCCCGCCGACGGCAAGAGCACCGCGCAATGCCGCGCCTCCGCGGGCGTCTGCGACGTGGCGGAAACCTGCGACGGCGTGAACGACGCGTGTCCGGCCGACGGCTTCGCTTCGTCGGCTACGACGTGCCGTAGCTCGGCGGGCGTGTGTGACGTTGCCGAGAACTGCACCGGCTCGGGTGCGGCGTGTCCGGGCGACGGGTTCCTCTCGAGCGCAACGGAGTGCCGCGGAGTCGCCGACGTCTGTGACGTCGCCGAGAACTGCAGCGGATCGGCGGCCGCGTGTCCGCCCGATGCCTTCGAATCTTCCGCGGTGGTCTGCCGCTCGGCGGCAGGGGTGTGCGACGCGGTCGAGAACTGCACCGGCTCGAGCGCACCGTGCCCGGCGGACGGCAAGCTCACCACCGAGTGTCGTCCGGTCGCTGACGTCTGCGACGTCGCCGAGAACTGCGACGGCGTGGCGGACGATTGTCCGGCGGATGGCTTCGCTTCCAGTGCGACGGTCTGCCGTCCGGAGGCGGGGGTCTGCGACATCGCCGAGAACTGCACGGGCTCGGGTGCGGCGTGTCCGGCCGATACCGTCGAGCCTTCCACGACCCAGTGCCGCGCGATCGCCGACATCTGTGACGTCGCCGAAAACTGCGACGGCAGCGCGGTCGCGTGCCCGCCTGACAGCTTCGAGTCGTCGGCCGTCACGTGCCGACCGGTGAACGGCGTCTGCGACACCGCCGAGCAGTGCACCGGAACGGGCGCCGCTTGCCCGGTCGATTCCTTCGAGTCGAGCGCCGTGGTCTGCCGGCCGTCTGCCGGCGTCTGCGACATCACCGACAGCTGCACGGGCGGCGGCCCGAACTGTCCGGCCGACGCGCTCGAGCCGACCACGACGGTGTGCCGTCCGGCGGCGAACACGGCTGACCAGGAAGAGTACTGCGACGCCACCAACACCTTCTGTCCGGCCGACGCCTTCCTGCCGGCGGGGACGCCGTGTGACGACGGCAGCTTCTGCACCTTCGACGACGAGGCCGATGGGTTCGGCAACTGCATCGGTCAGCCGGTCGATTGTGACGACGTCAATCCCTGCACCGACGATTCGTGCGACTCGCAAATGGGCGGCTTCCTCTGCGAGTACCAGAACAACGGGATCTGCATCGGTGAGCACTGCGGCGACTTCGCGGTCAACGGCGACGCCGGTCCAACCGACGACGGGGAAACCTGTGATCCGCCGAATCTCGGAATCGGGCCGAACGGTCAGCCCATCTGCCGCCTCGACTGCACCTCGTGCGGTGACGGCGTGGTCCAGACCAACAACGTCGAGACCTGCGACGACGGCAACCTGGTCAGTGGCTGCCGCACCGACAAGCCGCAGAAGCCGCTCGACGACTGCCTGAACAACTGCAACCAGGCGATCTGTGCCGATCCCGCCCGCATCAAGTTCGGGACGCACGATCTCCCCGACGCGTTCAGCTTCCACGGTCGCCTGATCTCGCCCACACCGGTGGACTTCATCAACAACCACTTCGTGATCGAGCTCCGCGACACCAGCGGCACCGTCCTCTACCGCTCGTCGCTGCAGCGCGGCTCGATCGAGGTCCAGAACGCGAAATCCACGCGCTACAAAGATCGGGGAGCGCGCGCGGCCGGCGGGGTCTACCAGATGAAGACCAAGGCCGCGCCCGGTCACTACGTTCTCACCCTGAAGACGTACGGCGACCTCCAGGCTTCGGTGGCCGACATGACGACCCACGTCTACATCGGCGCCGACGAGTGGGCGATCCGCGGCTTGTGGACCCAGCAAGGCGACAAGGGCTGGAAGCTCTCCAACAAGGCGACCTTCCTCCCGGTTCCGTAGGGAAGTGACGAACCTCGCGGCGCGGGCCCGCCACCGTCAACGATCGTTGGCGGTGATGCGAGCCCGCGCCGCGGCAAGGTTCCCGGCCACCATCTCGCGCGCCCACCAGTCCGGGGCGGCGAGAGCGAGCGCACGCTCGTAGTCGTCGGCCGCCCCGGCGAAGTCGCCGAGTGATTGTCGTGCCCACCCGCGGTTGTTGTAGGCGCGCGGATCGTCCGGTTGGAGCTCGATCACCTTGGAGTGGTCGCTGGCGGCGCCGCTGAGGTCGCCCTGCTCGTGGCGGAGGTTCCCCCGGTTGAAGTACGCGAGCGCGTAGCGGGGATTGCAGCGGATCGATGCGTCGTAGTCGGCGCGGCTCGCAGTCGCGTCGCCGCGCGCGAAGCCGCGATTGGTGAGCGCCACCCAGTTGCAGGGGTCGAGCGCCAGCGTGTGGTTCCAGAGCCGCTCGGAGTCGTGCCAGACGCGGGTCTGCCGATAGGTGAGGCTCGCAAGGACGACGAGTGCCGCGAGGCTGCCGGCGGTGACGAGCGGGCGCCGCGACGGCCACAGGCGGGCGAGCCCGACGGTCAGGAGCGCAGTCCACGGCAGGAGCGCGAGGTAGGTGTAGCGGTCGGCGACCAGCTGCGGTCCGGTCTGGGCGAGGCCCAGGACCGGGGCGACGATCGCGACGTAGGCGACCCAGGTGGCGAGCCACCAGGGTTGGCGCTTCCGAATGACGACGGCGACGGCCGTGATAGCGACTGCCACGGCCACGGCTGTCAGGTAGCGCGGCGCGGTCGGGTCGAGCGGGGTTTCGAGTAGCCGTGCGGGATGCAGCCCGACCGGGACCACGGTCTTCACGAGGTAGAAGCAGAGCCCGTAGGCCGCCTGGGCGACGCGGGCGGCGAGGCCGTGCTCGGCGAGCGCCCGCATCTCGGGAACGCCGCGCTGGGCGAGGAACGCGACGATCGCCGCGACGGCGGTCACGATCGCGATCGGGATCTTCTCGCGCAGGGCGCCGCCGGGATCGCGCGCGAGGCGGCGGAGCGGGTAGGCGTCGAGGATCAGGAGCACCAGCGCGAACGTCATGCCCCAGGCCTTGGCGGCGAGGGAGAGGACGAGGGCGCCGAGCACGAGTGCCTGACCGCGCCGCGGCTGCGGACCCGGGCCGGAGACGCTTCGGAGGTAGGCGAGCAGCGCCGCCAGCCAGAAGAATCCGGAGAGCACGTCGCGGCGCTCCGTCGCCCACGCCACCGACTCGACCCGCAACGGATGGAGCGCGAAGAGGAGAGCGCCGAGGGCTGCCACCTTCGGAATGGCGGGCTCGGGCGCGACGGCGAGCCGGCGGAGCAGCGTCTGCAGGACGAGCCATACGAGGAGGGTGTTGGCCGCGTGCAGCACGAGGCTGGTCAGGTGGTAGCCCCGCGCATCCATGCCGAAGAGGGCATGGTCGAGGGCGAAGGAGAGCCAGGTGAGCGGCTGATAGTGCCCGCCGAGTGTGGTCGTGAGCATCCAGCGGAGCGCCGACCAGTCGAAGCCGCGAAAGGCGGTGTTGTCGATGAGGTTGACGTCGTCGTCCCAGTTCACGAAGTCGTTCGTGAGCGTGGGGGCGAAGCTCACGCCGACCGCAAGGACGAGCGCGGCGCCGAGCGGCCACGATGTGCGCGGGCGTTCCGTCACGACGAGGAGCCTCGGCTGCCACGAAGCGGCGTCTCGAACAAGCCCGTGGCGCGCCGCGGCGCCGGGCCGCGACATCCGAGCGTGGGTTGCGCCCGCGGCCGAGCGCCGTCAGAAAGAGCCCCTCATGCCGCACGATGCCACGCTGATCGCCACGCTCGCCGTGGGCTTCGTGCTCGCCTTCGCGCTCGGCTTCCTGGCCCACCGCCTGCGTTTGCCGCCGCTGGTGGGCTACCTGGTGGCGGGCATTCTGTTCGGGCCGTCGTCGCCCGGCTTCGTCGGCGACGTTGCGCTCGCGGGCCAGCTCGCCGAGGTCGGCGTGATCCTGTTGATGTTCGGGGTCGGTCTGCACTTCTCGGTGAGCGATCTCCTCGCGGTGCGCTGGATCGCGGTCCCCGGCGCGATCGGACAGATCGTGCTGGCGACGGCGATCGGCGCCGCCATCGCGATGAGCTGGGGGTGGACGCTCGGGGCCGGGTTGGTGCTGGGTCTCGCGCTCTCGGTCGCGAGCACGGTCGTGCTGCTGCGGGCGCTCGATCAGACGAACGACCTCGAGACCGCGAACGGGCGGATCGCGGTCGGGTGGCTGATCGTCGAGGACCTAGCCATGGTGTTGGCGCTCGTGCTCTTGCCGCTGGCCGCCGGCGTGCTCGGCGGTCACGACGCGCCCGCCGGCGGTCACGAGCCCACGGTCGGCGCCGTGACCTCGCCGGCGCTCGCGGTTGCGCTGACGCTCGCCAAGGTGGCGGCGTTCGTCGCGCTGATCATGGGAGTGGGCCGGCGCGCGATTCCGTGGCTGCTCGGGCAGGTCGCGCGCACCGGCTCACGCGAGCTCTTCACGCTCGCGGTGCTCGCGACGGCCCTCGGGATCGCGTTCGGCTCGGCGGCGCTCTTCGGCGTGTCGTTCGCGCTCGGGGCGTTTTTCGCCGGCCTCGTCTTGAGCGGCTCAGAGCTCAGTCATCGGGCGGCGGCGGAGTCCCTCCCGCTCCAGGACGCGTTCGCGGTCTTGTTCTTCGTCTCGGTGGGGATGCTCTTCGATCCGTCCGTCGTCGTGCGCGACCCGCAGGCGGTCCTGGCCGTGCTGCTGGTGATCGTCGTCGGGAAGTCGCTCGCGGCCTTCGCGATCGTCCTCGTGCTCGGCTATCCCATCGCGACGGCGCTCATGGTGTCGGCGAGCCTCGCGCAGATCGGGGAGTTCTCGTTCATCCTCGTCGGTCTCGGCATGGCCCTCGGGCTCTTGCCGGCGGAGGGACGCGATCTCGTGCTCGCCGGCGCCCTGTTGTCGATCACGCTGAACCCGCTCGCCTTTGCCGCCGTCCGTCCGTTGACGCGCTGGCTCGGGCGGTTGGGCGGCGCCGTCGCGCGGATCGACGCGGCCGGCACGCTGCGGTTGGCGGCGCTGCAGCGGACATTGGACGCGGCGAAGCAGGCGGCCGCGGAGGCCGCCGCCGCGCGGCTCAGCTTGCAGATCCAACGGCTGATGAGCGCCATTCCGATGTTCGCGCGGCTCGATCATGCGCAGCGCGAGGAGCTGCTCTCGCTTTTCAAGCCGCGATTCGCGGCGCCGGGGGAGCGTCTCATCCGGGCCGGCGACGAGGGCGACGGTGCGTTCTTCATCTCGTCCGGGGCGGTCGAGGTGGCGGTCGACGGCGAGCGCATCCCCCTCGGTCCGGGCGACCTCTTCGGCGAGATGGCCCTCCTGACGGGCGGTCGCCGGACCGCCGACGTCACCGCCGTCGACTACTGCGAGCTGTTGATGATCGAGAAGCGCGAGTTCCTTCGTTTTGCCGAGCGTTGCCCCGAGCTTGGCGCCGAGATCGATCAGGTGGCCGCGAGCAGGGAAGCGATGAAGCGCGAGCGCCGCCAGCAATTCACCGAGAGCGGGTGACCCTAGGGTCGCGCCGGCACGTCCCAGGCGGCGAGCTCGCCGTCGTTGTCGGCCGCGAGGAGGGTGGGACCAACGCCCCACGCGAGCGCAGTGATGCTCGCCTGGTGCCAGCCGTACTGGGCGCGAGGCGTCAGGTCGGCCGCGCTGAAGACGCGGACGACCTGCTGATCGTCCGTGACGCCGATCAACCCGTGCGTCGCCCCGAGGGCACAGTGGGTGATCGGCGCGCCGGTGTCGACCTGGCGCACGAGCGTGCCCGTCAGGGGATCGAAGACCCGGAGCTTGCCGTCACGGGCCGCGACGACGAGGTCGGCGCCGAGGAAGCCGAGGCCGGTGATCTCCTGGGTCGACGGCGTGAGCACGCGGGGCTTCGCGCCCCCGGCGGCGAGGTCGACGATCGCGACGGTGCCGACCTCGGTGCCGACCGCGACCCGACGGTCGTCGCGGGCGAAGCTCATCTCGACCACGCGGCCCTCGACCGGCAATGTGCGGAGCACCCGCCCGTTGGTCGCGTCGAGGAGGCGGGCCTTGCCGTCGGCCGCGCTCGTGACGAGAAGACGGCGGCCGTCGTTCGACCAGGCGACCTCGTTCACCATGCCCTGGTCCTCGGGTCCCTCGAATTCCGCCAGGAGCTTTCCGCTCGCGAGATCATACCGGAGCAGGCGATCCTCGACGGCGAAGATCGCCGAGCGGCTGTCCGGGGCGACGACGAGCGCCTGCGGCCCCTCCCGCTCGCCATGCGTGTCCTTGCCTTCCTCCGCGGGGATGGGGGCGAAATGATGCCCGAAGATGACCGCGGGGAGGGTCCAGGCGGTCGGCTCGACGTCCAGCAGCGTGATCAGTGCCTGCGTACCGTCGGGGCTCGCGGTCATCGCCGTCGTGCCGCGGCCGAACGAGACCACACAACGCGGCGCCGCCCCGGC
>CAZWAX010000282.1:1789-7889 GCA_964631985.1 uncultured Polyangiaceae bacterium | reverse complement strand
CCCGAGGTCGGCGACCTCGAGCAGCCGAAGCTGATGTTCTTCTTCGACGAGGCGCACCTCCTCTTCAACGGCGCCAGCAAGGCGTTTCTCGATCAGGTGCAGCAGGTGGTGCGGTTGGTGCGCTCCAAGGGGGTCGGCGTCTTCTTCGTGACGCAGAGCCCGAAGGACGTGCCGGCCGACGTCCTCGCGCAGCTCGGTCATCGGGTGCAGCACGCGCTCCGCGCCTTCACCCCCGACGACGAGAAGGCGCTCCGGGCCGCCGCCCGCACCTTTCCGAAGACGAGCTTCTACGACGTCGAGGAGACCCTCACGACGCTCGGCATCGGCGAGGCGCTCGTCACCGTGCTCGGCGCCAATGGCGCCCCGACCCCGCCTTTCGCGACGCGCCTCATCCCGCCCGCATCGCGCATGGGACCACTCACCGAGGCCGAGCTCGCCCCCCGCCTCGCGACACCGCAGGTCAGGAAGTACGCCGAGCCGGTCGATCGCACGAGCGCGCGCGAGCGACTTTCCGAGCGGGTCAAGCCCGCGACCGAGGACGAGGAAGCGAGCACGGCGGCACGGGGCCGCGCGAGGAAGGAGCCGCCGAGCACCTTCGAGCAGGTGCTCAAGTCGCCGCTCACGCGTTCGGTCGCGGCCCAGGTCACGCGCAGCCTCATGGGAGCGCTGTTCGGTCCGCCGCGCCGCAGGCGCTAGCCGGCTTGCCGAGCCCACCTGTTTTCGCCCGTCAGTCTTCAAAAACGCGGCTGGGACTGGCATATGGTGGCATGCGTTCCGACCAGCTGCTGGGTGGGGAGAGCGCGCCGGCATTGGCGCGTGGGGTGGTGGCCTTGGGCCTGGTCTTCGTGGTCGTGTGCGGCGCGTTCGCCACGGGCTGCGGCATCTTCGGGCCGCGTCCCGAACCGGCACCGCCGCCCGTGCCAACGCCGACACGGGCCCCGGAGCCGCACCTCCTCCTGCGGCTCGACGAGCGGCGACTCTACGTCGTCGAGAACGAGGTCAAGCATCCTCCGCAAGGCTATCCGGTGGCCATCGGCGCGCCGAAGTGGCCGACACCGACGGGACGCTTTCGGATCAACGAAATGGTCGAGAATCCCGACTTCGTCGCCTTCGATTTCAACAACCCGAAGAAGCCCGATCGCGGCCGCATCCCGCCCGGTCCGAACAACCCGCTCGGGCTGCGCTGGATCGGCTTCGCGACGGCCCACGGCTGGCAGGTGGGATTTCACGGGACCGCGAAGGTCTCGGCGCTCGGACACGCCGTGAGCCACGGGTGTGTACGGATGTCGAATCCCGACGTGGTCGAGGTCTTCAACCGCGTCAAGCTCGGGACGACGGTGGTCGTCGAGTAGTAGCGCTCGCTGGCTGCGCTCACGGGTGGACGACGACGGTCGTGCCGAGCTCGACGCTGTCGTAGACCCGCAGCACGTCGGCGTTCCGCATGCGGACGCAGCCGCCGCTGACGGCACGACCGAGCAGCTCGGGATGCGGCGTCCCGTGGATGCCAATCGTCCAGCCGTCACCGTGCGCGAAGCCGATCCAGCGCTCGCCGAGAGGGTTGCGGGGTCCGGGGGGGACCGTCTCGAGGACACGCGTGGGGTCCTTCGGGTCGACGCGCTGGAAGTCGGGATGCGCGACCTTCTCCTCGACGCGAAAGCGGCCCGTTGGCGTCTCGTGCCCCGGGCGACCGACGGCGATCGGAAACGACGCGACCCGGACGTCGTCCTGCATCAGGTCGAGACGCCGATCCTGCAACCGGAGCACCAGGTGGGTGGAGGGTCGAGGACTCGGGACGACTTCCTGCGCCATCCGCGCTCGCGGGGCGGCGTCGGGCTTCGCGACCGTGGGCCCGCAGGCGCTCAGTCCCGCGGCCAGAAAGAGCGCAGCGCCCAGGAGTGTCGCCGTGCCCTTGAACGGTCGGAGGGGGCGCCGAGGCATCACGTTCGCGATTGCGACATCAATGTCGTGCCCAAACACATGGGCGGCGAGGCATTGAAAACCTCGCCGCCCATGTTCGAGCCTTGGCTCGTTGTCCGATGCGGTTCTAGCTCAGCCGCCGCGGCGTTCGATCACCGGAGGAGGCGGAGGCGGTGGCGGCGGCGGAGGGGGCGGCGGAGGCGGCGGCGGAGCCACCACTCGGACCGGTTCTTCCGCCTGGAAGACGTGCTGCACGGTGATGCCGGTCGATGCCCACTGACGCGCTACGTCCGAACCCGGACGCGCCACCATGTTGGCGTAGTCGTAGCGCCCGAACCACCCGAGCGTGGTGTTGGGTGCCACCTCGAACGCGATGCCGCCACCGGCGTTGAAGCCGGCACCGTCGTCCTCCATCTGTCCACTCATGTCGCGGTAATACCCGCCGGCGATGCCGACATAGCTCTCGACCGGACCGGTCAAGAGCGAGAAGCGCGGACCGCTAGTGATCGAGAACACGCTCGCAAGGTCGTCGTTGTCGGAATGACCATTGCAACAATGATTCTCGCCCTCGTAGAGGAAGAATTGCGGATTGGCGAGAAGCGACAATGCGAAGTTCTCACCGAAATTGAAGCGATAGCCGCCCTCGATACCGAAGGTCCCACCGATGTCCGGATCGATCGTCCGACGGTATTTCGACAGCGGAAATGCCATACCGGCGTTCACACCGACTTCGGGACCGTCGGCATAAACGGTGCTGCCGAGGCTCACGACCGCCGCACACAACGCGATCGCGAGTCCTCTCTTTGTACCTTTCCCCATAGTGTCCTCCTTACCCGTTCTACTCGTTGATACAGCGGCGAAGATTGACGCTCTGCGACGCGGGCACATAATGGCGAAACGATACGGCGAGAACAAGTAGGCAGTAATCACTTTGATTGCGATTGGTTATGTCGAAAAATGCGTGTCGGGTCGCCGCCCTTGACTGTGCCCGGGGGCACGGGCAGGAGGTTCGCCCGATCGGACGGACGCTACGCCGATCGCGCCGTCCACTCGGCCACCATGGTGGCAGCGCGCTCCGCGTCGGCCTCGTTCAACGGCCTGGCCTGATACGTGAGCTCGAGCGTGACGTCGTTCGGGTCCGAAAAGTAGATCGACGACCACACGCCGTCGTGATCGACCGGTCCGGCCACCTTCAGGCCGTGCGACTCGAGGCGAGCTTTCCACGCCGCGAGCGTCTCGGGGGAATCGACGCTCATCGCCAGATGGCGCACCCACGGCGGCAGATGGTCGCGCTTCGGCTTGTCCAAGCCGGGGATGTCGAAGAACGCGATGATCTCGCCGCTCTCCATGGCGAAGAAGGTGTGAAGGAACGGCTTGGGTCCGCTGGTGTCGTGGACGGCGTCGACGAGGCGGAAGCCCATGACCTCGGTATAGAAGCGGACCGTCGAAGCGGTATCGAAGGTCGGGTAGGCGACGTGGTTCAAGCGGGTCGCGATTCTCGGCATCGACATGGGATCCTCCTCCTACGCTGGGAGCGCGTGCGCGATCTCGCCGGCGGTGCGGATCGTCACCCGCGTATCGCGTACCGCGGCAGCCATCACCGCGTCGAGGGCCGCGAGCCGGTCGTCGTCCACGCCGGTGATGAACGCATGGCAAATCACCAGAAACAGGCCGCCGTGCTCGGCCACCCGCCCGAGGTGCGCGAGCCAACGATCGCGCACCGTCACGGCCGGGGCCGGCTCGGGGCGAAGATAGTGGAACCCGTCGACGCACGGCCACGTAAACGGGATCTGGGCGAGGCCTGAGGATAGCCGTGCGGGCCGCATGCGATCGCCGAGGCTCGCGTCGTACGCATAGTCGAGGTCGCGGAGAATGGCGTCGGTCGCGGCGGAGCGCCGGCCGCCCGGGGCCCGAAAGCCGCGCGGTCGGACGCCGCTCGCACGTTCGAGCGCGGTCGTGGCACGCTCGGCGGCCACGCGCTCGGACACGGCGTCGAGCGTGGCCCACGGCTCGTGCACCCACCCGTGCATGCCGAGCTCGTGACCGCGTCTCACGATCTCGGCAACGGCATCCGGATGATGCACGCCGTTCCACCCCTCGACGAAGAACGTGCCGTGCACGCCGTGGTGCTCGAGCAGCGCGAAAAGGCGGGGAAAACCGACCGCGAGCGAAGGATCGGCACCGGGCGGCAACGGCTCGACACGGCCCCCGCTGCCGACGTCGGCGGCCTCGGCCATGTTGTCGAACGTAAAGCAGGCATGTGCCGCGGGGCTCATGGCGTCCTTCATAGCCGGTGCCGGCGAGCAACGAGAAATCCATTCGTCTTTCGAGTTTCGCGTGTTGACAGAATCGCACCGCTCCCGCATAAGCTGGCCCCACGATGTTTCTGAACGCGAGCTGCTGTTGTTGTACCGAGTGCCCGGGGATCTCCCATGCCCACGGACTCGCCGCGTTCGGAGCCGTCACCGACTAAGCTCCACTCGATCGCAGCGTGCCCAAAAGGCCCGGGAGGAACATCCTCCCGGGCCTTTTTTATTTGGCGCGTCGGAGGCGGTTCCCTCGGCAGGAAATTCAACCCCACAAAAGGAGATCCCCATGTTGAAACGTCTGACCCTGGCTCTACTCGTGAGCCTCGCACTCGGCGCGACCCCGGCGCGGGCCGAGTCGCTCGAGCTCTTGAACGTCTCGTACGACCCGACCCGCGAGCTCTATCGCGCCATCAACACCGCCTTCATCGCCAAGTACAAAGCCGAGGCCGGCACCGACCTGACCATCCGTCAGTCGCACGGCGGCTCGGGAACCCAGGCGCGTGCCGTGATCGACGGCCTCGAGGCCGACGTCGTCACGCTCGCGATGTGGCCGGACACCAATGCGGTCGCGAAAGCCGGCCTGTTGCCGCTCGACTGGACCTCGAAGCTGCCCAACAACTCCGCCCCGTACACGTCGACGCTCGTATTCGTCGTCCGCAAGGGCAACCCCAAGGGCATCAAGGACTGGCCCGACATCATCCAGCCCGGCGTCGAGATCGTGACGCCGAACCCCAAGACCTCCGGCAACGGCAAGCTGTCGCTCCTGGCCGCGTGGGGCGCCGTGACCCAACGCGGCGGGTCGGAGGCCGATGCCCTCGCCTTCGTGAAGAAGATGTACGAGCAGGTGCCCGTCCTCGATCTCGGCGCCCGTGCCGCCACCACGACCTTCGTCCAGAAGAAGATCGGTGACGTGCACATCGCGTGGGAGAACGAGGCGCACCTCGAAGTGAAGGAGGCCGGCGGTGCGGTCGAGATCGTCTATCCCCCGATCAGCTTCTTCGCCGAGCCGCACGTCGCCGTCGTCACCAAGAACGTCGAGCGCAAGGGCACGGCAAAGGCGGCGCAGGCGTATCTCGAGTTCCTCTATTCGCCAGCGGGGCAGGAGATCATCGCCGAAAAGTTCTACCGTCCCACCGATCCCGCGGTGCTCGCCAAGCATCGCAGCACCTTCCCCGACATGCAGCTCTTCAAGATCGACGCGGTCGCGAAGAGCTGGGACGACTCCAGCGCCAAGTACTTCAGCGACGGCGGTCTGTTCGACAGTTTCTACAAACCCAAGAAGTAGCCGACCCGAGAGACGAGGAGGCCCGCCGCCATGATCGACGTCAATCGCCGCGTGTTACCCGGATTCGGACTGAGTCTCGGGTACACGATGCTCTACCTGAGCTTCATGATTGCCGTCCCCATGGCGGCGGGCGTCTGGAAAGCCTCGTCGCTCTCGTTCGCAGACTTCACCCGCGCGGCCTTCTCCGATCGGGCGCTCGCCGCGTACTGGCTCACGCTCTGGACCTCGTTCGTGTCGGCGGTCATCAACGTGGTGTTCGGCGGCCTCGTAGCCTGGGTGCTGGTGCGCTACGAGTTCCCGCTCAAACGCTTCTTCGACTCGCTCGTCGACTTTCCCTTCGCGCTCCCGACCGCGGTCGCCGGCCTGGTCTTCGGCAGCCTGCTGGTCGAGGGCGGATGGTACGGCCGCTTTCTGGTTCCGCTCGGCATCGAGGGCGCGTACTCGCGGCTCGGCATCGTCATCGTGCTCGTCTTCATCGGGTTCCCGTTCGTCGTACGCACGCTGCAGCCGGTGCTGGAAAGCCTCGAGCGCGACGTCGAGGAGGCGGCGGCCTGCCTCGGCGCCAACCGCTACGAGACGTTCGTGCGCG
>CAZWAX010000282.1:0-1779 GCA_964631985.1 uncultured Polyangiaceae bacterium | reverse complement strand
TCTCCGGCAACATGCCCTACAAGACCGAGATCGCGCCGGTCCTGGTCGTGAACCGCCTGGAAGAGTTCGCCTACGGGGAAGCGGCCGCAATCGCGTGCGTACTGCTGGCCATGTCGTTCATCACGCTGCTCACCATCAACCTCCTCGAGCGCTGGAGCGCCCGTCATCATGGCTGACCAAACCCCGATCTCGCACCGTCCTCCGCCGCGCCTCGCCCACGAAGACCCGACCTGGGTGCGGTGGTTGCTGGTCGGCACCGCGCTCTTCGTGATGACGGCACTCGTCGTCGTGCCGCTCGTCAACGTGTTCGTCGAGGCATTCGCCGACGGTCTCGACGCCTACTGGAACAACCTGGTCGGCGACCCCGACACGCTGCACTCGATCTTTCTGACGCTGATGGTGGCGCCGACGGCCGTCATCCTCAACACGATCTTCGGTCTCGCGGCGGCGTGGGCGATCGCGCGCTTCAGGTTTCCCGGCCGTGCCGCGCTCACCGCCTTGATCGACCTCCCCTTCACGGTGTCACCGGTCGTCGTCGGCCTGTTCCTGCTGTTGCTGTTCGGCCTGCAGGGTATCTTCGGTCCGTGGCTCCGCGAACACGACATCAAGATCGTGTTCGCCTTCCCCGGCCTGGTGCTCGCGACGTGCTTCGTGACCTTCCCGGTGATCGCGCGCGAGCTCATCCCGCTCATGGAGGCGATCGGCTCGGACGAGGAAGTGGCAGCGGTGAGCCTCGGCGCCCGTCCGTGGCAGCTCTTCCGGCTCATCACCATCCCCTCGATCAAGTGGGGCCTGCTCTACGGGATCATTCTGTGCAACGCCCGCGCCATGGGCGAGTTCGGCGCGGTCTTCGTGGTGTCCGGACACATCGCCGGCAAGACCGACACGATGCCGCTCCGGATCGAGAAGTTGTTTCAAGAGTACAACCTACCCGGCTCGTTTGCCGTCGCGTCCGTGCTCGCCATGTTGGCGCTCGTGACGTTGCTGGTGAAAACGACGCTCGAGTGGCGCACCCGCCGCGATCTGGAAGAACGGAAGCGGCTGGCGACGCAAGGAGGAGACGCGTGAGCATCTCGGTCAAGAACGTCACCAAGACGTTCGGATCATTCGTGGCACTCGACAACGTGAGCCTCGAAGTCCCCGGCGGCGAGCTGTTGGCTCTGCTCGGGCCGTCCGGCTCGGGCAAGACCACCTTGCTCCGGATCATCTCGGGTCTCGAGGTCCCGGACACGGGCTCGATTCTCTACAAGGACGAGGACGTCACCGGGACGTCCGTCCGCGAGCGCAACGTCGGCTTCGTGTTTCAGCACTATGCGCTCTTCCGGCACATGACGGTGTTCGACAACATCGGCTTCGGCCTGCGGGTCCGGAAGCGGCCCAAGGCCGAGATCCGCGCGCGCGTGATGGAGCTGCTGCGCCTGGTCCAGCTCGAGGGCTACGAGAACTCGATGCCCTCGCAGCTCTCGGGCGGGCAACGCCAGCGCGTCGCGCTCGCGCGCGCGCTCGCGGCCGAGCCGAAGGTGCTGCTCCTCGACGAGCCGTTCGGCGCGCTCGACGCGAAGGTGCGCAGCGAGCTCCGCGCCTGGCTCCGCCGCTTCCACGACGAGTTCCACGTCACCATCATCTTCGTGACGCACGACCAGGAAGAGGCGTTCGAGGTGGCCGACCGCGTGGTGGTGATGAACAAGGGGAAGATCGAGCAGAACGGCACGCCGATCGAGGTGTTCGAGCACCCGGCCACGGCGTTCGTCATGGACTTCCTGGGGAACGTGAACAAGT
>CAZWAX010000281.1:0-7913 GCA_964631985.1 uncultured Polyangiaceae bacterium | reverse complement strand
GTGAGGGCGACCTTCTCGGCGAGCGAGCGCGGACGCAACACGGAGCCGATGACGCGGAGTCGGCGCGAGACGAGGAGGCCGAGGTTCACGTCGGCCTTGGTGCCACCCATGAGGCCGATGATCACGAGCCGGCCCTGTGACCGGAGGCTCGCGACGTTGCCTTCGAGGTACGAGCCGCCGACGCAGTCGAGGATGACGTCGACGCCTTTTTTCTCCGTGAGCGCGGCGATGCGGTCGGGGAAGCTCTCGGTCTTGTAGTTGATGCCGGCGTCGGCACCGAGCGCCGTGCAACGGGCGAGCTTGTCGTCGCTGCCGGCGGTGACGTAGGCGACGGCGCCGCGCGCCTTCACGAGCTGGATCGCGGCGGTGCCGACGCCGCTCGCGCCGGCATGAATCAGCACCCGCTCACCCGCGACGAGCCCGGCCTCGAGCACGATGTTGACGAAGGCGGTGTAGAACGCCTCGGGAATGGCCGCGGCCTGGATGAAGTCGAGACCCGCCGGAATGGGAAGCGCCATCGCCTCGTTGACCACGATCTGTTCCGCGTAGCCGCCCCCGGCGAGGAGGCAGCAGACCCGATCGCCGACCTTGGCGCGCGTGACCTTCGCGCCGACGGACGCTACGACGCCCGCGGCCTCGAGCCCGAGGATCTCGGACTCGCCGGGCGGCGGCGGATAGAAGCCGCGGCGCTGCAGCAGGTCGGCGCGATTGACGGCGGTCGCGTGGACATCGACGACGACGTCGTGTGGACCCGCCGCCGGGGCCGGCGCGTCGCCCCAGGAGAGGTCCCCGGAGCCGTCGGATGCGATGAGCGTCGCTTTCATTTTGATCGCCTCGCGAAGCGACGCTCGCTCACAGGTAGTGACTGCGCCGCTTCAACGCCTGCTCGAGCTCCAAGTAGAAAATCTCGACCTTCTCGACCTGGTCACCCTTCTTGCGGAACTTGTGACCGCGGAGCGTCGACGCGAGGAGGCCGAGATCGGGACGGCCCGGGAAGTCGCGCTTCTCGCGGATCTCGGTCGCCGCGAAGACGGTGTCGCCGGCGAAGATCGGCGCCGTGTGCTTGCCGGTCACGTAGCGCACGTCGGCAAGCGCGTTGTCGGCGATGTCGGCCGACGCGATGCCGAGACAGAGATTGAACGGCAGTCCCCCGAAGACGATCAGCTGGCCGCCGACGTAGCGCTCGGGGTTTTCCGTCACCATCCACTGATTGCAGTGGACCTGCGACGTGTTGTCGAGGATGCCGGTCAGCATGATGTGATCGGTGGTGACGACGCGGCCGCGGGTGTGCTCGTAGACGTCGCCGACCGTGAAGTCCTCGAAGTAGGTGTCGGGGCTGCTGAAGTGCGCGAGCTGCTTTCGACTCGCGTCGTAGGTCGGGATCGTGAGGTCGGTGGCGATGTCGCGGGGCTGCGCCTCGCCGTCGGCGAGCTTCGCGCTCGGGTCCTTCTTCCAGACCTGCACCTTCCGCTGGAACGTCAGCACGACCTCGCCGAGCTGATTGCGGCCGGTCGTCTGCACGTGCACGACGCCGAGCGTCGGGTCCTTCGACGACCCCTTCACCCCGAGCACCAGGGTCTCGGCCTCGAGCGTATCACCGACGCAGACCGGCACCCCGAAGCGCATGTCGATGTATTCGAGGTTGGCGCGCGCGTTCTCCGAGATGTCCTCGACGCTTTGACTGAAGACGACCGCCATCACGATGCCGGGCGGGACGACGAGGTCGCGGTAGCCGTAGGCCTGCGCATACCGGCGGCTCTTGGCGAGCGGATTCGCGGTGATCGAGAAGTCGGTGAAGATCGCGAAGAGGCCTTCGGTGATGGTCTTGCCGCCCTTGTGGCGCAGCAGCACGCCGGGCTCGAAGTCCTCGAGAAAATGTCCGTGTTGCTTGCGGATGATGGCCATGGGTCGGTTTTTCTATGCACGCCCCACGAGCCCGTCAAACCGCGCCGGCCCGACCCTCGCTCCCAGCGGCGCGTTCAGGTAGTGCTCGGTCTGGTGTCGGACCCGCGCCGCCCTCGACGGAAATCCCCGCGAGGATCGGATCGACGGGCCCTCGGCAACCGCAAACCACGGAGGGCAGTTCCATGTCGCATCGAACATTCGCCAGCGTAACGCTCGCAGGGCTCGTGCTCGTCCTGATCTGGTCGCCGCGCGCTCACGGCTTCGGCTGTCAGGCCAGCGGCTCGCTTCCGATCTTTCCGAGTGCGGGGGCCACGTGTCCGACCGCGCTCCACTTCGGCGACCTCGTCGACATTCAGATCACGGTGCAGAATACGGCATCCTCGGTGCCGCCCGGCACCAGCGTCGCCGCCAAGCTCGTGAACGTCTGCATCGGAGGCATCAACAACGGCGCCGCGTGCACGGTTGCCGGGGACTGCGCCAGCACGGTGTGCGGCGCGGCGATCGTCTACACCCTGGCGTGTACCGACACGACATGCGCGGTGGAGCTACCGGGCACGCTCACGTTCGTGCCCGTCGGCGCCACGGGGTGCGTCAGCAACGCCCCCGCGGTCACGAGCTGTGCGCTCGACCCGCTGGACGTCACGAGCAACACGATCAACGTGATCGTCAACGCCGCCGGCGTGCCCTTGCCCGCGGGGTCGAACGTGGCGATCGCGACGATCCGCGCCCAGGCGACCACCGAGGTGCCCGTGTCGATACTGAATCCCTGCGGGCAGTTCGGCACCCGCGCCGACACCTCCGGCAACTCCCTGGTCACGACCGATGCCAATTGCGACGCGATCGCAACCGGCGGCGCGCAGGGCAGTACCAACCTCTTCCTGCCCCAGCCGACGGCGACACCGACACCGACGGCCACCGTCACCGCGACGCCGACGGAGACACCGACGGAGACCGCGACGCCAACCCCGACGCCGACCGAGACCGTGACGGCGACGCCGACCGCCACCGAAACCGAGACCCCGACACCGACCAGCACCATCACCGGCAGCCCGACCACCACGCCGAGCGCGACTCCGAGCCCGCCCGCCGACTACGGTTGCTTCGAGATCCACCGGCCGCCGATGAATCTCGCCGACGTCTCGCTGGTCGACGTCTTCGGCCCGAGCACCGTCACAGTCAGGCGAGCCAAGCGTCTCTGCGCACCCGCCAACCTCGGCGTCAGCAACGACGGGCACCTGACCTCCTACACCATCAAGCAAACGAGCCCGCGTTTCGTGCCGGTGAAGGGCGTCATCGTCAGCAACCAGTTCGGCTCGTTGACCGTGAACGTCAGCAAGCCTGACCGGCTGCTGGTCCCGACCGCCAAGAGCCTCTCCGGTGCGCCGCCCCCGCTGCAGAATCCCATCAATCACTACAAGTGCTATCGGCTGAGCGGCGCGCGCTTCCGCCAGGCCGGCGTCGGCGTCGTGACGCAATTCGGTCCGACCACGGTCGACATCAAGAAGCCGCTCCATCTCTGCCTGCCGGTCGACAAGAACGGCGAGGGCATCGTCGACGCCGCCACCAGTCAGATGTGCTACCTCGTCCGCGGACCGCGGCCGTCGTCGCAACCGACGCTCTTCACCGACAACCAGTTCGGCCCGGACACCTACACCTTCTTCGGCCCGCGCGAGCTCTGCGTGCCGTCGACGGTGCAGCTGCCGTAGCAGCTCCGAGACGGGGAGCCCGCCGTGCGGTGGGCTCCCCGTCTTCTCTGCCGCCCCGGGCGTGAACGTGCTGGCTCGGTCCGCGCGCATCGTCTAGAACCCGCGCTCATGGCGAAAGAATTCGTGCTCACCGACGAGATGCGCGCGGCGATCGGCAGCGAGTCGCCGCCCTGGACCTACGAGGTCACCACGACGAGCGTACGCGCGTTCGCGCGCGGCGTCGGCTACACGGATCCCGTGTACTTCGACCTCGAAGCGGCGAAGCGCGCCGGCTATCGGAGCCTGCCCGCCCCGCCGACGTACCTCGGCACGCCCGTCTTCATCCCCGGCCGATCGCACGAGATCTTCACCGTCCCGACGGAGGGTCAGCCGACCGTGAAGCACGGCCTGAAGGGCCTGCTCGATGGCGGCACCGAGACGGAATACTTCGGCGACATTTGCGCCGGCGACACGCTGACGGTCGTGAATCGTCTCGAGAACCTCGACGTCCGCGAAAGCAAGGCGCTCGGGAAGATGCTGATCACGACGCAGAAGACGACGTACACCAACCAAGACGGCGACGTCGTAGCGATCCAGACCGGCCAAGCGATTTATTACTAATTCGGCCCCGTGCGCTTCGATGGCCCTCGGACCCCGGAGTGAATCCGGTGTCCTCGCTAAAGGACACGAGAATGAAGCTTTCCTGGCAAGCGATCAACGAAGGCGACGTGCTCCCCGAGCTGAAGAAGCGGCCCGGCGTGACGCAGCTCGTGAAGTACTCGGCGGGCTCGGGCGACTTCAACCCGCTGCACCACGATTTTCAGTTCCCACAATCGAAGCAGCTCGGCTCCATCATCGTGCACGGCCGCTTCAAGTACGCCTCCCTCGGCGAGCTGGTGTCGAACTGGCTCGGCCACGCCGGCCGCATCAAGAAGATCTCGTGCCAGTATCGCGGCATGGACTTCCCCGATCGCGAGTTCGTGTGTCGCGGCAGCGTGACGCGCAAGTGGGAAGCCCACGGCGAGAAGCTCGTCGCGATCGAGGTCTGGACCGAGAGCGACGACGGCAAGAAGACGACGCCGGGCGAGGCGATCGTCGCGCTGCGGGCGTAGCCGCGAGATCTACAACCCGAGTCTCTCGGCGACGAGCTCGCGATTCCACGTGGCATCGCCGTACGTGACGTCACCCGACATGGCGCGCTTGTAGTAGATGTGGAGGTCGTGCTCCCACGTGAAGCCCAGGCCGCCGTGGAGCTGGATGGCCTTGGCGGTCACCTGTCGGTAGGCGTCGCCGGCCGTCGCTTTCGCGGTGGCGGCGGCGATCGCGGCATCGTCGGCGCCCGTGGCGATCGCCCACGCCGCGTAGATGGTCGCGGCTTTGGCACACTCGACGGCGACCATCATGTCGGCGCACGCATGCTGGACGGCCTGAAACGCGCCGATCGGCTGGCCGAACTGCCGACGGGTCTTCACGTGCTCGACGGTCATCTCGAGCACGCGCTCCGCCCCGCCGGCCATGTCGGCGGCGAGCGCGACGCGCGCCTCGTCGAGGACGCTCGCGAGCGCGACCGCCGCGTCGCCGGCCAGCAGATGGTCCGCGGGCACGTGCACACCGGCGAGATCGAGCGCGAAGATCTTGCGCGTCCCGTCGACGCTCGGGAGGGGCGTAATCGCCGCGGCCGTGGGCTCGACCACGAGCAGCACGGGCTCGCCGTCGTCGGCGCGCCGGAGCGCACACACGACGAGATCGGCGACGTGGGCGTCGGGCACGAAGAGCTTGGTGCCGACGAGCGTGAATCCCTCCGACTCCGGTCGGGCCACCGCCGTCACGCCACCGAAGTCCCAGCGCGCGTCGCGCTCGAGGAGCGCGATCGTCGCGATGCGGCTGCCGTCGCAGATCGCGGGCAGCCAGCGCGCGCGCTGGGCCGCATCGCCCGCGTGTGCGAGCAACCGTCCGGCGACGATCGTACTGAGAAACGGCCCGGGCATCGCGGCGCGCCCCATCTCGCCGAGCACGATCGCGAGCTCGAGCATGCCGAGCCCGGCGCCGCCGTCTTCCTCGGCGAACATCAGGCCCGGCCAGCCAAGCTCGACGAGCTGGCGCCACACCGCGTCGGTCGTTCCGCGCGGGTCCGCCATCATCGCGCGCACGTGCGCCATCGGCGCGACGGCGGCGAGCACGTCGCGCGCGGTGCGCTGCAAGAGCGACTGCTCGGGAGTGAGCGCGAAGTCCATGGATGCGTCGTGGGATTCGTCTTGCGACCGCCAGTCAAACCCGTTACAGCGGCGGCATGACCGATTGCCTCTTCTGTCGAATTGCATCCGGCGAGGCAAGGGCGGATCGCGTCTACGAGGACGATCGCGCGGTCGCCTTTCGCGACATCAACCCGGCCGGTCCGACGCACGTCCTGGTCGTCCCGCGGAAGCACATCGCGACGATCGCCGACGCCACGACGGACGACGACGCCCTGATCGGGCACCTGCATCGCGTCGCCGTGCAAGTGGCGCATGCCGACGGCCGGAACGACTTTCGGCTCGCGATGAACTGCGGTGCGGAGGCGGGTCAGAGCGTGTTCCACATTCACCTGCACGTCATCGGTGGTCGTGCGTTCGCGTGGCCACCGGGCTGACTTGACCACCCAGGTTCAAATTCGTAGGTGTAGTCGCGTTCGCAGCGCGCTCTCCCCCTGAGAGCATTCGAGATCGATGCGACGTCGCAACAGCAGCATGGCAACTCGAACGAGGTCGACCATGAAAGAACGGAAGCTCAAGCTCGCCGACCTGAAACAACGGGCCGCCACCGAGACCTCGCTGCTCGCCGTTCGCCTCCCCGGAAAGACCATGAACGAGATCCGCGACGTCGCCCGCGCGCTCGACATCCGAATGCGCGCGCTCGTCCTGGCCCTCTTGAACGAAGGTCTCGACGCGTACGAGGCATCCGGTTCGGCCGCACGAAACGGTCGGCGGCGCGCGCGTTAGCCGTCTCGCGGCGTCGGCATCTCGGCTGAGCCCGCAGACACTTCCGTCCTCGCGATGAAGTCGAGCTTCCGCCCCTCTCTCGTCAACGGTCCGTTCCAGGACTGCGCGCTCTACGTCGCGCTCCGCTGGCAGGGCGACGCCGTGCTCTTCGACCTCGGCCGCATCGAGCGCTTGAATCCCGCGAGCTGTCTGCGGCTCTCGCACGTCTTCGTGTCGCACACGCACATGGACCACTTCATGGGATTCGATCAGCTGCTGCGGCTCACGCTGCCACGCGATCGCGAGCTCACCGTGTGCGGTCCGCCCGGCTTGATCGACAACATCGCCGGGAAGCTGGCGGGCTACACCTGGAACCTCACCGAGAACTACCTCTTCCGCCTGATCGTGATCGAGCGGCACGAGCGCCATCTCGCGCGCGCGGGCTTTCGCGCGGCGAACGGCTTCGCGCGCGAACCCCTGCCCGATCTCCCGGCGGCGCCCGGCACGCTCGTCGCGACCCCTGGATTCCAGATCGAGACCGCGACTCTCAACCACCGGATCCCGTGTCTCGCCTTCGCCGTCGTCGAGCCCCGTCATCTGAACGTCCGCACCGAGGCCCTCGCGGCACGCGGCTGGGAGCCCGGGCCGTGGCTCGCGCGCCTGAAGGCCGCGATCCGCGCCGATGACGACACCGTATCGATCGTCATCCCGACCGCCGGCGAACCGATCCGCCTCGACGCGGGCACGCTCCGCCGCGATCTCGTCGACGATCATCCCGGGCAACGCATCGCCTACGTCGTCGACACGCTCTTCGACGTCGAGAGCGCCGAGCGCATCGTGGACCTCGCGCGCGCCGCCGACGTCTTCTACTGCGAGGCACGCTTCCTCGACATCGATCGCGACGAGGCGGAGAAGCGCCACCATCTGACGGCCCGTCAGGCGGGGTTTCTCGCCCGTGCCGCCGGCGTCCGCCGGCTCGAGGTGTTCCACTTCTCGCCGCGCTATCAGGGCATGGCGCAGGCCTTTCACCTCGAGGCCCGCGCCGAGCTCACGGGGGAAACGCGACTCGAGCACGAGGTGCCGTGGGCGGCGGCGCTCCTGGACCGCGGCGCGACCGCAGCGGCGGCGTCCGTCGAGTCGAGCGGTGGCGGCGGTTCTTGATCGTGCCGCGCGCGCCTACCTCGCGCGCCATCGCGTCGCCCGCCTCGCGACCGCCGACGCCGGCGGCACGCCGCACGTCGTGCCGCTCTGTTACGCGGTAAGCGGCGATCACGTCTACTTCGTCGTCGACGAGAAGCCCAACCATCCCGGCGGCCGGGCCCGGCACGGCCGGGGGCACGTTGACATCGAGGCAGTTCGCCCGGGG
>CAZWAX010000280.1:0-7953 GCA_964631985.1 uncultured Polyangiaceae bacterium | reverse complement strand
CGACGACGGGGCTCCGGGCCGCATCCCGTGCCGCGACCCTCACCCGCGCCACGGCCCTCGCGTCCCGCGAGCTCGCCGCCCTCGCGAGCCAGGCCGCGACGGCGACGAGCACGACCACCACGAATGCCGTCGCGGGCTTCGTCGACCCCGTCACCTGCGCGACCGACGTCGCACGCGACGACCGGCTGGTCACGCTCACGGTCGCCGTCGATGCCGGACGGCCGGCCGAGCACGTGGCGCTCGTGACCCGCCGATGGCTCGGCGGCACGGACTGATGCGTCGTCGCGCCGCCAACGCCGGCATGACGCTCGTCGAGCTCCTGGTCGGCATGGGGCTCGGCCTCGTCGGGGCGGCGGCGATGACGGCCCTGGTCCGCGGCGGCATCGCCGCCGGGGCGCGGGCCAGTACCGATGCCGAGACGGCGATCGAGGCCGCTGCCGCGCTCGACCAGCTCGTCCGCGATCTGCGGGTGGCCGGGTACGACCCGACCGGCGCGGGCATCACCGCGTTGCCCGTCGTCGCCGCCGACCGCATCGAGCTGCAGGCCGACCTCGACGGCGACGGCGCGATCGATCCTACCTCCGAGGAGCAGATCGGCTACCGGGTCGCGCCCAGCAGCCGGAGCCTGCAGCGGGTCGTGGGCGCCCAGTCGTTGCCGATCCTCTCCAACGTCGCCACCGACAGCTTCCGTCTCGCCTATTTCACCGCCGACGGCACGCGGCTCGATCCGGCCGACGCCGCAACCGGCGCCGCCACCCGGGTCGTGCAGATCGACCTCACGACCGCGCCGCCCGGCCGACCGTCGGCCGTCCGTCTGCTCGGCGGTGCGCGCCTCGTGAACCGATGAGAGCGAGCGAGGGCAGCGCGCTCGTGCTCGCGATCCTGCTGATCGCGCTCGCAGGCGTCGTCGCGACGGGCCTCGCCGAGCTCGGCCGCCTGGCGCTTGCCCGCGCGCGACTCGACCGCGACGGCGTCCGGGCCTGGCACCTCGCCGAGGCTGGGCTCGCCGAGACGATCGCGGCCCTCCCGGCCGGCCACCGATTCACCGACGCCCTCCGCGTGACTCCCGGCCCACCCGCCGCGACCGGGCCCGCGTGGACCCATGCCCACGGCTTCCTGGACGACGCCGACGAGAGCCCGCGCGATGACACATCGGATGGCAACGCACGTGTCGTCCTGCGTGTGAACGCCTACGGTCCGGCCCCGGTACGGCGGCGTCTCGAGGCCGTCCTCGGCCGGGCCTCTGAGCCCCTGCAGCCCGGCGCCCTCACCTTGGCAGGGGATGCGCGGACCCTGACTGCAGATTTTCTGCTGGATGGCCGAGACTTCGACATGGGCAGCGGCTGCACGATCCTCGGTCCGGGCGCTCCGCGCGCGGGCTTGTCGGTGCCGGACGACGGCGGGCTTCCCATGCTCGCCCATCCCGAGCAGATCCGCGGGCGCGGTGACGCGCCGAGCATCGAGCGCCATGCGGCACCCGCGTTCGCGGAGGTCGCCGACGCCGATCATGCGACGCACGTCGATGCGGGCGCGTTGCCGTCCGTTCTCGGCGACGTCGCCACGCCGCGCTTCACGATCATCGACGGCGACACCGCGGCCGGTGGGTCGACGGACGGCGCCGGCGTGCTCTACGTCGCCGGGCGTCTGCACGTGACCGGACGCCTCGCCTTCACGGGGGCTCTGGCCGCCGCCGACGGCATCGTCATCGACCCCGGCGCGGTGCTCGAAGTGTGCGGCGGCGCCTGGGCGGGCGGCACGCCCGCGCTCGACGCCCGCGGCACCGGGTTCATCCGCGCCAGCAGCACGGCCCTCCGCATGGCCGCCACTCTCGCCCCGCTTCCCGCACGCGCGCGTGTCCTCGCCGTCCGTGAAGCTTCCTGAAAGGACCCCATGGGAGACACCATCCTCATCGTCGACGACAGCGAAGACATTGCGCTCATCAGTGCCCGGATGCTGTCGCAGCGCGGGTTCGCCGTGATCACCGCCTCCGACGGTGGCGAGGCGCTCGCGATCGTCGCACGCCAACGTCCGGACTGCCTCCTGCTCGACGTGATGATGCCGCGCATGAGCGGGCTCGAGGTCCTGAAGGCCTTGAAGGCCGACCCGGCCACCGCCGACATCCCGGTGATCATGGTCACCGCCAAGACCACCGATGACGACGTCCTGCACGGCTACCAGGAAGGCGCCGACTACTACATCACCAAGCCGTTCACCGCCGACGAGCTGGTCTACGGCGTGAACCTGGTCCTCGGGCACCAGCCGACACAGCACCCGGCCCGAACGCCGACGTAAGCGAGGGCGAGCCCGGCGAAGGGCTCGGAGGAGGCAGCGCCATGCCCGACACGATCATGGTCGTCGACGACAACGAGAATGCCACCCGCATGACGGCGCGGATGCTCTCGGGACTCGGGTTCGCGGTGATGACGGCGCTCGACGGGCCGGACGCGCTGGAGCAGATCGCGGCGCATCATCCCGACTGCATTCTCCTCGACGTCATGATGCCGCACATGAGCGGGCTCGAGGTGCTGGCGCGCTTGAAACAGGACCCGGCCACGACCGGCATTCCGGTGATCATGCTGACCGCGAAGAGCCAGGACGACGACGTGTTGACGGGCTACAAGGAAGGCGCCGAATACTACATCACCAAGCCGTGCACCTCGCGCGACCTGGTGTACGGAATCCGGCTCGTGCTCGGGAAGCAGCGCGCCGGGGTCGGCGTCGTCGACAGCGGAAGCTGAACGTCAGCCCGGTTGGCCGCGGGCTTCCGCGGCGCTCGCACGGACGAGCCAGGCGAGCGCGGCCACCACCAGCGCGACGCGGGCGTGCAGCAGGACGTCGATCTCGAACCGTTCGAGCAGGCTGTTCGGGAACGAGATCGCGAGCAGCAGGCCGAGCGCCACGAGCGCGGCCGCCGCGCGGTCGTGCAGGTGGCGCCAGAACGCGCCGATCATCACCGTGAGCGCGGCGAGATCGTAGCTGTGGCTGTAGCCGAAGAGCAGCGCGACGGCGAGGAGCATCGGGAGGAGGTCGCGATCGGTGAGACGCCGCCGCCAGTACCACAGCGCACCCGTCGCGACGAGGCCGACGACGAACAGGTCCGGCAGCCGCAGGCCGAGCGCGTGGAGCAGGCTGCGGAGATTGAACAGCATGCGCGTGCCGACGGCATTGAACGGATGGCTGCCATAGCGCTCGACGGCGTGCAGCCAGTCGAAGAACACGTCGACCGGACCGGCCACCCACATCGGCACCGCCGAGAACACCAGCACCGCCGCCGCCGCCGCGCCAAGGACGCGCCACTGGCGCTCGAGCACGAACCAGAGGACGACGAAGAGACTGAGCGGCGGCTTGAAGGTGCCGATCGCGAGCAGCACGCCGGCGAGGATCCACCGATCGCGGCGCGACGCGTACCACGCGCCGGCGAGCGCCGCGGTGACGAGCAGCGTCGTCTGTCCCATCCAGACGGCGAACGCCGTGGAGAGATTGCCGGCGACGAGCGCCGGCACGAACCAACGCTGGGCCGTCGACTGGGCCGGCGCAACGCCGCGCGGTCCCGGCTCCTCGATCCACCGGACGCCGATCCAGGCGATGGCCGCGGTCGCAGCCAGGTTCAACGCGTTCATGAGGAGGAACGACGTCTGCATCGAGCCGAGCGCGAGCAGGAGGCAGAGCACGGCCATCTGCGGCGGATACGCGAAATTGTATTGCTGCAAGGCATCGCCGATCGGACCGAGGTCGCGGAGCGCGACCGCGGGCGTGTACGCGTTGGTCCCGGCGAGCCAGTACTTGCCGGCGAGGAAGAGGTAGCGGGTATCGAGATTGGTCTCGCTCGGGCCCCCGTGTCCGAGCCCGAGCACGCCGAGCCCGACCACGACCGCGATCCCCGCGAGCAGCGCGGCGATCCGGACGACCGGCTGCGCGGCGAGCGCGAACATGACCCGGGTCAGTGCGGACGTCATGGGCGACCACCGGCAGCCGTCACCGCCGGCGCTCCTCCGCGACGATGCGGCGCAGGCTCAGCAGCTCGCCGAACACCTTGGGCATCTGACGGAGACCGAGCTTCGATCCCGACGCGTCCTCCCACGCATCGAGCGGCAGCTCGACGCATTGGCGGTCGACGTCGATCGCGCCGCGCGCCTGCAGACCCTGCACCCGGGCCAGGAGCTCGACGTCGAAGCACCAGCGCAGCTGGAACGGACGCCCGAAGATCGCCAGCATCTGCGGCGTCGCACGCATGAGCTTGGCGCCACACTGGGTGTCGTAGACCGCGAGCCCGAGCAGCGCGGACGCGGCGGTCGCGAACACGCGACCGAGGTA
This sequence comes from uncultured Polyangiaceae bacterium, assembly GCA_964631985.1. Classification (GTDB taxonomy): domain Bacteria; phylum Desulfobacterota; class Binatia; order UTPRO1; family UTPRO1; genus UTPRO1. The sequence continues at coordinate 3,639 of CAZWAX010000280.1, read as the reverse complement.
GTGCCGGGTCGGCGTCCGACGGATGCGGCGGCCGAGGAGCTGCACGCGCGAGCCCAGGACCAAGATCACTTCGGGATTCGCGAGGACGGCCACGAACTGCGGGATGGCGGTGAGCGGAGTGGCGAGATCCGCATCCCAGTACCCGACGAGCCGCGCCCCGAGCTCGCCGGCGTGCAGCACGCCCCGGCGCACCGCTTCCGCCTTCCCCGAGTTGTGCTCGAGGTGCAGCGCCCGGACCCGCGCCGGGTTCTCGGCGGCGAACCCGTCGAGCATAGCCTGCGTGCCGTCCGTGCTGCCGTCGTTCACCAGCACGTAGGAAAGCGCGGGCTGCTCCGCGAGGCTCGCACGGAAGGCCGCCAGATTCAGCCGCGCGGCCTCGTTGTAGCAGGGGACGACGACTACGACGTCCGGCATAGCGCCCATGCCGTGAGCCCGGGCAACGTGATGCCGAGCCCACGCGCCGCGAGCATGATCGCATTGTCGACCATGAGCGCCCTCGTCAACGCACGGGTCACGACGGACCCGCGTCGCCATCCGCCGATGCCGTGCTCCTGCGTCCCCGGCGACCCGCGGTCGCCGATCATGGTGGCGGCCGCGCGCGCCGGCAGCAGCGAGCCGAACAGGTAGCCGTCCTCGACCGACGTGAGACCCGCCCGGCCGATCACGTCCCGGAGGCCCGACAGTGTGTAGCGCCGGTGGTGCCGGAGAAAGCGGTCGTGGTCGGAGAACAGCGCCTGGAACGCTGGCACCGTCACCATGACGAGACCGTCCGGCGCGAGGTGATCACCGCGGAGTTGGCTGAGCAGCCCGACGTCGTCTTCCACATGCTCGATCACGTCGCACAGCAAGATGAGGTCGAAACGGCGATCGCGAAGCGCCCGCGAATCACGTGACCGCTCGACCGTTCCCGCTCCCCGCCGCGCGACGCCGCACGATACCTCGGGCAGATGCACGTCGACAGCCATCAAATGGGGCACGCCGAAGGCGTCCTGCACGCGCTCGCCGGTGTAGCCGTCGCCGCAGCCGTAATCCAAGACGGTGGCGAAGCGAGTCCGACGGCGCGCGAGGATTCCCTCCACCGCCTTCGCCCGCGCGACCTCCCAGGGGTGACGGGCCGCGGTCTCCGACTGCAACTCGCTCAGATCCAGCGGACACCTCGCACGAAGGGGCCGAGATAGCACGCGCTCCGCGGGCTTGCCTACCTTCGAACCATCTCGGTTCGCGTTGCTGCCAGCGCGGACGGGGTGGAATCCGATGGCGGCGAGTTTCCCCCGTTCGCATGAACCAGCTAAGTTCGCGGCCCGATGGCGACCGACGCGCGCGCGACCCCGCCACGGCGTGGGTGCCTGATCACGATCGAAGGCATCGACGGCGCCGGCAAAAGCACCCAGGTCAGACGCCTCACCGAGCTCCTCACCGCCCACGGGCATCCGCTCGTCAGCACGCGCGAGCCGGGCGCGACGGCGCTCGGCCGCGAGCTCCGCCGCCTGGTCCTCGGCCGCGAGCTGGCCCTCGCACCGGACGCCGAGCTGCTGCTCTTCCTCGCCGACCGCGCCGAGCACGTCGCGACGGTGATCGCGCCGGCGCTCGCCGCCGGCAAGGTCGTCCTCTGCGACCGCTTCGCGGACTCCACGCTGGCGTATCAGGGACACGGCCATGCCCGGGACCTCGACCGCGTGCGACGCTGGAGCGTCGAGAGCAGCGCCGGTGTCGTGCCCGACCTGACGTTGCTGCTCGACTGTCCGATCGAGCTCGGCGCCGAGCGCCGGCATCGCGAGACCGACCGCTATCAGGTGCTCGACCGTGCCTTCCACGAGCGCGTCCGCGTCGGCTTCCTCGCCGAAGCGGCCGCCGCGCCCGACCGCATCCACCGCATCGACGCGAGCCGCGATCTCGCGCTCGTGAGCGCCGAGGTGGCGCGCGTGACGGTAGCGTGGCTCGCCGCCCACGGCTACGCCGCTTCCGCGGCGTCGGCGAGCGCCTGATCGTGGCCCGCAAGACGCCCTCGTCCGAAGCGACGTCGACCCCGGCGCCAACGGCGCGTTTCGCCGACGTCCGCGGGCATGCGCGCGCCATCGCGTTCCTGCGCCGCGGCTGGGAGTCGCAGCGGCTCGCCCACGCGTTCGCGTTCACCGGTCCCACCGGCGTCGGCAAGCACACGGTCGCGCGCGCGCTCGCCCTCGGCCTGCACTGCGAGACCGCGGCCTTCGACGCCTGCGGTACCTGCAACGCCTGCCGCACCATCGTCGCCGGCACGCATCCGGACGTGCGCGTCGTCACGGGTCCGCTCGAGGGCAAGCGCGACATCTCGATCGAGCAGGTGCGCGAGCTGCAACGGGAGCTGGGCTTCCGCTCGCTGTCGCCGCACCCCAAGGTCGGCATCGTCGATCAGGCCCACCTCCTCACCGCACAGGCACAGAACGCGCTCCTGAAGACCCTCGAGGAGCCGAACGGCGAGAGCGTCCTCGTGTTGGTCGCGGTGCAGCCGTCGGCGCTGCTCCCGACCATCCTGTCACGCTGCCAGCACGTGAGCTTCGGACCGCTGCCGGTCGACGACGTCGTCGCGATCCTCACCCGCCACGGACGGAGCGAGGCCGACGCGCGCGCGCTGGCGGCCTACGCGAACGGCAGCCCGGGCACCGCCCTCGCCCTCGATGCGGATTTCTTCGGGCCGCGCCGGCGCGAGCTGCTCGGCACCCTCGCCGGCCTGCGCGGCGCCGGGTTCAAGCGGCTCGCGGATTTCGCCCAGACGCTCGTCGCCGAGGACAAGGACCCGACCGCGGTGCTGGCGCTGATCGCGTCGTGGCAACGCGATCAGCTGCGGCGGGCGGTGCTCGGCCCGACGGCGGAGCTGCAGAATGCCGACCTCGCCGACGCCATCGGCACGCCCGACATCGGTCGCAGCCTTCGCAATCTCGAAACGACGTATGGTACGATCCGCGCGCTTCGTCAGAACGCCAACCGCAATCTGACCCTGATCCAGATGCTGATGCGCCTCGAGTGACATGACCATCGAAACTCATTCCTCGTCGACCTCGCTGTTGGTCGGCATCCAGTTCAAGCCCGCCGGCGTCATCCACGACTACGACAGCGGCGGCCTCGATCTGACGCGCGGGGACCGGGTCGTGGTCGAGGTGCAGCGCGCGACGGCGTTGGCGACCGTGGCGCGGCCACCTGCGGCCCCCGCCCCCACCGACGTCCCGAAGGTGCTGCGCCGCGCCGACGAGCGCGATCTCGCCCGCGACGAGCAGAACCAGCTGCGCGAGCGCGAGGCCCACCGGCTGTGTCTCACCCGCATCCGCGCCCGCAACATGACCATGAAGCTCGTCAAGGTCGACGTCCTCTTCGACGGCAGCAAGGCGATCTTCTACTTCTGCGCCGAAGGCCGCGTCGACTTCCGCGAGCTCGTGCGCGATCTGGCGCAGGGCCTCCACACCCGCATCGAGATGAAGCAGATCGGTGCCCGCGACGAGACCAAGCTGCTCGGTGGCGTGGGGCCGTGCGGCCGCGAGCTCTGCTGCTCGACCTGGCTGCGCGAGTTCCAGGCGGTGTCGGTGCGGATGGCGAAGGAGCAGGGCCTGTCGCTGAACCCGTCGAAGCTCTCGGGCATGTGCGGGCGTCTCAAGTGCTGCCTGCGCT
>CAZWAX010000279.1:0-8032 GCA_964631985.1 uncultured Polyangiaceae bacterium | reverse complement strand
GGCCGCCAGGACGTCGCGCCCAAGGAGGTGAAGGGCCTCGTCCGCGAGCTCGAGGGCGGCTGAGCCGTCAGTCCTTCTTCGCGGGAGCGTGCAACGTGGCGCCGACCGTCCGGTCGAATTTGTCGCGGACGCGGCGCAGCCACGTCCGGTAGCCCTCGGGATCCACCCACGCCGCGACCCCGTCGCGTGCCGCCCGGGCGCGCTTGGCCTCGAAGTCGAACACCTCCGTGTGCGCGTCGAGCCAGATGTCCGGCTGCAGCGCGTCCAGCACCTGGAACGTGCGGCGGTAGTCGTCGGCGATGCCCGGATAGGAGGGATTCTTCACCAGGCGATAGCCAGGGTTGATGCTGGTGCCGTTGGGGAACACGACGACCCAGGTCTTGTCGCCGTCGACGAGGTTCATCACGAAGGTCGTCGATCCCTTGGTGTGCCCGGGCGTGAGCCGGGCCGTCAGCGTCACGCCCCCGAGCGTGATCGTGTCGCCGTCGCGGAAGACCCGATCGACCGTCACGGGATCGAAGGCGAGCTCGGGGTATTTCCCGTAGTGGAAGTCGAGCCTGCCGCCCGATTGGATGAGGTCGACCTCCTCGGCGATCATGGCGATCCGCGCACCGGAGAGCTTCCGGATCGCCGCATGGGCGCCGACGTGATCGATGTGGGCATGGCCCGCGAGCAGGATCTCGACGTCCGCGGGCTCGAAGCCGAGCGTGCGCATCGACGCGGCGATCATCGTTTCGGAGCCGGGCATGGCGGTGTTCAGCAGGATGTGTCCCTCGGACGTGGTGATCAGCCACACCGCGAGGCCGCGCGTGCCGACGAAGTAGAGCGGCCCGACGATCCGGGTCGGCTCGGTCGGCTCGTTCCAATGGAGCGCTGTCCCGGCCGTGGCGAGGAAGCGCGCCGGATCGTTCGCGAGCGCCTCGAGATGCTGGCCGCGGGCGCTCGGGGCGGCAGCCAGCAGAAGCGCGAAGGTCAGAGCGAGTCGCATCGTCTCTCCCAGGTCCGCCCGGCGCCGCCCGTCAGAAGTGGAACCCCTGGCGGAGATACACCAGCGTCTCCTCGGGACTGTGGGCGACGGTCAGGCTGAAGGCGTTCGTGCGCACGAGCGGGGCGAACCAGAGCCCACCCCCCGTGCCCCAGTGCCAGCGGTCGGTATGCTCCCCGTCGAGGAACACCCGCCCGACGTCGGCGAACGCGAGCACGCCGACGTCGCCCGGGAAGATCAGCTTGACGCGCGCCAGGAAGATCCGGACGTCGAGATTGCCGAAGACCATCTCGTCGCCGGCGAAGCGCTGCTGGCGATAGCCGCGGATCGTGCTGTCGCCGGAGAACGTCCCGCCGCCGCCGAGATACGCGGCGCTCTGGTAGGGATAGGTGCCGAAGACCGCCTCGCCGCCGGCGCGCGCCGCGAGCGTCACCCGGTCGCGCTCGAAGGCGCTGACGTACCCGGCGACGGAGCCCAGCAGCGAGCCGTACGTCTCCTGCACGTCCCACGCCTCGGGCGACACCGTGCCCTGCAGCTCGGCAAGCACGCCGCGCGTGGGATACGCCGCCGCCGGGTTCTCGTGCAGCCCGAGCTCGAGCTCCTTGGCGATGTCGTGGACCGACGTCCGGTTGTCGAAGCGCAGGCGCGTCGCCGCGCCGATCGAGTGGAAGTCGCCGCCTGCGCCGTAGGGATCGAGCTGATCGATCAACCGGTCTCCGCTCTTGGTGTCCCAGAGACTGAGCCAGGGGCCGGCGGAGAGCGTCAGCGCGTCGATCCCGAGCGGCGTTTCGATGGTCGGCGAGACGAAGAACTCGCCGTTCCGGGCGCGAAAGAACTTGCGGCTTCCCGAGTCGCTGGTTTCGTTGCCGAAGCCGTAGAAGCCGAGCACTTCGATGCCGGAGTAGCGCACGGCGAGCTTGCCGAGGAGATCGGAGTTCTCGCGGCGAAACGCCCCGTTGTAGGAGAGTCGCGGCTCGCCGGCATCGAACGCCCAGCCAGCGGTGACGACGTGGCGCGTGCTCCAGGGGTTGTCCCGGAAGCCGTAGGTCTTCACGAGCGCGGCGGCACCGAGGAAGACGCCGACGTCGGATTCGTAGCCGACGATCGGAATCGGGTACCAATCCCAGCCCCAGTCGCGGGGCGGGATCTGGTCGGCCTCGAGGTAGGCGGGAGCCGTGGACTTCGGCGGCGCGTACGGACGGCGATCGACGCGCGTGCGCGATCCCTCGAGCAGCGTGAAGCCGCCGCGGCGGTCGTAGAGCCTCGCGCCGCCGGCGGGGTCGTCGATGGTGCCGTCGCCCTCCGTCACGACGCGGAGCCGGATCGGGCGCTTGCCGCCGCGCACCTCGACGCGATCGTCGCCGTCCCGCAGATAGAGCCGCACCTCGTCCGTGTCGCCCTTCTCGAAGCGCCGCCGGAAGTACGGCGCGGCGGTGCTGCCGTCGGGGTTGCGGGTCGCGACCTCGATGGTGAGGCCCTGGGGGTCGCGGGTCGCCGACACCGTCTCCGCCGCGTCGGTCGCCTGGACGTCGACCTCGCCGGCGAGGTGCTCGTAGAACTTCCGTGCGCCCTCGACGAGCCGGTCGCGCCGTCCGCGCAGATCGGTCGTCAAGCGCGCGCCGTCGATCTGCTGGTACTCCGGCGGCAGCGCGGCGACCGCCGCGGCGATGACGTCGTCGCTGACCCGCGTCTGTACGTCGCGCGCGACCCGCTCCCAGTCGGGCCACGCGAGGGCCGGCAGGACCCAGCGGTCCTGTTCCCAGCCGTGGAGCGTGAGCCCGTGGATGTCGTCGTAGTCGGGGCCGTACTTCTGGAGGATCGGGACGTAGACGTGGGCCACGCGCAGCGCCACGCCCTCGTACCGGACGAACGCCATGTCGCGGTCCTCGGGGAGCGGCTGCCAGAGCGGGGTGCCGGGGAGCTTGGCCCAGCGCCACTGCTTCCGGTGGCGATCGAAGTCGCCGAGCATGATGTCGACGAGGCGGGCGCGCAGGAAGGCCTCGGCGTCCACGCGGTCGGTCGGGCTCGTGGCGAGCCGTTCGTACATCGTCGTGTGGTCGAGGATCTCCGTGGCGCCGTGGAAGCCGGGGTTCGGGCCCGCCGCCGGCTGCGGAAACTCGTAGAAGGTCCCGACCATGCCGGCGAAGGTGTCCTGGAACTCGCCGAGCGCGGGATCGTCCGGCATGACGACGAGCCGCTCGCGCTGCGTGAGGACGCCGGCGGCCGCGGTGATCCGATCGGCGACGATCGGCGCCCCCGGATGCTGCGCCGCCATCTGATCCTGGACGATGTCCTTCACGAAGGTCTCCTGCAGATCGGGATGCAGGACGACGGACGGATCCTTGTCGGTGCTCCGGAAGGTGTAGCTCCGGCCGTCCGCGCCGCGGAAGGCGAGGACGGGCGTCTGATTGCCCCCGAACCGCCGCGTCGGCGTGAGCCCGCCGGCTTCCTGCCGCAGGTCGAGGAGCGGGAGCTCGACGGGCGTCTTCCAGAGCTCGCGATAGCCGCCGCCGAACGTGAACTCGTGGAGGCGGTTCCGCTCGTAGCGCGTGCTGGCCGCGATCCGTACGGTCTCCTCCGCCGCAGGCGCGCTGGTCGACGCGCAAACGAGCAGCGCCAGGACGGCCGCGATGCGTTTCGGAATCGGACGCTGCATCATCTACCTCCGCGAAAAATCCGGTGCGATCTATCCCGCAACGCCGGGCAATGCCACCGTGCGGGCGTCAATCCCCGAGCACGCGCTTGATCGCGAACGCGCCGCCGATCATGAGGTCGCCGTCCTCGAGGATCGTCGTGATGCCGCCGAAGGCGTTCCACAGCCGGCTGTCGTCGGGGAAGATCCAGCGCTCGCGGATCGCGCCCGTCGTCCAGTCGATGCCGACGTACTGGTAGTTGCCGTGCTCCTTGTGGGCGGCGTAGAGCAGACCCGTTTTCGCGGAGACGACCGGTACCGTGAGGTCGGAGTTGTCAATCGTGGGATTGATCCATGCCTTGTGGAACCGGCGGGTCTGCGGGTTCCATTGAAATTTTTCGATGCCGAGCGGTGCCGGGCGCGTCACGCCGGCGGTGAAGGCGTTCGGGAAGCCGGGAACGTGGTCGGGCTGGGGATACGATCCGTTGACGACGGCGACCCCGTAGCCGAGCACGTTCGGCGACGGCTCGATCGTGAGGTGCGAGATCTCGATGCGCGCCTGGTCGGCGATGCGGCGCGACGTGGTGCCGGGCTTCTGCGTGAAGTCGGCGGGAATCGCGTCGCGCCAGAACGCGACCAGGTTCGTGCCCGACTCGGCCGCGTCGGCGATCACGACCAGCTTGTCGGGATCGTCGCCGAAGCCCATGAGCGTCGGCGTCGTGCCCGAGCCGCGCGAGATCGCGCCGGCCGCGTGCCATTCGTAGCCGGACTCCCATGCCCCGTCCTGCTCGTCGGTGGAGAGCTGCTGTCCGTTCCACACGACCTTGAGCATGCGGCGCGAGGTCACGACGTAGATGCCGTTCTGCTCGTCGACGGCGATGCCGTTGTCGACGGCCTCGTCGGAGAAGGTCACGTGCGACTTGACCTTCAGGTCGCGATCGAGGACCACGAGCGCGCCGGCCGCCGCGGCCACGAGATGGCCGTCGTAGGTCATGGTGAGGCCGACGATGCGCGACTCCGCCTTGGCGGCCTTGCGGGGCAGGGCCGCCGCCACGTCGGCGGACTTCACGACGCGCACCGGACCGCGGACGAGCCCGTCGTCGGTCGTCTTCAGCACCCGCGTCCCGTCGTAGACGCAGTAGTGGAAGCCGTCCGCGTCGAACAGGTTGTGGATGCCGTTGATCCCGGCCTCGCGGGTGACGCCGAGACGCTCCAGGCCGGCGATTGCCTGCAGCAGCCTGGCGTCGTCGTTTGCGCGCCGCGCGGTGTCGACCTCGGCCTGAACGGCGGCGACGGCCGTCACGTCCGCTTTCCGCGCCTGCCGCTCGAAACCGGGATACGGCGTGAACGCCTGGGGCTCGAACGCCTTGCCCGTCGCCAGGATCTTCTGGATGCCGAAGGGGCCGCTCGCGAAGACGACCGTGTCCGTGCCGATCCTCTTCACGGTCGGGTTGGACGTCATGAGGTTGCGGACGAGCTTCACGTCCTGGTCGCGCTCCAGTTGCTTGCCCTGGAAGAGGCCGGCGAACGGCACGGCATTCGTTGCTGCGGGATTGACGTGCGAGATGGGATACACGCTGTCCGTCAGCCACGGATTGCGGGCGGGCAGGTTGGGGACGGGCGGCGGACCCGGTGCCGTCGGTGCCGTGCGCCACGCCAGCGGCAGACAGCCACCGAGCGCGCAGACCGCACAGAACATGAAGGTGGTGACGATCCAGGTGCGGGTGCGGCGACGTGCCTTTATCATTCCGACTGCGGCTACCAAATGGTGATGGCGAAGAAAACGGTGGACTTCGATCGGAATGTGTCCATGCTCGTATGTGACGAGGGTGACGCATGATGAGACGCTACGTCGGAGTGGTCCGCAAGGCATCCGGGAACGACTTCCGTGTCGTCTTTCCCGATCTGCCGGGCTGCTCCACGAAGGGGAAGACGATGGGCGAGGCTCGCCGACTGGCCGCCGAGACGCTCGCGGTGCATCTCGACGCGCTGGTGAGCGACGGAGTGCCGGCGCCCGAGGCCCGCGGCCTCGCGGCCATCCGCGACGACCCCGGATGCGGAGACGCCACGACGCTGATCCTCGTCGAGGCGCCGGCGAAGCCGCAGTAGAGGTCTGGCCTGGATCGCGTCGTGAGCCGCGCGCCGTGGATCCGCGGTCCCTGGTGGGACGGCTTCTGGGTGCTGAGCGGCGTGTGGCTCGTGCCGATCGTGCTCTGGCTGTGGATGCGTGACGGCGATGCCGAAGGTGGGGCGCTCGACGCCTTCTACGGCGCACTGACGGCGCTCTTCTGGATCGGACATCGCGTCTCCAGCGCATACCTGGCCTGGGGAACCGCCTCCTATCGGCCGCTCGTCCGGGCCCGGCCGCTGCGATTCGTCGTGGTGCCGCTGCTCGTGACCGTCGCGTGCTTCGCGCTGCTGCTCCCGCCCGACGACGCGCTGCCGGCGAGCCGCATGGAGCGCTTCGTGCTCCTGGCGATCGTCGACTACACGTTCGCGGCCCAGCACTTCGCGGCGCAGCACTTCGGTGCGCTCTCGCTGTACCGGACGCGCGTCGGCGGTGACGCGCGCCGACGCCGACTCGATCGGCTCTTCGCGCTCGGCGTCGGCGGGGTGCTGGTCGTGGTGGCGGACGTACTGGCGGGCACGGTCGCGTATCAGGATCGGTGGGTCGACGTCTGGCTCGCGCCGTCCGCGATCGCGGCCGCCGACGGCGCGATCCGCGGCCTCGCGATGGCCGGCCTCTTCGCGCTCACCGCGATGATGCTGGTCGCGGAGCTGCGCGCACCGCGGCCCTCGCCGCCGCGCGTGCTCTACGTTTCGGGTCTCGCCGCCATGGTGGCGCTCGCCCTGCAGGCGCGGAGCCCGTTCCTCTTCCTCGTCGTCTGGACGTCCCAGCACTGGATCGTGGCGACCGGCCTCGCCTCGGAGGCGCCGGCCTCGGGGCGGCGCGGCGCCGTCGTGCTGGCGCTGGTCGTCGCGTCGATCGCGCTGCTGCCGTTCTTCGAGGTCGAGGCGAGCTTCGACGGCGGCCCGACGTACGGTGACTGGATCTTCGGCGCGTTCGGGGCCGCGCTCCGCACGTCCGCGTGGGTACCGGCGCTGCTCGCGGTCGGGTTCGCCTCGGGATTCGTCCACTACCTCTTCGACCGGAGCGTCTACCGGTTCTCCGACCCGGCGGTGCGCGCGGCAGCCTCGGGTCTCCTCCGTACGGACGCGGCGCTCGGTCGTTGACCGCGAGCTCGCCCGGGCGTTCAGGTTGGCGCGGCCGCAAGTCATCTGATAGCGGGCGGTCACGAACACGACGCACGGAGGTCGGTCATGCGGCTACGGGTCGCGCAATTCGCGGCGATGATCTTCACGGTCGGACAGTTGGTGAATTCTTCGCCGGTTGGCGCGGCCGAGGACGCGCCCGAGTTTCCGCCCGAGCAGCTCGAGCAGATGGTGGCGCCGATCGCGCTCTATCCCGATCCGCTGCTCACCAACATCCTGATGGCCTCGACGTATCCCGTCGAGGTCGTGCAGGCCGACCGCTGGGTGAAGGCGAACCCCAAGCTCAAGGGCGCCGAGCTCGACAAGGCGGTCGAGGCGCAGAAGTGGGACACGAGCGTGAAGTCGCTGACGCGCGTGCCGGACGTGCTCACGCGCATGTCCCAGAACCTCGACTGGACCTCCGATCTCGGCGACGCCTTCCTCGGCCAGCAGGAGGACGTGATCGCCGCCGTGCAGAGCATGCGGAGGAAGGCGTCGGACAACGGTGCCCTCAAGACCACCAAAGAGCAGCAGGTCGTCGTCGAGAAGGTGGTCGTGCACGAGGTCGAGAAGGAAGTCATCAAGGTCGTGCCGGCCGATCCGCAGGTGGTCTACGTGCCGACCTACAGCGCGCCGGTGGTCTACGGGTCGGCGTGGTCGTATCCGAGCTACTACTATCCGCCGATGTACACCTACCCGCCGGGCTACGTCGCGACGGCGGGCCTGGTCTCGTTCGGCGTCGGCATGGCGGTCGGCGCGGCGGTCTGGGGCAACTGCAACTGGGGTGGCGGCTATTCGGGCTGCTGCGGCGGCTGGGGGAACAACGACATCGACATCGACCGCAACGTCAACATCGGCGGCGACGTCAACATCGGGCGCGGCAGCGGCAGCAACCGGATGGGCAAGTGGGAGCACAATCCGGAGCATCGCCGCGGCGCCTCGTACCGGAACGAGAGCACGAGCCAGCGCTTCCAGGGCCGGGAGAACGCGCAGCGCCGCGACATGAGCCGCCAGCAGGCGCGCGGCTACGAGAAGCAGGGGTCGCTTGGCGGCGACCGCGCCGGGGGTAGCCGCCAGCCGAGCCAGCAGGCGCGCACCGGCGGGGCTCGCCAGCCAAGTCAGCAGGCGCGCACCGGCGGCGAGCGGTCGCGTCCGAGCAGCGC
>CAZWAX010000278.1:0-8037 GCA_964631985.1 uncultured Polyangiaceae bacterium | reverse complement strand
GTCGGGTCGGTGAGCATGCAGGACTCGATCATGCTCGACCTCTACGCGAGCCCCGAGCAGCGCGAACGCTTCCTGCAACCGCTGGTGGCCGGCGACGTCTATCCCTCGGTCGGCCTCACTGAGCCCGAGGTCGCGGGGAGCGACCCGACGCTCATGCAGACGACGGCGCGCCTCGACGGCGACGAGTGGGTGATCGACGGCCACAAATGGTTCACGACCGGTGCCTCGCGGGCCGCGTTCACGACGGTCTTCGCGAAGACCGACCCCGACAATCCGAAACATGCGCAGTTCAGCTCGATCATCGTCCCGACCGACACCCCCGGTTACCTGATCAGGCGCGCGGTGCCGACGATGGGACACGTCGGCGGACAGCACAACGAGGTCGTCTACGACCACGTGCGCGTGCCGCGGAGCAACCTGCTCGGCAAGCGCGGCGAGGGTTTCCTGATCAGTCAGAAGCGCCTCGGACCCGGCCGCATCTTCCATTGCATGCGCTGGCTCGGCCAGGCCCAGCGCGCCTTCGAGCTCATGTGCGACCGGGCGCTGACGCGCCATGCGCACGGCTCGCTGCTCGCGGAGAAGGGCGCGATCCACACCATGATCGCCGAGTCCGCCGCCGAGATTCAGGCCGCACGTCTGATGACGCTCGACGCGGCGCGGGTCATGGACACCGGCTCGGAAGCCCGCGTCGAGATCAGCCTCATCAAGTTCCACGGCGCAAAGATGCTCCACAACGTGATCGACCGTGCGATCCAGGTGCACGGCGCGCTCGGTGTCACCGGCGATCGGCCGCTCGACCGCATGTACCGCGAAGCGCGCTACGGCCGGCTCTACGACGGCCCCGACGAGGTCCATCACATGGTCGTCGCCCGCAATCTGCTCAAGAACTACAAGGATCGCGCCCCCTGGTCGTGAATTGCGCGAGCTTTTCGTCGGTGTTGAGTCGAGGGCGGGTATCATAGGAACGGCCGCCCTGGCGGGTGCGGCATTGACACGCCGCGCGCTCAGGTCGAAGGTCCTCCATGCCCCCGACCCTGCTGTCGCTTACTTCCCCTTCGACCTCCTCCTATTCTTCCGGCCGCCGACGCTCCGGACGCGCCCGCCTCGCGGTGGCGCTGCTCGTGCTCGTCGCTCCGGTGCTCGTCGCCGAACGCGCCCACGCCGGCTGCAATCTGATCCCGAGCGCCGAGCAAACGCTGCGTGGTCCCCTCGGCGCGACCAACAAGCCGTACGCGGGGCCCGGCGACTTCGTCGAGGTCGGCCTCGCGCCGGGACGGTGCGACGCGCTGTCGCTCGGGTTCGGCGCCGAGGGCGACGATCACGTGGTGAGCGTCGTCTTCACGCCGACCGGCGGCCCGGCGCGGGTGGTCTTCCTCACGGCCGAGTCCTGTGCGAGCGGGAAGGCGAAGGATCAGCGTGCGGCGTGCGAGAGCACGGTCGGCGTCGGGAACGTCGCCTGCGTGCAAGCGGAACCGAACGACCTCGCGATCGTCGAACGCAACGGCATCCCGCGCCTCTCCTTCCGTTTTCCGGATAGCGATGCCTTGTTCTCGCCCGACGGCGACGATCGCGCCCTCGCGGGCCCGGCGACGATCGCCGTCACCGCCGCCGCCGCGCCGCTCCCCTGCGGCCTTGCCACCACGGCCTGCGCCGCGACGACCAACGTGCTCGCCTGCGTCGACGAGATCTACGAGGCGGACGGCACCTGTCAGCAGAACCCCGGCAAGACGTTCAGCCACTTCACCGCACTGCCGCAAGCGAACGCCTACGCGAGCCTCTGCTTCGCGAACAGTCCGGCGCCCTGCAACCCGACGTTCTCGGAGCTGCGGATGACGGTCGACGCCGCCGGCAACCTGCTCGTGCCGTTCAACTGGCAGGGCCTGCTCGCCACCAACGGCGGCGTGCCGGTGCCGCGCTTGCTCCGCGCCACGCTGCGCTCGCCGCTCGGCTTCAGCGTTCCCGATCCGGTGTTCCTCGGGTCCTACACGCCCGAGGGTGCGAAGCTGCCGCCGATCTTCGAGCCGGCGGCCGACCCGACCGTCGCCGACCCCGACGTCGTCACGCTCTTCGGATCGGTCGACGCTCCCTACACCATCCTGCGCATCGCGCGCCGCGCCGGGACGTGCTCGAACGCGCCCGGACAGGCCTGTGTGCTCGCGACCGATTGCCCGACCGGCGGCACCTGCCCGACGACCTGTGTCGGCGGCGGCACCCCGGGCGCGGTCTGCGCCAACGACGGCCAGTGCGGCGGCGGTCGCTGCGGCACGCTCTTCGACGATTTCGCGCCGCTCGCCGCGAGCGGTGGCCCGATCCCGCTCACGCGCACGCCGGTCGGGACCGGCGTCTGCCAGCTCGAGCCGCACGCGCCCTGCACCCTCCCTGGCGATTGCGCCGGCGTCGGCAACGCGTGCGTGGGCTACGCCTTCGAGGCGCGGGCGCAGGTGGCGCTCGAAAGTCTCTATCAGGGCACCACCGACCAGCTCGCGTTCACGCTCGAGGAGCGCGTCGATCTGACCGACCACAACGGCGACGGCGACGCGACCGACTCCGTGATCACGCTCCGCGACCGGCTGACCGGCGACAGCGAGAACCTCGGCGCCCCTCCCGGGTGCGGTCTCGTCGGCACGCCCGAGGGCCGGGCGGTGGTGCGCATCAACCAGCCGCCGTTCAACTTCGCGGCATCCGCGATCGAGAACGACGTCCTCGCCTTTCTCGAATCCGAGCCGGGGCAGAAGCAGTGCGACATCGACGGGAACGGCGACGCCTCCGGATCGATCGCGCGCGTCTTCCGGCTCGGTGCCGGCGAGATCGCGATGAGCCCGCTCCGTGCGGTCGACGCCACGCTCGCGATCGACGGGCAGAGCCTTGCCGTGTCGAACGGCCGCGTGTTCTTCCGTTCCTCCGAGCCCGAGATGGGCGAGCGGACGACGGAGCGCGTGAGCCTCACCGCCGGCGGCGTCGGTCCGAACAAGGACTCGGCCGGCAGCGCCTTCTCGCAGGACGGCCGGTACGTGACCTTCTTCAGCGCCGCGACCGACCTGCCGAATCCGAACGACTTCGCTGATTTCGCCAACTGCAGCAGCCTCTACGTCCGTGACCGCGTCGCCAACACCCTCGACCAGGTCGATCCCCGCGCCGACGGCGGACCGCCGCGCTGCATCTACACCAACGGGGGCTCGAAGGAGGCGAAGATGACGCCCGACGGGCGCTTCGTCGCCTTCGTCTCCGACAATTGGAACCTTCAGAACCTCGTGTTCGATCCGATGGCGTCGGGCGCCTTCGACGTCCACCTGCGCGATCGCTGCGTCTCGAACGGGGTCGCCGTCGGAGGCTGCGTGCCGTCGAACGTCCGCGTCAGCGCGTCGGCGGGCGGCGCCTATTGTGATGCGTCACCGGGGGTCGGCTTGTCGTCGTCGCCGGCGATCTCCGACGACGGCCGCTTCGTCGCGTTCGGCAGCAACTGCACGAACTTCGTGGCGGGCGACGCCAACGGCAAGCCCGACGTCTTCGTCCGCGATACCTGTCGCTCGCACGGCGTCGTCGTCCCCGGCTGCGTGGTCGGGACCGAGCGCGTGAGCGACGTCGTCGGCGCCCCGGATGCCGGCGGCACCGTCGACCAGGGTACCGTCGACATGTCGGCGGACGGCCGCTGGGTCGTGTTCACGGCCCAGATCGGGTTCGCCATGCGTGAGCAGGTGCTGGTGCGCGACCGGCTGCTCGGCACGACCGAGGTCGCGAGCCTGACCACCCAAGGCGCCGAGTCCTTCGGCAACTTCGCGCGCAACCCGCAGATCTCGGCCGACGGCCGCTTCGTCCTCTTTTCCAGCGAAACCAACATGGCGCCGGGCAACTCGGGCGGCATCAACAGCCTCTTCATGCGCGACCGCCTGCTCCGCACCACCGAGCGGGTGAGCGTCGCCACCGACGGCACGCTGAGCGACGGCTTCGTCTTCTTCGGCCGCATGTCCCGCGACGGCCGCTTCGTGGCATTCCAGACCGACTCGACGACGCTGCTCGGCCCCGGCGGCGACACGAACACCGTGAACGACATCTTCGTCCGCGACCGGCTCGTCAACGTGACCAAGCGCGTGAGCGTCGCGTACGACGACGCGCAGTCCACCGTCGCCTCGTCGACGACCGGGTTCGGCATTTCCGGCGACGGCCAGACGGTCGCGTTCACGAACGGCGATCCGAACCTGCTGCCGCCGGGCGCCGACACCAACGCCAAGATCGACCTCTTCGTCCGCGGCGTCGACGGCGCCGATCCGCTCGGCGTCGACAACCTGCTCTTCGACAACAACCGGATGACCGACGCCGTCCTCGAGGTCCTGCACACCGGCACGAGCACGCTCCAGACGCTCTGTCCGGCGACCCAGGTCGCGGTCGCCGCCGGCATGGCGGCGTTTCTCCGTCCCGAGTCGGCCCTCGGCACGGTCGCGTGTCCCGCGGGATCGCTGAACGGCGATGCCGACGCCGCCGACACGGTAGCCGCGCTCTGGCCCGGCAGCGGTAACCCGCAGAGCCTCGGCGTCGCCGCGCGGTTCGTCGCGCTGTCGCCGAACGCCATCGGCGCCATCGTCGACGAGCGCGGCCAGAACAATACGATCCTGAACGGCGACGGCGACGCCAACGACGGCGTCGTCGAGGTCCATCCTCCGACGGTCGTCGGCGCCTGGACCAACACCGGCCAGGCCGCCGACACGCTCGCGCTGTGCGGCCCGCTCGCGGTCTTCCTGACGCCCGAGACCGCGCAGGGCGCCGGCAGCTTGAACCCGCCCGATGCCGACGTGTTCGATCGGGTGCTGCAGATCTGGGACACGGCCACCAATGGGCTCACCAATACCCAGCGCGCCGCCGAGGATTTCGTGTGCGGCCCGACGCTCGTCGCGTTTCGGACCAACGAGGCGTCGCAGGGGGACGACCTGAACTCCGACGGCGACAGCAGTGACGACGTGCTCATGGTGTACGACCCCGCGACGGACCTCGTGCACGACAGCCAGCAGGCGGTGACGCCGTGCCGGATCCCCGAGTGCGACCCGCGCATCCCGTACCGCGTCTTCACGAGCTCGGTGAAGTTCCTGAGCCGCGAGTGCGATCAACAGGGCGGCGTGTTCTCGTTCGGTTGCGGGACGGGCGGCACCGACCTGAACGGCGACGGCGACGCCGACGACCTCGTGATCCGTCTCTTCGACCTCACGACCGGAACCACCGAGACCATCGGGACCGTCACGGGCGGCAATCCGCTCGCCGGCGGCGATCCCGGGACGACGACCGGGACCACGTACGTCGGGACCGGCGCGTGCCTCGAGGTCGGCGGGCTCTGTGCCACGACGGCCGACTGCGGCCCCGGAGGTTTCTGCGAATTCGGCACCTGCACGCGGACGCACGGCGTCTGCACGACGAGCGCCGAGTGCCCGCCCGGCTCGACCTGCGAGCCCCGCGCCATCGTGCCCGCGAGCCCCGACACCGACGACGATGGCGTGCCCGACCATCTCGACGATTGCATCTTCGTCGCGAACCCGGATCAGACCGACACCGACGGCGACGGCACCGGGGACGCCTGCGACCTCGAGACCTGCGGCAACGGCCTGCTCGAGGTGAGCGAGGTCTGCGACGGGCTCGCCGGCCTCTGCCCCGGCGCGTGTCTGAGCGACTGTACGTGTCCGTGCACGAACCCGGTCGCCGATCCGAAGGCGAAGGTCACCGTGAAGACCAAGGGCGAGAAGGGCCAGCTCGGCGCGAAGATGCTGATCCCGCTCGGGGTCTACAACGGCGAGCAGGTGACCGTGCGCCTGGATGACGGCGACTCGCAGCCGATCGCCGAGCGCAGCCTCCGCGAGGTCGCGCCCTCCGGCAAGTCCGGCAAGCTCTGGAAGTTCAAATCCAAGGCCGGCCTCACGCAAGTGCAGTTGAAGAGCCTGGACCCGAAGCAGCCCGGGATGTTCCAGCTCGCGGTGCAATCCAAGAAGTGGTTCACGGCCGCCGCCGCGAACGACACGGCCGCGAATACGCGCGTGACGGTCATCATCGGAAGCCAGTGCTTCATGCACCCGGTGACGAAGAAGACCGACTGAGACCGCCCCTGCCGAGCCGCGTCTGTCTGCGGCTCGGCACAGGGGTGCTCAATCGCCCGAGCAGACCCCCCACGACGGCCCGAGGTCGCCCGTCTTGCGGTCGAAGCTGGCGCTGTGGTCGCAGGTGCCCGAGAACCTCGGCTTGCGGACCGTGATCAAGTCGAGCGGCGCGGAGCCGTTGCCGTCCGTGAACGTGTTGCCGGTGATCGTGGCACCCGAGACGTGCGCGGCCCCGGCGCCCACGATGAGGCCGCCGCCGCCATTGTCGCCGGCGGTGCCGTTCCCGGTTGCCGTGAACGTCGCGAGCTTCGCGCCCCGTCCCGCGATGCAACCGGTGTAGCCGTTGTCGTTCGTGACGACGTTCGAGCCCTGGAGCTTGCCGCGGGCCTCGATCCCGAATTGGCCGTTGCCGCTGGCGGTCACGCCGTTCGCTTTCACGGTGTCGGCGCGGATGCCCATGCCGCCGTTGTTGTTGGCGGTGACGCTCGTGAGTCGCATGCGCACGGCGAGGAGCGGGGTGAGGATGCCCGCGCCGGTGTTGTCGTGCAGGTCGACGTTGCTGACGTCGAGCTTGCCCGAGACCATCAAGATTCCCAGGCTGCTTCCGGAGATCTCACCGCGTCCCGTCGTCGAGGTGACCGTGCACGGACCCTTCGAGCGGCACACCACGGCGACCTGGCCGGGGGCCACGAGGGCGTGGCCGTTCATGTCGAGCGTGCCCTTCAGGTCGATCGCGATGGCCGGCAGGGTCGAGCATGCGACGTCGCCTGATCCGCAATCGGCCTCCGTGGTGCACGCGGCGCCGGTCGGAAAGCAATGGCCGTTCGGGCGGCACTCGTAGCACCCGAGCGTCGACGTCGGACAGGTCAGATCGCCAACCAACACTCCCGTCTCGCCCGCGGGCACCACTTGTCCGCAGGTCGTGATGTCCAGGGCGTGAGCGGTCGCGGCGGAGAAGACGAGGACGGTCGTCACGAACAAGCGGCGAGCCAGCATGGGGGGATCCTCCCTGCCGCGGCGGTACCACCAGCCGCACCGGGCGGTCAACGAAATTCGTGCCCGGCGCTACGTGGGCAGCACGACGCCGTGCGCTTGAGGATCGTCAGGATGCGGCGGGACCGCGAGCCTCCAGCACCCGGACCCGTTCGACGACCGGCGGGTGCGAGTGATGCAGCGCGACGTACCACGGATGCGGCGTCAGGTTGGCGAGTGTATCGGCCGCCAGGCGCCGGAGGCCGCTCGCCAGATCGCGGCCGGTGCCGACCGTGTCGGTGGCGAAGCGATCGGCGGCGTACTCGTGGCGGCGCGAGAGGGCGTTCAAGGCGAGCGACAAGGGCAGGTCGATCGGCGTCATCACGATCCCGAAGATCACCAACCCGGCGTGCACGGAGGGCCCATCGACTCCGAAGGCGGCGAACAGTGCCGGGGTCTGCAGCACCAGCGACAGGAGGAAGAGCAGCACGCCGGTGTGGGCGACGGCGATCGCGAGACCCCACTGCACGTGCCGGCGCTTGTAGTGCCCGATCTCGTGCGCCACCACCGCAAGCACCTCGTCGGGCGCGAGTGTCGCGAGCAGCGTGTCGAAGAGCGCAATGCGTTTCCGCGAGCCGAAGCCGGTGAAGAACGCGTTGGCCTTGCTCGAGCGCTTCGAGCCGTCGATCACCCACACGCCGGCGAGCGGGAAACCGACGCGCTCGGCCAATCCCAGGAGCGCGTCGCGAAGCGCGCCGTCGGGCAGGCTCGTGAAGCGGTTGAAGAGCGGCATGATCCAGGTGGGTGCGACGTACTGCACGCCGACCGTCCACGCGGTCACGAGCGCCCAGCACCAGAGCCAGGCCCCCGGTCCGGCCGACTCGAAGAGCCAGAGGATGGCGGCCAACAGCGGTCCGCCGAGCGCCACCGCGAGCCCGACGCCGGTCGCGACGTCGGTCCAGAACGTCCGCGGCGTGGCGCGATTGAAGCC
>CAZWAX010000277.1:0-8063 GCA_964631985.1 uncultured Polyangiaceae bacterium | reverse complement strand
ACCAGCTCTCGGGCGGCCGCTTCCTGCTCGGGCTCGGCGTCTCCGGGCCGCAGGTCGTCGAAGGCTGGCACGGCCAGCCCTACGGCAAGCCGCTCGTGAAGACCCGCGAGTACGTCGAGATCCTTCGCAAGATCTGGGCGCGCGAGCAGCCGGTCGAGCACCAGGGCGAGCACTACCAGATCCCCTATCGCGGCCCCGGCGCGACCGGGCTCGGCAAGCCGCTGAAAAGCATCCTGCACGGCCGTCAGATCCCCATCTACATCGCTGCCATCGGCCCGAAGAGCGTCGAGCAGACGGCCGAGATCGCCGACGGCTGGCTGCCGATCTGGTACTCGCCGCACCGCACCCACGTCTTCAAAGGTGCGCTCGAGGCGGGCTTCGCGCGCGCCGGCGGCGGCAAGTCGCTCGCCGATTTCGACATCGCCGCTTCGGTGAACGTCGTCATCGGCGCGGACGTGCAGAAGTGCCTCGGGCACGTGAAGCCCGGCCTGGCGCTCTACATCGGCGGCATGGGGGCACGCGGCAAGAATTTCTACAACGACCTTGCGTGCCGCTACGGCTTCGAGGACGCCGCGAAGACGATCCAGGATCTCTACTTGAGCGGCAAGAAGGACGAGGCGGCGGCGGCCGTCCCCGACCAGCTCGCCGACGAGGTGGCGCTGGTCGGCCCGCCGGAGCGCATTCGCGATCGCTTGCAGGCCTGGCGCGAGTCGGGCGTGAAGACGATCGTCTTGGGTACGCGGCAGATCGAGACGCTACGCGTTCTCGCCGAGGCCGCCGCGTGACCCTTGCGGCGCGCTGGCCCGACGAGGCCCGCCCGGAGGTCTCGCCGATCTACTCGCGCCGCGAGCTCGCGATCGCGGCCCCGGCCGGCGACGTGTTCGCCTGGCTCGTGCACGCCGAGCGCTGGCCGGAGTGGTACTCGCAGTGCAGCAGGGTCCGGATTCTCTCGGGCCCCGCGCCCGCGCTCGGCGTCGGCAGCCATTTTCAGTGGACGGTGCTCGGTGTGCCGGTCGTGACGACGGTCGCGGAATGCGATCCGCCGCGTCGCCTCGCGTGGAGCGGCACCGGGCTCGGCGCCGCCGCGTACCATTCGTGGGACATCGAATCGACGCCGAACGGGTGTCGCGTCGTGACCGAAGAGACCCAGCGGGGCACGCTGCCGTCGCTCTTGCGCGTCCTGCTCCGCCCGTTGCTCCGCTTCACGCAGGTGCGTTGGCTCGACGACCTGGCCCGCGTCGCGGTCAAAGCTCCACCGCGATCCGCCGCCTGAAACCACGATCGAGACAGGCAGCACACGCATCCACGATCTTCGAGTGTGCGCGATGACCTCCGCGCGCGCGGCGCGCGGCCGAGTACAGGCACTCTCCGAGTACAAGCGAGCCGGGGATGTACGAAGCCCGGCTTTGTTCCCCCTTCTGAGCTTGACTATCCGAACGGACGCAAGTACGCGCAGCTCCGAGCGTCGATGCTCGGCTCGTCGGGAAACGAGCGAGCAAGGAGGACACGTATGACGAGGTGTACCTGGCGGAGGCTCGGAGCGGTGGCGGCACTCACCCTCGTGATCGCCCTCGAAGGCTGCGCCGGCACGCGGCCGAACCGCGGCGGCTTCGACTGCGACCGCCGTTGGGGCGGCGGCACGATCGGCGGCGCGCTCACGGGCGCGATGATCGGCGGCGGCGTCGGCGGCGGCATCATCGCGACGTCCGGCGAGACCGAACGTCAGGCCGAGGACTACGCGACCGCCATCGGCATCGGCGCCATCTCCGGCGCCCTGATCGGCGGATTCTTCGGCCACTGCGCGTTCGATCCTCTGCACGAGGAGGAGCCCCCTCCTCCGCCGCCGGCACCCGAGCCGCCACCCGTCGTGAAGCAACGCATCGTGCTCCGCGGCGTGAACTTCGACTTCGACAAGGCGACCATCCGCCCCGATGCGGCCGAGATCCTGGACGAAGCGGCGCGCATCCTGCGCGATCAGCGCGACGTACGCGTGTCGGTCGACGGCCATACCGATGCGCGCGGTACCGACGAGTACAACGAGCGGCTGTCCGAGCGACGAGCCGCGGCCGTCCTGGATCGTCTCGAGCGCCTCGGCGTCGAGGGGAATCGACTCCAGCCGCAGGGGTTCGGCGAGTCGCGCCCCGTGGCCAGCAACGAGACGGAAGAAGGACGCGCGCAGAATCGCCGCGTCGAGCTGAACGTCATCCGCTAGGCGAGCGCGCGGCGCCCGAAGTCGATCTTCGGGCGCCGCGACTCTCGACGACCGGCTACCCCCGCTTGTTGCCGAAGCGGTTCCAATGGGTCAGCTGCTCGGGCGGGCGGCGGCGGCCGCGGCCGAACTTGCCCTGCGGGCGCCCCATCGGGATCAACGCGACGATCTCGAAGCGCGCGGGGATGTCGCACGCCGCCCGCACCTCGTCCTGGTAGATCCGGTACACCGTCGTGAGCGTCGTCCCGATGCCGAGGCCGCGGGCGGCGAGCATGAAGTTCTGCACCGCCGGGTAGACCGACGCGAACGGCGTCCCGACGTCGAGCGGACCGTCGGCGTCCTCGAGCGTCATCGAGATGTTGGGCATCAGGACCAGCACGAGCGCGGGCGCCTCGCCCATGTGCTCGGCGAGATGACGCGACGCCGCGAGCGTCCGCTGGAAGGCGGCTTCGTCCTCCGCGGACTTGAGCGGCTGGCGGATCTTCAACACCGCCGGCTCGTAGCGGGCGTAGGCCCGTCGATAGAGGTCGCCGATCGCGCGCTTCACCGCCGGGTCCGTGACCGCCAGGAACTGCCACGGCTGGATGTTGCCCCCACTCGGTCCGTGCACGGCGGACTGGATGCAGCGCGCGATCTCCTCGTCGGTGACCGGCGCATCGGTGTAGCGCCGGACGGCCCGCGTCGTTTCGATGGCCTCGAAGACGTCCATGCTCATCGTCCTTTGAACTGCGGCGGCCGCTTCTCGCGAATGGCGGCGAGAGCTTCCCGGTGGTCGTCACTCTGGAACGTGACGAGCTCGAGCGCCGTCGACGTGTCGAAGGCGACGTTCAGCGCGTCCTTCACGAGCTTATTGACGGCGAGCTTGGTGTAGCGCACGGCGAGCGGTGCGCCGGCCGCAAGCCGGGCGGCAAAGGCCATCGCCTCTTCGGCGAGTGCCGCCGCCGGCACGACGCGATTCACGAGCCCGATGCGCTCGGCTTCGACGGCGCTCAGCGGGTCGCCGGTGAGCAGATACTGCTTGGCGCGCGCCGGGCCGACCGCGAGCGGCCAGATCGCGACCCCGCCGTCGCCAGCGACGATCCCGACCTTCACGTGCGGGTCGCCGATGGTCGCGGTGTCGGCCATGAAGATGACGTCCGAGAGGAGCGCGATCGAGGCCCCGAGACCCATCGCATGCCCGTTCACCGCCGCGACGATCGGGATCTCGACGTCGAGGAGATCCCAGATGAGCTGCTTGGCGTCGCGGCGGAGCGCCTCCAGGCGCGCCATGTCGCGCAGCTGCGGAAACCAATTGAAGTCGCCGCCGGCCGAGAACGCGCGGCCGCGGCCGGTGAGCACGACGGCACGCGCCTGGTCCTCGCGCCGCAACATGGCGAAGAGCGCGGTCAGGTCCGCGTGCAAGCGCTCGTCGACGGCGTTCAGCTCGCTGGTCGGGTGCGCGATCGTGACCTTCAGGACGTCGCCGATGCGCTCGAGCGCGAGAGTCTCGAAGTCGGTCATGCGTCAGAGCATCGCGCTGTCGGTGTCGAGCCCGAGGAGCAAGCGGCCGGTGAGCTCGTAGGTGGACGACGCCACCATCGCGTGCTGCGTGACGACGTGGACGTCCCGAAAGCAGCGCTGCAGCGGACTGGTAGCGTAGATCGAGGTGCCGCCGCCGGCTTCGTACATCAGATCGACGGCTTTGGTCGCCCGTGCGGTGGCTTCCGTCGCGGCGAGACGCAACGCGGCCCGCCCGGCGACGGGGATGGTACCGTCGCTGCGAGCGGCCTCCCACGCGTCCTCGACCGTGGCGCGGAGCCAGGCGCGCGACGACTCCAACGCCGCTTCCGCCTGGGCCACCTGCATCTGGATCACGCCGCGCTCGCCGAGGAGGCGCTTGCTTCCGGTCGGCGTCTTGCCCCCGGCGATCCGCACGAGCTCGTCGATCGCCGTCCGCGCGATGCCGGTTGCGACCGCCGCGATGCCGAGGGCGAGCAGACCGAACACCGGGAAGCGGAACAGCGGCCCGTCGGCGCACGGCCGGTCCGTGATCAACGACACCGCGCGCTCCGCCGGCACGAAGACGTCGGCGACCTCGAGGTCGTGGCTGCCCGTGCCGCGCAAGCCGGAGACCGTCCAGGTGTCGACGATGCGAACGTCGCTCGCCGGGAAGAGCATCATGCGCGAGTCGGGAATGCCGCGCCCGAGCATCCGCGGCTTGCCGTCGTCGACGACGACGCAGCCGCCGAGGAGCCAACTGCAGTGCTCGCTGCCGCTGCCGAACGGCCAACGCCCGCGCGCGCGATAGCCGCCCTCGACCGGGACGGCCTCACCGCGCGGGGCGAACACCCCGCCGGTGATCGTCTCGGGTCGGCCATAGATCTCGCGTGCCGTCTCGATCGGGAGATAGCCGCTGATGAGCCCGCTCGTGGCGCCGATCATCACGACCCAGCCCGTCGAGCCGTCGGCCCGGGCGGCTTCCTCGATCACGGCGAGCAGGGTGGCGACGTCGCACTCGCCGCCCCCGAGCGTCCGCGGGATGCACATGCGAAACGCCCCAGCCTCTGCCAGGCCGTGCACGAGGTCGAGCGGCACCCGGCGCTCCTGTTCGATCTCGTCGGACCGCTGCCGAATGGCCGGCGCGAGGGCCCGCACCGCTTCGAGCGGCGAGGGAGGAACTTCCGTGGCGACGCGACGAATGCTCATGGCGGCGGCAGAGGGGACCATAACCCGCGCGACGTTGCATCGTCCACTCACAGTCATTAGAGAGGACGGACACCGACGAGAGGAGCAACTCCATGGCGGACGTACAACAGGTCAGCGACGACAGCTTTCAAGCCGAGGTTCTGCAGGCGTCCACACCGGTCCTGATCGACTTCTGGGCTCCGTGGTGCGGCCCGTGTCGCGCGATCGCCCCCATCGTCGAGGAGTTGGCCGGCACCTACAGCGGCAAGCTGAAGGTCGTCAAAATGAACGTCGACGACAATCCCAACACGCCGGCCAAGTACGGCGTCCGCGGGATCCCGAACCTGATCATCTTCAAGGGCGGCACCGTACAGGAACAAATCGTCGGCGCGGTTCCCAAGACCCAATTGGTGAAGGCAATCGACAAAGTCGTCGCCTGACGTTCGCGCCATAGCGCCCGTCTCTTCGTCTGCCCCTGCCGCATCCGCGCCCGCACCTCGGGCGTAGGAACGGTGATCCACGACGGCCGGCCTTCCGTCCCGCCCCTGGCAATCGCCGGGCGGGACGAACTCTCATCGCCGGACCGTTCCACAAAGGGGGCAGACATGCGTTCGAGAGCCATTTTCGTGATGACCGCGGTGAGCGTCGCGCTCGCCGCCCAGCCGGCAGCCGCTCGAGAGCCCGGGTGCGGAGGCCGCAACCATGACTTCAAGAGCAACACCCGCCTTCACATGGTCGGGCTCACCGACGATCAGCGCCTGGTGCACTTCCGTGAGTGCAACCCGCGCCGCGTGAAGAGCGCCGGCGTGGTGACGGGTCTGAGCGGCGACACCGAGCTGATCGGCGTCGACTACCGGGTGCAGGACGGCAAGCTCTACGGCGTCGGCAACGCGGGCGGCGTGTACATCCTCGACCCCGCGACCGCAGTCGCGACGCTGGATTCGCAGCTCACGGTCCTGCCGAGCGGCACCGCGTTCGGCGTCGACTTCAATCCCGCCGCCGACCGGCTGCGCGTCGTCAGTGACACCGGCCAGAACCTGCGACACGATCTCAACACCGACACCACGGCGACCGACACCCCGCTCGCGTACGTGCCGGCTGCCGTGGCGACGATCGCGGGCGTCGCGTACACCAACAACGACCTCGATGCGACGACGGCCACGACGCTGTTCGACGTCGACACCAACCTCGATCAGGTCGCGCTGCAATCCCCCGCGAACAGCGGGCAGCTGGTCGCCACGGGCAAGCTGACGGTCGACGTCGACCCGGGCGCCGGCTTCGACGTCTACACGTCGCTCCGGAACGGCGTCGCGGTCGGCAACCGCGGCTTCGCCGTCCTCTCCGTGGCCGGCGTCTCCGGCCTCTACCGCGTGAGCGTGCTCACCGGGAAGGCCACGTTGATCGGCACCTTCGACACCTCCGTCGTCGACCTCGCGATCCCGCTCGCCCAGTGATGCGACATGGGCCCGGAGCGCCGCGCGCGCTCCGGGCCCTGCCCGCCTGGCACCCATGCAGAAGCCGGAGTACTAACCTCGCCGTGACGTACCGCGTCTTCGCCGCCGTCTCGGTGCTCGCCGCGCTCGCCGCGACCGTGCGGCCGCCGGCGAACTGTCACGCGACGGACGCCCCGACCGCGCGGGTCGACGCCGTGCTGGTCGCGCTCACCGACGACGGCCGCCTCCCCCGCTTCTCCGCCTCCGCACCCAGATCCGCCGCGCGCGTCGCGCTCGACGCCCCCGGGCTGGTCCTCGTCGGCATCGACGTGCGCTCGAAGAACGGCAAGCTCTACGGGCTCAGCCACGCGAGCGACCTCTGGGAGATCGATCCGGCGAGCGGCCGAGCCCGAACGGTCGCGACACTGACGACGGCGTTCGACGCCGGCAACGCGTCGGCCTTCGACTTCAATCCCCAATCCGACCGGCTGCGACTGATCGGCGGGAACAGCCAGAACCTGCGCGTGCACCCGGACCTCGGCGCCGCGGCCACCGACATCGCACCCGCCTATGCCCGCAGCGACCACCATTTCGGCACGCGGCCCACGATCACGGCCGCGGCGTACACGAACGCGGTTGCGGATACGCCGACCACCAAGCTCTTCGACCTCGACACCGCGCTCGACGCGCTGGTGCTCCAGGAGCCGCCGAACGACGGCATCCTCACCACGGTCGGGGCGCTCGGCGTCGACTTCGACGACGCCTCCGGGTTCGACATCCTGACGGTGGACGGCGTCGACCACGCGTTCGCCGCCTCACGATCGGTTCTCCACGCGATCGACCTGTCGACCGGTCGCGCCACCCCGCTCGGCACGATCGGCGACGGCACGCTCCGCATCGTCGGCCTCGCCGCCCTGGCTCCCGGACATGACGCCGCGGCGCGCTGACCGTCGCATCCGGTGCCTCTGCCCGGGCGTACCCTGGGCGGAGCACCCGCGTCGTGATCGGCACCCGACATCACACCTGCCATGTCACTGAAGCCGGACGACACCGCCGCGTCCGACGCCGAGCTCGTCGCGACCCTCCCCACCGACCCGACGCGCGCGCTGGCGGCGCTCTACGACCGTCATGCCGGGCTCGTCTACGGTCTGGCCCTCAAGATCCTCGCGTCGCCGGCGGAGGCCGAAGATCTGACGCAGGAAGTCTTCGTCGTGCTGCGACAGGGCTCCACCTACGACCCGACGCGCGGCACGCTGACGGCCTACCTCGTGACCTTCACCCGCTCGCGCGCGATCGATCGCCTGCGCTCGCGTGGCCGCAGCCGGCGGCTCCTCACGCAATGGAGCGCCGATCCGTCGGCGGGGAGCGTGTCGGTCTCCCCGCTCGAGGCGCTCGCGGAACGCGAGCGTACGGAACGCGTGCGCAGCGCGTTGGCCACCCTGCCCGAGACCCAGCGCACGGTGCTGGAGCTCGCGTACTTCCGGGGCCTCAGCCAGAGCGAGATCGCGCTCGAGCTCGACGCGCCGCTCGGGACGGTGAAGACCTGGGCGCGCAAAGGTCTCTTGAGCCTGCGGGCCCTCCTGGGCGAGAGGATGATGTGAGCCGATGACGATCATCCCCACCGACCGCGACGACCGGGACGAGCTGCTGACACGCTACGTGCTGTCGGACCTGACGGCCGAGGAAGCCCGTGATCTCGAGGCGGCCCTCGCCGCGGATCCGGCGCTCGCAGCCGAGGTCGCCGAGCTGCGCGCGGC
>CAZWAX010000276.1:0-8082 GCA_964631985.1 uncultured Polyangiaceae bacterium | reverse complement strand
GCGACCCGTCGAACGTGACGATCTTCGGCGAAAGTGCCGGAGGCCGCGACGTTTTTTCCCTGCTGCTCTCGCCGCGTGCCCGGGGTCTGGTGCATCGCGCCGTCGTCCAGAGCGGTGGCACCGCCACGACGACGCTCGAGGAGGCCGAGGGCTTCGCCGACGACGTCCCCGCGGGTCATCGCAACAGCGCGAACGAGATCCTGCTCCGCCTGCTGGCGAAGGAGACCGGCGATCGGAGCGCCGCCAAAGCCCGCGTGGCGGCGCTCTCGCCGCGCGAGATCGCCGCGCGGCTGCGCGCGATTCCC
This sequence comes from uncultured Polyangiaceae bacterium, assembly GCA_964631985.1. GTDB lineage: Bacteria > Desulfobacterota > Binatia > UTPRO1 > UTPRO1 > UTPRO1. The sequence continues at coordinate 7,777 of CAZWAX010000276.1, read as the reverse complement.
GCGGGCGACGTGCTCACCGCGTACCGTCGCGAGTCGCAGGAAGGGCTGATCGACGTGCCGCAGCTTTTCCGGGACGGCGTCGTGCTCCCGGCGGGCGACCCGCTCGAGGTGGTCGCGCGCGGCGACTACAACCGCCTCCCGACCGTGCTCGGCACCAACAAGGACGAGAACAAGCTGTTCATGGCCCTGAACCCGGAGTTTACCTGGCGCCTGCTCGGCCTCGTCCCGGTCGTCCGCGATCCGGTGCTCTACGAGGCGACCGCGCGACATCTGAGCCGTCATTGGAAGGCGCGCGGTGCCGACGAGCCGGCCGCCCGCATGCGCGCGGTGCAGGGGCCCTCGGTGTGGGTCTATCGCTTCGACTGGGACGAGGAGCCGACGGTCTTCACCGTCGAGGTGTCGAAGCTGCTCGGGGCCGCGCACGGGCTCGAGATCCCCTTCGTCTTCGGACACTGGGACCTCGGCAACCAAACCACGCTGCTCTTCTCGACGGCCGACGAGCCCGGACGGCTCATGCTCTCCAGCCAGATGATGCGCTACTGGGCGGCGTTCGCGCGCACCGGCGACCCGAACGGCGGCCCATCCGCGGGCGCAGGGCCGCGCTGGGAACCGTTCGAGACGCCGGACGGCCGCTTCCTCGTCTTCGACACCACGGCGGACGGTGGCGTTCGGATGGCGCGAGGGATGATCACGGCGGAGGAAGCGCTCGCCGGGGTCGAGAACGACCCGGCGCTCACGACGGTGAAGGCGCGGTGCGACGTCTACCGTCAGTTCGTGCGGTGGGCTCACCAGCCGACGCGTGCGGAGTATCCGCGCATGGTGGGTGGCGCGTGCGCTCGGTTTCCGCTGCCGGAGTCGTAGGCCCCGCTGCTACGGCAGGGCGGGGCAGTGCACGTACTCGAGCTTCAGTCCGTCCGGATCGGCGAAAAAGACCGCGTAGTACCCTTCGCTGTACGGGTAGTGGGCGGGGGGGTCGAGAATCGTCACGCCGAGCGCCACGAGATCGACGTGGAGCACATCGACGGCCTCTCGCGATGGCGCCCGGAACGCCAGGTGATTCAGGCCCGGCGCGTATCGACTGTGCACGCGGTCGCGCTCTTCCGGCTTCGCCGGCTGGATCGCGATGATGCTCTGACCGCGCCACGCGACGGCACCGAACTCCTTCGGGAGGCGAGTAAAGCCCATGCGCGGCAGCACCTCGCCGTAGAACCCCTTCGAGCGCCGGAAATCGCCGACCGTGAGATCGACGTGATGCAACCCGCCGGGAGCCGCCTCGGTCACGGCCGGTCGCGCGCCTCGGTACCGGCCTCCGCGGCGATGATGCGGCCGATCTTCCTGAGCTGACTCGTCGTGCCGCCGAGCGTCAGCTCGAGCTGCTTCGCGTAGAGGAAATAGCGGTGCAGCGCGTAGTCACGGTCGACCCCCATGCCGCCGTGCAGATGCTGCGCCGTATGGACGACGCGCTGTCCGCCCGACCCGGCCCAGAACTTGGCAATGGCGGTCTGCTGGGTGGCCGGCATCCCGGCCGCGATGCGCCAGGCCGCCTGCCAGGCGGTCAGACGGATCGCCTCGACGTCGACGTACGCGTCGGCGAGGCGTTGGCCGACGGCCTGGAACATGGCGATCGGCTGGTCGAACTGCTTCCGGTTCTTGGTGTACTCGGCGGTCATCGCCAGGGCCTGCTCACAGACGCCGAGCGCGACGCACGCGAGCGCCGTCGTGGCGCGCTCGCTCATCCAATCGAGGATGTGGGCGCCCTTCCCGACGTCGCCGAGCAAAGCATCGCCGCCGACCCGCACGTCGTCGAGCTCGATCCGCGCCTCGGGCTGACCGCTCGTGGTCATGAGCGGCTCGGTACGGAGGCCGGGCGTCGATGCCTCGACCATGAGGACGACCACCTTGCCGTCGGCGTTCGCCGGGACGAGCAGGAGGTCGGCGAGCTCGCCCGCGGGGACGCAGGTCTTCACACCCGAGAGCCGCCAGCTCGAGCCGTCCTTCCGCGCGATCGTAGCGGGGCGATCGGTCTCGGCTTGATCCTCGACGAGTGCGGCCGTGAGGATGGCCGAGCCGTCGACGATCTTCGGCAGCCAGGCGGCTTGCTGCGCGGCGCTGCCGAACTCCGCGAGTGGCAACGCGCCGAGGACGACCGTTTCCAGCAACGGAATCGGCGCCGCCGCGCGTGCCATCTGCTCGACGATCAACGCGACCTCGAGAAAGCCGAGCCCGGCGCCGCCGTGCTCCTGCGGGATGGCGATGCCGAGCAACCCGGCCTTGGCGACCTCGGCCCAGAGCTCGCGGTCGAAGCGCGGACCGCCCGCCCGCTCGATCTGCCGCACCCGTTCGTGGGACGCCTTGTCGGTGAAGATCTGTTTCGCGAGGTCGGCGATCTGCTGTTGCTCGTCACTGAAAGAGAAGTCCATGGCGTGTCCTTTGGTTGCGTTCGCCGTGATCAGAAGCGGGGCATCCGGGGCAACCCGAGCCCGAACATGCCGATCAGGTCGCGCTGCACCCCGTTGGTGCCGCCGCCGAACGTGAGGATGATGAGGGTCCGATAGAGCATCTCGAGCCGACCGACGCCGACGACGTCGGTCGAGCCGCGTTGGAGGTACGCGCGCGGGCCGACGATCTCCATGAGAATGCGGAAGGACTCGAGGTAGAACTCGGTGCCGAACACCTTGATCGTCGAGGCATCGGCGACGTCGAGCCGGCCTTGCGTGCCGGTCCACGCCACCTTCCAATTGATGAGGCGGAGGAACTCGAGGCCGGCGGCGACACGGGCGAGTCCGATCTGGACCCACTCTTGATCGATGACCCGTCCCCCCTGCGGGCGCTTGGTGTCCCGCGCCCACGTGACGACCTCTTCGTAGGCCTGCGCGAGCAGACCAGCCGAGCAGAGCGTCACGCGCTCGTGGTTCAGCTGGCTGGTGATGAGCCGCCACCCGGCGTTCTCCTTGCCGACGAGGCAGGTGACCGGCACGCGCACGTCGTCGAAGAAGACGGTGTTGATGTCGTGCTCGGAGAGGAGATGCATCGGGTCGACGCGGATGCCGGGTGTCTTCAGGTCGATCGCCAGCATCGAGATGCCTTCGTGCTTCGGTACGTCGGGGTTGGTGCGCACGGCGAGCCAGATGTAGTCGGAGTCGCCGGCGAGGCTGGTGAAGATCTTCTGGCCGTTCACGACGTACTCGTCGCCGTCCCGATCGGCGCGCGTCTTCAGCGACGCCAGGTCGGTGCCGGCGTTCGGCTCGGTGTAGCCGATGCAGAAGTGGATCTCGCCCTTCAGGATCTTCGGGAGGAAGAACCTTTTCTGATCGTCGCTGCCGTGGCGCATGATCGTGGGGCCGACGGTGTTGATCGTCAGCATCGGCACCGGGGCACCGGCGCGCATCGACTCGTCGAAGAAGATGAACTGCTCGATCTGCGAGCGGCCTTGACCGCCGTACTCCTTGGGCCAGCCGATCCCGAGCCAGCCGTCGGCGCCCATGCGCTTCACGACCTGGCGCATGGTCGGCCCGACCCCGTGGCCGTGATGGAGCTCCTCGCGGATTTGCGGGGTCAAGAGCTCGTCGTAGTAGGCGCGGAGATCGCGGCGCAGCGTCTCCTGCTCTTCGCTGTAGGCGATGTACATGTCGTCAGACTCCTCGAACGAGGTCGGTTGGGGGCGAGCTGCGGTGATGCGTCAACGTGGGGCGTCGATCATGGTGAGGACGGCGCGAAAGCGGGCCTGGCCGCGGTCAGGTTTAGCGACCGCTGTCCGATATGTCGAGAGTTTTACGGTGCCCGGTGAGCATCGCTGTCAGCTCCGTCGCGCGCAGCTACGGTGCCACCCACTCCGGCGCGAGACCGCTCTGGAACTGCGGCCCCGTATACGTGAGGTCGGGGCCCGGCAGGTAGTCGGCGTCGAGGAGGAACGCGCGGAGGCTGGTGAGCGTGCCCGACATCGTTCCGACGCCGCGGATGCCGTACTGTTGGATGTCGGCGATGTCCGTCCCGGGCGGTACCTCGATCGCGAGCCGGCCGACCCCGTCGGTGATGCGCGGGCTGAGGCCCGAGATCGGTGCGTTGTGATCCGAATAGTACTTGATGCCGCCGATGACCGTGATGCCGCGCAGGACCTGACCGCCGACGTTCACGTCGATGTCGTAGTCGATGAAGAGATAGTTCCGGGCATTGCTCAGCTTCTTGGTGTTCGGGAGGCCCACGGTCTCCGTCTTCTGCTCCCGATCCATCTCCTTCGCCATGATGGCGTACGAGAGCGGCTCGAGGTCCATGCCGAGCTCGCGGGGGAGGCCGGTGTCGTCGAACTCGTAGGGGGCGAGACCAAAGGCCAGCGTCGACACGCCGTCGTCCTCGATCAGTCCGTTCCCGGTCGAGACCCGGACGATCGGGTGCGTGCCGCCGCGGAACTGTCCGGCGAAGACGGGAAGGACGCCGCTCTCGTCGGGACGATAGCGGGTCTCGAGGAGCACGCCCATGTCGCTCACGTCGACCTCGACGATGCCCTCGATGTCGGTGGTGCGCCCGTAGCGGGCGATCAGCACGTCGGGATACACGCCAGTGCCTTTGTCCTCGTTCGACCAGATGAGGACGTAGCGGTAGGTGGTGTAGCCCACCTGGGGCATCGGCTTCGCATAGATGATGAGCGGCACGTCGCTCCGCGCATAGCCGGGGTGATTGCTGAACGGGTTCAGGTCGTCGTCGATGCCGTGGACGATCGGCGCGAAGCGCGTGAAGTCATGGCGCGCATCCCCGGGGGGAATCGACTCGACGACGGCGGCGGCGGTCACCTGCACCGGCGCCTTGGGGTTCGGGCTCGAGGTCTTCTCGGGATGCAAGCCGACCACGTGGTCCCCCGCGGTGAGGGCGCCGAGGAGGACGCGATACTCGGTCGGCGTCTCGCCGCCGTAGAGCACGAGCTGCCCGAGCGGCGCGCCGTCGAGGTCGTAGCTCACGACGACGGATTCGCTGTCCCGGAGGCCCCAGTCGGTCCCGACCGTGGCGATCGTCAACGTCGCGATCCCTTCACCCGGCGTGGCCACGGTGAAGGGCAGGCTCTGGTAGCCGGTCGGCGAGATCGCGAGGGGGAAGATGGCGTCGATCCAGTCTGGGGCGTCGTTGCACAGGCCGGGATCGCAGCCGGGGACCTTCGCGATCTTGGCCTGACACTTGGTCACGTCCTTGGCGAAGACGTTCATCTTGTTGGCGCGCCGGCGGGTGAGCTTCGTCGAGACCAGCTTCCCGGCCGTCGAGGCGCGAACGTTGCCGCAGTCGGTCGCCGGCGCACCGGCGCAGACGCCGGTGTCGTCCCAGGTGGCGTCGTAGGCCGTCTCGGCGAGGGCGTCGAGGTTGCACGCGATCAACGCCGCGCAGGTCGCCGACAGCAGATAGGGGTCGGTGGTACCGTCGGGCATCGGGCACGCGGTCGGGCAGGGCGGGTTTGCCTTCTTGCCGCACTTGAGCGCCGCCTTCCAACGCACCTTCACGAACTTCTCGACGCTCTTCGGCACCGTCGCGAGATCGGTCCCACAATCCCCGGCGCAGGCGCCGCTCGCGCTCGATGGCAGGGCCAGCAAGAGAAACGACAGGACGAGCAACGGGACGAGCGTCAGGGCACGGCGAAGCACGGGCATGGGGGTACGGCCTCCTCGGCGGGGAATCTGGGACGTGCGTAGCACGGAGACGCACCGGGCGGCTACGGATTCCGCGCCCGAACGCCGCAGCGAGCTGGCCCGCCCTCGTGCGTTCCACCCCGGATCTGCCAAATTCGGTTACAGCGCCAGGTGCTGCGCCACCAGCTCGCGATGGTGTGTGCCGTCCCCCAGGAGCGCTTCGCTCGACTTGGCGCGCTTGAAGTAGAGGTGTACGTCGTACTCCCACGTGAAGCCGACGCCACCGTGGATCTGCAGGCTGTCGGCGGCGCACCGAAAGTAGGCGTCCGAGCAGTAGGCCTTGGCGAGCGACGCGGCAACCGGCAGCTCGGGGCTCCGCTCGTTCGCGGTGCAGGCCGCGTAGTAGGTCGCGGAACGCGCCGCTTCGATCAGCATCAGCATGTCGGCGCACTTGTGTTTGATCGCTTGGAACGAGCCGATGGGTCGGCCGAACTGCACCCGCGCGCCCGCGTACGTGACCGCGAGCTCGAGGCAGCGCTCGGCGCCACCGACCTGCTCGGCCGCGAGCGCCACGGTGGCGAGCTGCAGCGTCGTCGCGAGGGTCTGCCAATCGGCGGCGCCATCACCGAGGGCGGCCGACTTCGGGAGGCGCACGTCGTCGAGGCGAAGCTCGGCGAGGCGGCGCGTCTGGTCCATCGTGGCGAGCACGTGGCGCTCGACCCCGGGCGTCGTTGCCGGGACCAGGAAGAGCTGCACGCCGTCTTGCCCCTGCGTGCCCGGCGTCCGGGCGGCGATCACGAGCAGATCGGCGGTGTGCCCGTCGACGACGAACGACTTCCGCCCGGAGAGCACGACGTCACCGCCGTCGACGCGCGCCGTTGCCTGTACGCCGGCGGCATCCCAGCGTCCGTCGGGCTCGGCATGCGCCACCGTTGCCGTGACCGTGCCGGCCGCGATGCCCGGCAGCCACGCGTCCTGCTGCGCCGGCGTGCCGCCGACGACGAGCGCGTTCGCGCCGAGACACACCGTCGAGAAGAAGGGTGCGCAGAGGAGCGACGCACCCATCGCCTCCATCAGTACCATCAGCTCGACGTGCCCGAGGCCGAGCCCGCCCTGCGCTTCGGGAACGATGACCGCGGGCCAGCCGAGCTCGCCGGCGATGCGTTGCCAGAGCGCCGGATCGAAGCCCCGCTCGGTCGCCATGGCGGCACGCACGTCGGCCGAGCCGGCGTGTGTCGCGAGAAACGCGCGGGCCGTGTCGCGCAGACGCCGCTGCTCGTCGTCGAGGGTGAAGTTCACGGGATCAGGAGCCGTAGACCTTCTGCGCCGGGGTCGCCTTGGCGAGGAGGTCGCGGACGATCGGACCGAGCTCGGCCGGCGCGAACCGTGCGCCCTGGTCGATCCCGACGCCGGTCCGCCATCCGTCGGCGACGTTCAGCTTGCCGCCGGCGATCTCGAAGACCTGACCGGTCACGTCGCGCGACTCCGGGCTGCCGAGCCACACCACCAGCGGGGCGACGTTCTCCGGCGCCATCGCGTCGAAACCCTCTTCGGGTTTCGCCATCATCTCGGCGAAGACGGTCTCGGTCATGCGCGTGCGTGCCGCCGGGGCGATCGCGTTGGCGGTGATGCCGTAGCGCCGGAGCTCGGCGGCCTGCACGAGCGTCAGCGCCGCGATCGCCGCCTTGGCGGCGGAGTACGCGCCTTGTCCGATCGAGCCCTGGAGCCCTGCGCCCGAGCTCGTATTGATGATGCGCGCGTCGAGCTTCTCGCCCGCCTTGGCGCGGTCACGCCAGTGCGCGGTGGCGTGGCGGGCGACACAGAAGTGGCCCTTCAGGTGCACACGGACGACGGCGTCCCATTCCTCCTCGGAGGTCGAGACGAACATCCGGTCGCGGACGAAGCCGGCGTTGTTGACCACGACGTCCAGGCGTCCGAAGGCGTCGAGGGCGGCCTGCACGAGCGCTCCGGACCCGGTCCAATCGGCGACGTCGCTGCCGTTGGCGACGGCTTCGCCGCCGGCGGACCGGATGGCGTCGACGACTTCGGCGGCGGGGCCGGTCGTGGCCACACCCTTGCCGTCGACCGCGGTTCCGAATCTCTTGACGACGACCTTGGCGCCTTCGGCGGGCAAGGCCGAGGCGCGGGCACCGGCCATGCCCCCGGGG